>JAHHRG010000118.1 GCA_020025965.1 Sutterella sp.
ACGTGGTAAACCCCGACCTGATCGTTGAGAAGTTCGGTGCAGATACCCTCCGTCTGTACGAAATGTTCCTTGGCCCGATCAATCAGAGCAAGCCTTGGGACAGCAACGGTATTGACGGTTGCGCACGCTTCCTCCGCAAGGCATGGGGCTTGTTCTACCCGAAGAACGGCGAATGGGCTGTTACCGATGCAGAACCTACAAAGGAAAACCTCAAGACTCTCCATAAGCTCATCAAGAAGGTGACTGAAGACATTGAAGTGTTCTCTTACAATACTTCTGTTCCTGCTTTCATGATTGCAGTCGGCGAATGGGCACAGCAGAAGTGCGTCAGCCGTGCGGTATTGGAGCAGTTCGTTACACTTCTTGCTCCTTTCGCTCCTCATATCTGTGAGGAATTGTGGCACACCATGGGTCATGAGACCACCGTATGCGATGCTCCCTGGCCTGTATTCGATGAGAAATATCTTAAGGAAGACAGTCAGACTTTGAGCGTTTCATTCAACGGTAAGACCCGCTTTACACTCGATTTCGCAGCCGATGCGACCAAGGAACAGATTGAGGAAATCACTTTGGCTTCAGAAAAGACGCAGAAGCAGATCAAGGGTAAGCAGATTGTGAAGGTGATCGTAGTACCGGGACGTATTATCAATATTGTGGTAAAATAGTAGGGTACTCGACCAACCGTAATTTCTGCACAAAACATGACATTACAATTCAGAGGGACTTTAGGTCAGGACATCCGTGACTATCTGGTGATCACCTTCGGTCTCTTTCTCTACGCTATCGGTTTCACCTGTTTCCAGCTCCCTTATGAGCTGGCTACCGGTGGACTTTCAGGTATCGCAGCCATAATCTTCTATGGTACCGGATTTCCTGTACAATACACCTTCTTCCTGGTCAACATCCTGTTGCTGATCATTGCCGTGAAGGTCTTAGGCTGGCGGTTCTGCGTGAAAACGATCTTTGCCGTGTTCATGCTGACCTTCATCTTGGGACTGACTCAGGACTTCATGAGGGACCTCGCCGCGAACAATCCGGATATGTTTGTCTCGGTGAACCCCAAGAGCCATTTGCCCCATGTGGTCTACAACAACCCCTTCATGTCCTGCCTTTTGGCAGCGGTGCTTGAAGGTCTCGGCATCGGTATGGTGTTCGTCAGCAACGGTTCGACCGGCGGTACCGACATCATCAATGCGATCATCAACAAGTACAAGGACGTGACCTTGGGTCAGATGAACATTGTCATCGACTTCCTGATCGTGACTTCCTCACTCCTGTTGCCCCAGAGTTCCATTGAGAAACTGCTCTATGGTTACTGCACCCTGGTCATCACAGGCCTGTTGCTTGATTTCGTAGTCGACCGTGCGCGACAGTCTGTACAGTTCCTGATTTTCTCCCGCCATTACGATGAAATCGCGGCAGAAATCAACAAGACCCACCGCGGTGTGACTGTGCTGGATGCGCAAGGCTGGTACACGAAGGAAGAACGTAAGGTTCTGGTGGTATTGGCCAAGAAGAGTGAGAGTACGACCATCTTCCGCATCATTCAGAATGTAGACCCGGCGGCGTTCGTTTCGCAGTCCAAGGTCATCGGTGTGTATGGTGAGGGATTTGACCGTATCAAAGTCAAAGCCGACAAAAAAGACAAGGCAGTCCATGCCTGATCCATATAACGGCGAACTCGCTGCAACTCTGTTTTCTACAAGACATCGGTTGTTCCGCAGTTCGCCGTTTCTTTATTTATAAATCCAAGGTGTTCCCTGTGTCCGTTGCGGACAGGACCGCCTTTCAAACTGATCTGAAATGAAAATAGTTTTCGCAACCAATAATGCCCATAAGCTTTCTGAAATCAAAGCCATCTTGGGTGACCGTATGGAAATATTGAGCCTGGCGGACATCGACTGCCACGACGATATTCCCGAAACCGCCGACACACTCGAAGGCAACGCACTCATCAAGGCGCATTGGGTGTATGACCGTTACGGACTCAACTGCTTCGCCGACGATACCGGCCTCGAAGTAGAGGCGCTCAACGGCGCTCCCGGCGTACATACCGCACGCTACGCTTATCCCGACCGTCACGATCCCGAAGCGAATACCCAGAAACTGCTCGCCGAACTCCAAGGCAGCGACAACCGCCGTGCCCGTTTCCGTACCGCTATCGCTCTCATCCTGAACGGTGAGGAACACGTGTTCGAAGGCGTGGTGAACGGCGAGATCTCGACAGAAAAGCGTGGTACTGAAGGTTTCGGCTACGATCCCGTGTTCAGTCCCGAAGAGACCGGCAAGACTTTCGCTGAATTGGGCGTAGAGGTGAAAAATCAGATTTCTCACCGTGCCCGTGCTGTAGCTAAGTTGGCTGAATACCTCCAGAATCTCTAAATATAGGATTCCGTTGATGACTGTTCAGCATCTTAAAACGGGCAACGCTTCATCCGGCGTATCGGCGAACAGTATCGGTGCGTTGCGTTACCTCTTGGCGTTGCTGATTGTGCAGCACCACACAAACGGCCTCACGGGGTCTGACCTGCCTATGCTGTTACGGGCGGACACCGTGGTCTACGCCTTTTTCGCTTTGAGCGGATTCTTTGCGTGGCAGAGTTACGGGCGCAGTACTTCGCCTTGGCGTTTCATCCGTCACCGTTTGCTTCGCCTTCTTCCCGCCTATTGGGCGGTGGTGCTGTTCTCGGCAGTGGGGCTCTCGGTGCTTTCGGAACTTCCGTTGTCCGATTACTTTACTTCTGCCGGATTTTGGAAATACCTGTGTGCGAACGGCGTTCTCCTGAACTTCCTGCAACCGGAACTGCCCGGCGTATTCGGAGACCACTTGATGACTGCGGTCAACGGGTCGCTCTGGTA
>JAHHRG010000119.1 GCA_020025965.1 Sutterella sp.
GATCAGCTCTTTGATCTCATCCATGTTGGAGATCACGACTGGGGTCAGCGTTGATTTGGCCTTCTCCTCCAGCAGCGGCAGATCGAACTCGATGACCACGTCGCCTTTCTTCACGCGTTGCCCTTCTTCGGCGATGCGTTTGAAACCTTCGCCTTTCAGCTCAACGGTATCGATACCGAAGTGGACAAACAACTCAACACCGCTATCGGACTCGATAGAGAAAGCATGGTTGGTCTCAAAGATTTTACCGATAGTACCGTCGACCGGTGCTACCATTTTGTCGCCGGTCGGTTTGATGGCGATACCGTCGCCGACGATTTTTTCGGCGAATACGACATCGGGCACATCTTCAATATTGACGATTTCACCGGACAGGGGAGCAAAAATCTCAATGCTGCCCGTCTCTTTCTTGTCGTCTGAAACCAGCGATTTCAGTTTATCGAACAAACCCATGATCTTCTCCTAAGCAAGTAATGTTGGGCGGCGTTCCAGCGTTCGCCATTAGCAAAGGGTCTTTTCTTCGATGAACTTGTTGACCACGCCCATCAATTCATCAGCCGTCGGCTGACGCAGCGCCTCTTCTGCCAATGCCTTCACATCTTCAAAGTTCGCATTGCGAATGATTTTCTTGATGCGCGGAATTGAGATTGAACTCATGCTGAATTCATCAAGCCCCATGCCCAACAGGAGCAGTGTAGCACGCTCATCGCCAGCCAGTTCACCGCACATGCCGGTCCACTTGCCATGCGCGTGAGATGCATCGATCACCTGTTTAATCAGGGTCAACACTGACGGCGCCATCGGGTTGTAGAGGTGAGATATCAGCTCATTGCCACGATCTACTGCTAGAGTATACTGGGTTAAATCGTTTGTCCCAATACTAAAGAAGTCAACTTCCTTCGCCAGGTGGTGGGCAACGGTCGCGGCGGCGGGTGTTTCCACCATTACGCCAACTTCGATAGTTTCGTCGAAGGTTTTACCTTCTTCACGCAACTGCGCTTTCAGCAGTTCCAATTCCGCCTTGAGCATGCGTACTTCTTCGACCGAGATGATCATCGGGAACATGATACGCAGCTTGCCGAAGGAGGAAGCACGCAGGATAGCACGCAGCTGAGTATGTAGGATCTCTTTGCGATCCAGACAGATACGGATAGCGCGCCAGCCCAGGAATGGGTTTTCTTCTTTCGGCAGATCCATGTAAGGCAGATCTTTGTCGCCGCCGATGTCCATGGTGCGCACGATGACCGCCTGCGACCCCATCGCTTCGGCCACGGCTTTGTATGCCTGGAATTGCTCTTCTTCCGTCGGCAGCGCGTCGCGATCCATGAACAGGAATTCGGTACGATACAGGCCGACACCTTCGGCACCATTACGCTCGGCGCCGGCGACGTCACGCACGGTACCGATGTTGGCGCAGACTTCTACCTGATGACCGTCCAGCGTGATCGCAGGCAGATCCTTCAGTTTGGCCAGTTCGTTTTTCTCGTTGATGTACTGCGCCTGAACGGCCTTCAACTGATCGATAGTCTCGGCGGTCGGGTTCAGGTAGATCTTGTTATTGACGGCATCCAGGATCAGATAGTCGCCGTTCTGTACCTTCTGGGTCACATCGCTGGTACCGACGATAGCCGGTAATTCCAGAGAGCGTGCCATGATGGAGGTATGGGAGGTCCGGCCACCCAGATCGGTGATGAAGCCCAGCACTTTGTCCAGGTTCAGCTGTGCCGTTTCTGACGGGGTCAGATCGGTGGCAACCAGGATCACCTCATCTTGAATGGCGCCCAGATCGATGATGGTCATGCCGAGGATGTTTTTCAGCAGACGCTTACCGATATCACGTACGTCGGCCGCACGCTCTTTCAGGTATTCATCGTCCAGCTCTTCCAGCGCGGTAGCCTGGCCGTCGATCACCTCGCGGGCGGCGGCTTCGGCACTCATGCCGTTATCTTTAATCAGGGCTATGATTTCCTGCTCAAGCTCTTCATCTTCCAGCAGCATGATGTGCCCTTCGAAGATCGCCGCTTTCTCTTCACCGAGAGTCTCGCTGGCTTTCTGACGAATGGCTTCCAGTTGCTGTGCGGCCTTGTCGCGGCCCTCTTTGAAGCGGGCGATCTCGTGCTCGACTTCGTCGGCAGTGATCTTCTTACGGCTGATGACAATCTCGTCTTCTTTGAGAAGAAGCGCCTTACCAAAAGCGATGCCCGGTGAAACTAAGATACCTGAAATCATAACCCTACCTTTGACGTTAGACTGGTTTAACCTGGAGTGGTGAGCCGTTAGGCTTACTCAAGCTCAGCCATCAGTTTTACCAGATGCTCAACGGCGTTCTGCTCATCTTCACCTTCGGCGGAGATGGTAACTACGGTGCCCTGGGTCAGACCCAGCGTTTGCAGCTTGAACAGGCTCTTGGCGCTGGCGCTCTTACCGTTGGAGGTAACCGTGATGTCGGAAGCGAATGCTTTGGCTTCTTTCACGAACTGAGCGGCAGGACGGGTGTGCAGGCCATTCGGAGCGGTGATAGTGACTTCTTGCTGGAACATAGTTTTCCCCAACTATTTATGTTTAATGTCGTGGCGCTAAAGTTTAGCGCAATCGCTTAACTTTAGCCTGCCTTTAGGTGCGTATCCGGTGCACTGCTCCGTGGTAGTGACGCAGAGGGAAGAGGGTGTGTCGTCCTCCTCTCTGTGTGCTCACCGCGGCTCAATCCACCTCGGTTAAGATCACCGCCTCATTCGTTAAATCGATTCAGCGGATTTTTCATAGCAAGCGCGAATAATTTTGCGCTTCAAAATAATGGTCTGGTTAAATACTAGACCCAGAAAATAAAAG
>JAHHRG010000120.1 GCA_020025965.1 Sutterella sp.
AAAGTTTTTTCAAGAAATCGGGAACGCCACACCATCGGCTGTTCCCGATTTTTTATATCCGACCCAAACTTATGCCCGACATTCAAACATCAGCGCACCTTCTAATTAATAAATAAAACACACACAACCCCTACTTTGTAATAAATATTTACAAAACTATAATCGCACATAAAAAATAATTTGTATTTTTGTAAACAATGAAACAATCTTTATCAACACATAATACCGTTCCGTAAGATTTGCGCAGAGATCGTTTTCCTCAATCTCTCCCGCAGCCCGTATCTTCACGGATCATCAAACTTATGTATAATTTGACGTTGAACGGGCCAGCGCATTAAAAATTCATTTCTCATGAAGAAGTTTTCCTCTATGATCCTCGTGCTCATCGCAGCATTTGCAGGATGGTCGTGCAACGATGATGAAACGGACAACATTCCCTCCGCCACCCCGAAAGTGAACTTGGAAAGAGGAACGGTAACCGCCAATTCGATCGAGTTCACCCTCACGACCGAAAATGCCGAAAAGTGTTCCTACATGTTGCTTGAGGGAAACTCTTCAGAAGATCCGATCCTTACCGCCGAAGAAATTCTGCGTCAAGGCACGGCCGTCAATTTGCCCGCCGAAGGGCTTAAGATCTCTCTCGACAACCTCAAATCAGAAACTCACTACCGTATTCTTGCCGTAGCCGCCCATCGAAATACCTTCAGTGCAATCTCTTCGTTGAAGGTCACAACGCTTTCTGCCAAGGAACCCGAACCCGCCTACGAGACGGCCATCAAAGCCAGTTCAGCACTCGGTCTGTACTATATTTCATTCACCGATGATCAGATCGGCAACTACATGATCAAGTTGAGCGACATCAAGTTCGACGAATATGGCTATGCCATGAACGCAGGTCATTCGTTCACTCTGGATCTTTATGCCACGCTGACCGACAACGTTATGGATGCCCGTCTTCCCGAAGGCACCTACCTCTACGATGCCGAATCCACGGGACAACTCTTCTCTTTCGCCAAAAGCAGCAGCAAAATTGAACAAACCGACGAAAACGGCTACCCCAAAGGAGAGCCGTTCTATATTACAGGAGGCGAAGTCCGCGTCAGACATATCAAATCGGGTTACGACATCACAGGATACCTGCAAGATGAACAAAACAACACCTATAAAGTGACTTTTCAGGGTAAAATGGTCATCGCCAACAAAACCAACACCATTGGCGGTGATGTCGAGGTCGAAAACATGCAGGTGAACTACGCCCGCTACTATGGTCAGATCGACCACAACAACATCGGCAACTACTACTTGTCGTTCGGTACGACGGGTGTTGATCCGACGGATCCTACCACAGCACTCGGTAACGGCTGGATGATCCGCCTCGACTTGTGGGGAGACATTTCTCAGAACGACGACAAAGCCCGGCTTCCCGAAGGCATCTACACTCTGACCGACACTCACAACAAAGGCGACATGAGTACCGAGAATACCGATGTAGCCTTCTACTTCCTGACGGGCAAGACCCCAGAACGCACCGAATACTCCTTGTCGCAAGGTACTGCCACGGTAAGCCATCATGGCGACAACTATCGAATCGATGTACACCTCACGATGGACGACCAGTCGAAAATCCACTTCATCTATGAAGGAGAACTGAAATTCGAAAACCACGCTGAACCTTTGATCGGAGACACCGACGCCACGTTCACCATCGCCAAATGCGACTACCATGGCAACCAGCATAAAATAGATTCGGACAACTACATCTTGCGTCTCGCATCCGACGAGCAGGAACATGTCTTCGTAAACATCGACTTGAGCACGCTCGTTGCCGAAAATGTCATTGATCCGATCATACCCGACGGAGACTACACCGTAGGGGAAGTCGGACAACACACGTCCGGCACATTCGATCCGGGTTACCTGTTCAGCGGCTATCTTGCCGGCACAAACATCGGCAAGAAAAACGATTCCGGCGAAATCACCTCCTACGCTCTGATCAACGGCGGTACAATCAACTTTTCGCATACGGGATCTGTTTACAAAATCATGCTCGACTGCACGACCACCGACAACTTCAAGATCACGGGCAACTATACAGGCGAACTTCCCATCGAAAACAAAGTCGCAGGGCCCGAAATCGGCACAGTTAATTTTACAGCCGGCTATGCTCCCTTCGCCTACTACTACGGTCCACGCACAGCCGAAGACGGCAGTAACTACTACTATTATCTTCTGACCTTTTCCAGCATCAAGATGGAAGGAACCTACAATGGCATCTATCCTGCCAACAAGGAAGCAGGTTACGCTGCCATCATCTGTCTGTATGCAGCCACCGAACCGCAGACAGACCTGCGTACACCCGAAGGCACCTACACAAGCACCCGATCGCCCCGTGGCCTGACGTGGGATCTGACCGTGAGCGAAGGACGTAGTTATGATGCCGAGGGCAACTGTAAAACGGCCGTTTTCGACAGTGGTGAGATAACCATCACCCACGAGGACGATGGCTACAACATCACTTTCAAAGCCAAAACGTTACGTCAGGAAGATTTCTCGTTTACCTATAAGGGATCATTCCCCATGAACGGTAACGGCACGGCATCTCCGGCAATAAAGGATTACTCGTTCCTGAATCTCTATGCCAACTTGTCTCCGTACCCCGTTCGCCACGACCAAATTTTCCTCCATGCCCTCCATGCCTCAAAGGACGAACGTATCCTTCGTCTGCCGGCAATGCGTCGCATTGTACGCTTCTCAAAAGAAATCGGGATCAAATAAACCGACATCATAAGCGGATGTAAAAAAATAAAAGTTTTTTCAAGAAATCGGG
>JAHHRG010000121.1 GCA_020025965.1 Sutterella sp.
CAAGAAAGCTCATCAACCTCGACTCCGAGGAGGAGGGCATCTTCACCGTAAGCTGCGCAGGCGGCATCACCGCGCAAAGCTCCCTCCCGCTCTCTTACGAAACCCGGTCCGGTGAGGTGTTCGAGCTGAAGGTCAGTGGACTTCAGGGCGGACATTCCGGCGGCGAGATCAACAAGGAGCGTCTTAACGCCAATATTCTGATGGGGCGCGTTCTGTACGAGCTTGCAAAGGAAGTGTCCTTCCGTATCGTAACGATCAACGGCGGCAACGCGGACAACGTCATCACCAAGGAATGTGCTGCAACCATCGTGGTTCCCTGCGGTGCACAGGCAAAGAAGGTCCTTTCCATCATCGAGCGCATCCACAGCACGGTGGCGCACGAATGCAAGGTGACCGACCCAGCCGTTGAGATCACGGCACAGCCTCAGGGCAAGCAGGAGGTCCGCGCCTTCGACAAAGACACCACCTTCCGCGTTTACAGCATCCTGCTCATCTACCCACAGGGCATCTACGCCATGAGCATGGAGATTCCCGGACTCGTAGAATCCTCCCTGAACCTCGGTGTCCTCAAAACAGAGGAAGGCTCCCTGCGCCTCACCGCCGGCATCCGAAGTGCCGTGGACAGCAGGATCTACTTCCTTGCAGACAAGGTTGCGGGTACGGCAGCTTCCTTCGGCGGCACGACCACCTTTGACGGCTACTATCCGGGCTGGGAATACAAGGCAGAATCTCCGCTCAAGGACCTGATGATCTCCGTATTCAAAAAGCAGTACGGCAAGGAGCCTGTCATCGAAGCCATCCATGCGGGACTGGAGTGCGGAATGTTCACACAGAAGGTCGAAAACCTCGACTGCATCTCCATCGGACCGGACCTGAGAGATGTTCACACCCCGGATGAGTCGATGGATCTTGACTCGGTAAAGCGCGTTTGGGACTTCCTGCTTGAAGTGCTCAAGGAATGCAAATAGAATAATTTCTCATAAAAGGAAGTATTGATACAATCCGTGCTTTGATAAAACGCACGGCATCCTGTTTGATTTTTCCCACTTTGTGCGAAAACGAATCCGAATCTTTTTTCTATCGGTAAATTTTTCGGGGAAAATATTTGGTATCCTGAATTTTTCGCTCTGTGTTTCGATCCTTCCCAAAAAAAGAGGAGATAACAAAAGGCAGTCAGATTCCCTGACTGCCTTTTGTGCTTTGATTGGGTCGATTATTTTGCGAAGATCTTAACAAGTGCAACGGTCATGTCGGTTGCTTTGTCCATGCCCTCTGCGGTAGCATGCTCGTATGGACCGTGGTAGCCATGACCGCCTACGCCGAGGTTCGGGCAGGGCAGACCGCGGAAGGAGAGCTTGCAGCCGTCCGTACCGCCGCGGATCGGGCAAACGAGCGGCTCGATGCCGACTTCCTTTGCAGCCTCTTTTGCATTCTCAATCAGCTGCATGCACTGTTCCACGATGCACTCCATGTTGCGGTATTCGTCGTTGATGGTGAGCTTTACCGTCCCCTCGCCCCATGTTTCGTTCATGATCTTTTCGATGTGGCGCAGGGTGGCTTTTCTTGCCGCAAAGGAATGTTCGTCGTGGTCGCGGATGATATATTCTGATTTTGCAAAGCCTTCGTCGCCGTGGATACTCAAAAGATGATAGAAGCCCTCGTATTCGGAAGTATGCCTTGGTGTTTCGCAGCCGGGGAGCATATTGTTGATTTCGCAGGCTACGAGAACGGCGTTGATCATCACATCCTTAGCCGAGCCCGGATGAACATTGACGCCGTTTACTTCAAAGATGGCTTCGCAGGCGTTGAAGTTCTGATACTGGATCTCGCCCTCCGTGTCGCCGTCGAGGGTGTATGCATAATCGGCATCGAAGAAGTCGATATCGAAGGAGTTTGCGCCGGTGCCCTTCTCTTCGTCCGGTGTGAAGGCGATCCGCAGCGGACCGTGCGCGATGTTTTCCTCTTTGAGCCGCTCGACCATCGTCATGATTTCAGAAATTCCTGCTTTGTCGTCCACGCCGAGGATGGTGGTGCCATCGGAGGTGATGAGCGTCCTTCCCTTGAGGGAGGGCAGATGCGGGAAATCCTTCACGCGCAGGACACGACCGCTCGTTCCAAGCGGGAGATCCTCACCGTTATAGTTTTCTGTGATCACGGGGCGGATCTCGTTTTCACAAAATTCCGGAACGGTGTCCATATGCGCGATGAAGCCGATCTTCGTCTTGTTTTCGAGCCCCTTCGTTGCGGGGATCTTTGCGTAAACAAAGCAGTGATCGGTGAGGGTAACGTCCTCTACGCCCAGTGCTTTGAGCTCGTCGTACAGCACCTTTGCCAGCTCGAACTGAGCCTTTGAGCTTGGGGTAGCGTCGCAGCCTTCGTCGCAAGGTGTTTTGATCGTGACATAGCGGAGTAATCTTTCGTATGCTTTCATTGTAATCACCTTTCCTTGAATCAAGTTTGATTGCCTTCTCCAATGTAACACATTGTTTGATGGTTGTCAATTTAATTATCGTGCAATACTTCTATATTTTTAGTCGAATCCTCCGGAAATCATGGTGAAAATGTTTTAAATTTGCAGTTTTATGGATAAAAACAAGCACTATTGTCTTTTCCGATTGCGTATGCTATAATCATGAAAAAAAGGGAGGATCGATTCTATGAACCGCTTTGAAAAGGTTTACAGTCAAGGGATGCTCACGGTCACGG
>JAHHRG010000122.1 GCA_020025965.1 Sutterella sp.
AAATGACATCGACGGCATCGTTTCCTCAAGCGAGTTCAAAATCAACACTTCGGTTTTTGAGGGTGTCAATAATCAGATCAAGCAAATAAAGCACCGTGCTTACGGTTTCCACGACAACCACTACTTTTATTTAAAAGTCAAGTCTGCGTTCCCCGAAATTCCGAGATGAACCATTTTTTTACCGGAGTCGATGAAAGAACGCGTTCTTTCCCGCCATATATCCGCCACATTTACATCTCGGACTCCGTGTAGCTTAGGGCTTCGGTTTGTTGGACGACCTTACCCATCCTCGTATGCCTGATGTGGTTCTTGTTCATCGGATCGACGGTTTGCCCCAGGCTTCCTCCAGATTCCGCCTCGCGACGGACCCAGCTATGTGCTTGGTGCTACCTCCTGCGCTCGGGCCTTTCACCCGTTAGAACGCGCCCATACTGGGCGCCCCCATCAAAAAAGGCACCCGAATTTCTTCGAGCGCCTTGTATCTCCTTAGATAGTGAACGATGCTAAGACCGTCAGACTATTAGAAGTTGTGCGTAAGGGAAACCTTCGCAACGTAGTTCGACTGTTCGAAGTCGTCCTTTTCGCCAGCAAGCTTGTCCCAGTTCTTCTGGTTGTAAGCCAACGTCGTACGGATGTTGGTACGCTTAGAAAGGTCATAGACATAGCGACCTGCGACAGCGAAGTATTCACCGTCACGCTTCTGGCTTTCAGCGTCGATGTAGTAGACACCCGTGTCGAAATGACCCGCAAGGGCGTCAAACTTAGCACCAAAGTGGAGACCGTAACCTTCGATACCGTCCTGGTCGAGTTCGATATTGGCGTTCTTATCGTCAGCAGCAAGCAACTTCAACTGACCTGCACCTTCGAAGTACTGGCCAGCGGCGTAGAGTTGGAACATACCAAAGTCGTAGTTACCCCCGAAGGTGACGACCTTCTGGTCATTCTGTTCACCAGCAACTGTCTGACGAAGCAACTGTTCGTAGCCGATGGCAGTCTGAAGAGCACCGATGTCATACGTCAAAGCAACGCCAGCGTAGCGGTTGGAGTCGTCATGACCTTCACGACCTGTGGCAGTGTTATCCCCCTTGAAGGAGTACATAGCAGCAGCCTGGAAGCCTGCGAACTTCGGGGAAAGGTAAGCAATGGCGTTGTCCTGACGATCGAACATGACGAGTTCAGCACCAGTGTGCCCACCGTCAAAGGATTCGACGCGGGACATCAGGATGTCGGTAGCAGAAGCTGCAGTAGAAAATGCGCCGAAGCGGCCAGCCATCAGCGTACCCCAATCAGAGGAAACAGCCATAGAAGCTTCACGATCAAAGAGACCATTGGGATTCGTACCGTCGTCAACCTTGATCGGGCTTTCCAAAACGAAGGAGACCTGATAACCGTTGCCGAGGTCTTCGGTACCCTTAATACCCCAGCGGGAAGCCTGACCAACACCGGAATTGAGTTCGAGAGCATCAACATCCTTTGACTGACCGTTAAAATCAGTCGTGTCGGTGTACTGATACTGGAGACCCATGTCAACCTTACCGTAAAGGGTAACGTCAGCAGCCATAGCATTGGCGGCAAAAGCGCCAAGAACGGCGACAGCAGCGAGAGATTTCTTGAACATTTTTTCTGATCCTTTTTAAACATTGTGCGAGCGTCTGGTCCACACTCGCTCGGAAAAGCTCTGAAGTCTTCCGATAAAACAATCCTGTCAACAGTTCTGTTTGGGAACTCGTTTGACGTGAGTATTGAAACAGATACAGACAAAGTAAGACAGAGGGGGTAAACCCTATAAAAGCTAGTCAATTAATTAAGAACCACTGTCTCACAGCAGTTCATATCGTTTTCACAAATAAACATCCATGTGGTCATTTAGCAACAAGTACATATTAACCCTTGTTGTTTGCCTCTTTCCCCCTCCCACAGCACCGTACGTGCCGTTCGGTAGCAGGTGGTTTTTAACGTTGGTCCTGACAGACTTACGAGCGCGCGCAAACTCTTCCTGTGCAGCGTGGATTCGGTTGCCGATCTGGATACGTATACGTCCCAGGTCTGCACAACGTCGTGCAACGTAATGACTGCCTTTGCAGGCTTCCATTAAAACAGTCGTCCTTGGTAGGTTGGAGAGGAATTCAAACAGCTCCGGATAGGCGACATTGGATCCGACTTAGCATACTTTACGATTGGGAGCATAATCACAATGAGATTTAGCCAGATCAATGCTGATAACCTTTATCGGTTGCGTATTGAGGGAGGTAATTGATGCTCCCCTCCCAAATTTTGGGAGGGGATTCTGGAGATCCTGCGAACAGTAATCTCCATTCTAGTCGTTACCCAATTCGGATAGCGACGGGCTGCATCAAACAGCCCTCATCGGTTTCGATCAGCTTTTTGAGCCATTCATCACCGAGTTCTTTCCTGCCGATGTTCAAACAGCCGTTGACATCGGCATTGATCTTTTGCCCGTTAGATCGAATGAAGAGCCCCTCCTGCGCTGAACTATCCCCAGAAAGTGAGACACCTTTCTGGGGATAGTTTGTATGGCAAAGGCAATTCCTAACGAGATTAGAAAACAAGCTTTGGAGCTTTTTAAAAAAGGAATGCGCAGTCAAGCAGTCGCTCGCATATTAGGCATCACTAAGTGTCAAGCGACATGCAAGTTGCCCCACCAAACGACATAAACTGACCCACCTACTT
>JAHHRG010000123.1 GCA_020025965.1 Sutterella sp.
GGAACAAGAAAGATGTGGACTGGAACGCCATTGACAGCAACATGATTTCACGCCGCATCCTCATTACGCGCCCCAACATCAACGGCCGTCACTTGGGTTCGCTGACCCTGCGCAACCGTTACGGTGTCAATGTGACCCGTGTCAAGCGTTCGGGCATCGTGCTCATGGCTACTCCCGACCTGACCCTGCGTATGGGTGACCGTGTGACGGTTGTAGGTGAGGAGAAGAGCATCGAATGCGTTGCCAAGGAACTCGGTAACATGGTCAAGAGCCTCGATACCCCCAATATGGTGACCATTTTCACCGGCATTGTGCTGGGTCTTCTCTTGGGTAGCATTCCTATTTTCATTCCCGGCATGAGCATGCCGGTCAAGCTCGGTCTTGCCGGCGGTCCGATCATCATGGGTATTCTCATCGGCGCCTACGGCCCGAAATTCCACATGATCGCCTATACGACCACGAGTGCCAACCTCATGCTGCGCTCGCTCGGTCTGTCCATGTACCTGGGCTGTCTGGGACTTGACGCAGGCCGTGACTTCGTGGCTACCGTCATGCAGCCCGCCGCCCTTTGGTGGATCGGCACAGCCATTGTCTTCACCATGATTCCCGTCATGTTGTTCGCCTTCATCAGCGTAGTCGTTTTCAAACGCAGCTACGGCACGACCGCCGGAATGCTTTGCGGTGCGATGGCGAACCCTATCGCGCTCGACTATGTCAATGACAGCATGCCCGGCGACAAGGCCTCAATTGCCTATGCTACGGTCTATCCGTTGTGCATGTTCCTCCGTGTCATCGTGGCGCAGCTCATCGTCATGATGTGGATTTAGCCGGAATTCTTACTCCTTATATACAAACAGCCGCATGGTATGACTCGCGTCATGCCATGCGGCTGTTCTTTTCTTTTCAGTTATTCCTGTACAGGATTACTTGAAGATGATGTCGTAAGGGTGAACACCTACGTTGTAGCGGTTGAGCAACTCACCGCCGTAGTTGTAACGGTAAACCCATCCGTCCAAAGCGTAGCCTGAAGCGGTCTTGTCAGAGCAGATGTAGATGTCGCGTGTAACGGGGTGAACCTCGATGTGAGTCGGATTTGCGGGAAGATCCTCTTTCTTGATGAAGCTCTCTTCGCAGGTATCGTCAGTCATGTTGAAACGCTTGATGGTCACGTTTGCGGTAGACTCAGGCTTGCTCCAGTCTATCTGGCTGTCCATGACATAGAGCATGTCGCCGTCTACTGCGATGTAGCTGCCCGGTTCGAAGTCTTCTACTTTGCCGTTGGGCATGAGTTTCTGAACCATAGGAGTGACATCCATGTAATTGCCACGGGTAACTACATAAACTTCACCGTACTTGTTGCAGACGATCTGACCCGGATTGACAGCAGTCTCGTATTCCTTTACCTTTGTAAAGTCTTCTGCGTTCAGTTCAACGAACTTCTTGCCGTTCGCATAGTTTTCCTGAGAGTTGAAACCGTCACTTACAGTCACGTAAACCTTGTTTTCGTGTGCGGCGATGCCGTCAGGGTTAGGACCTACTGCGAGGAGTTTCGGAGTCTCGTCGAGGTGAGCGGTATCCACACGGGTTACGTTGCCGTCGAAATTGGTTACGAACACATAACCTTTGGTCGCGCAGAGTGCGGTAGGCTGATTCATCTTGATCTGATGCTGGATCTTGAGTGTGTTGGCGTCAAGTACCCAGAGAATGTTGGAAGCCTGTACGGAAACATAGATACGTGAACCGTAGTGGATGCCTTCCTGAGGACCGTTACCGAGTTCCTGATCGTTTACTTTGGTGAAGAAGTCTTTCACCACGTTGCTTTGTGCGCCGTCCTTCACGAGAAGTTTGTCGATAGAACCGCCGATACCGCCGTAAGCGTTACCCTGGAGCAAAGCATAGACCTCGTCGGTTCCTATTGTGGGGTTGTTGTTACCGTTTTCTTCGTAGTAGAAATCGTTATCGTCGTTACAGGCGGTGAAACCTACGTTGAAAAGCAGAGCGAGTGCTGCAAATTTGATGTACTTAAACATAGATAATGAATTAAAATGTGATTGTTTTGATTTCAGATATTTAGAAACTGACGGTAAGCGCCAGTTTGTAAGCTCTCAGAGGCATGGGGTAACGGCGGATGACCTCGTAGTGCTTGTTGAAAGCGTTGATGAGGTCGGCACGGGCGTCCAGGCGGACTTTTCCGAGGTCGAAACTGCGGAAAACGGCGAAGCCCCATTCGGTGTAACCCGGCATACGTGAGTTTTTGGTGTGTTCCGGGGTGGACCAACGGACTCCCGAAAAAGTGGTATGGACAACAAACGAGAGCCACGGGTTATCCCACGTGAGTGAACCCGATCCGCTGTGCAGAGGTGTGTATGCCAGCTGATTTCCATAGGTTTGCGGATTGCTCGGCAGGCAGTCTTCGGCACGTTGCCAGCTGTAGTTTCCCGACAGGAGCAGGCTGTGACGGGGCGCGGGGCACCATCGTCCGTTCAGGGTCAGGTCTACGCCGGTGGTCTTCACCTCTCCCAAGTTGATCGTACGCCAGACAAAGAGATTGAAAGGCACATTGATGATGTGATCCTTGATTCTGTTGTGATAGAAGTCGCAGGTCAGGGAGAGATTTGGCAGATCCGGGGTGAAGAGGGTCTGCAAGGTGAGTCCCGCATTCAGCTG
>JAHHRG010000013.1 GCA_020025965.1 Sutterella sp.
GGTGTCAAGATAAAAAACATGAGATGGTCTCCATTGCTGGAACGCCCCGTCTTTGGGGGCTGACCATCTCATTAAAGGTAAAGGGCGCCGATTTCTCGACACCTTTTTTCAATTTAGATTTTTCCACTCTCAATCGAACAGCCTGTCCACGCGCTTGGCTTGCGCCTCACGGGCCTTCTTTTGAAGAAGATAGCCTTCATAAGCCGCTTCGGCACGTTTAATGCCGTCGATTTCGGCCCAGAATTCCAATTTGCCTGCAGGCAAATCCAAGCGAATGCGCGGCGACCAGACGTTGCGGGCCGGTGCGCGTTCCGTCTCAAAAAGCCCTGCCTCATCAATCGCTCGATAGCGCTTCTTCAAGGCCGGTAAAACAGACTCTAAGCCAACTGGATCGCCTTCGCTCAAAATCTCGAGACGCATAAGTTTGCCGGAATCAGCACCGAACCAAGCGTAACTCCTCACCTCGCCCGGAATCCCGAAGCAGGCTCCTCTGAGCGTATAGGTTTGCGAACCGTCCGGCAAGAGAATCGGTTCGCCCATGTCACAGTCCTCTACACCAGCAATCCGCTGTTTTACTTCGGCCCAATCCGAACCACCAACAAGCAACCCCGAGAAATGCGGACAACGGTCTTCGGGGCTTTCGCTCAACCAAGCAAGGGTCTCAACAGCCTTTCTCGCGGTCGCGCCGTATTCAACGGAGAAATTCCCGTCGTTTTTCGGACGGCTGACCGACATCACGGCCGTCTTTGTGACCCAAAGATCACGGTCGGCTTCTCGAACCCAGATGCCCGTCGAATCCATGACGGTGCTCTTCTTCTTTAAGTGTTCAAGCAGTTCATCACGCTTGTCCGCCGACATACGGACATAGATGTCCGATACCAGCCCGTTGAAGGTATAGGAAATCAACACACTCTGCGCCTCGATTCCGAAGTTCGCTCCCGAAATGATGTGACGCTTCCCGAGACGGTTATCTTCATAAAAACGCGCATGCTCGCCGTACTTTGCTTCGACATCTTCGCGTGTCGTCACGTAGGGCGTGAGGCCCAGAAACTCAGGCACGCACACAATGGGACCTTCGGTCGACAAAGCTTCGTCAGTTGGGGTGGATGGGACCGCAGTTTCTTCAGTGTTCACATCGGCAGCTTCATCAATCTCGTCGGCATGGTTCGCTTCAGAATCTTCTGCAGCATCGCCTTCGTCTGCCAAATCGGTTTTATCGCTCAACTCACTCGCGGCCGCCTCTTCGGGAGCATCGAGTTCTTCGGAACCTTCCGTCTTCTCGACCGTCAAAGTCGAGACAACTTCATCGGCTTTGCTCTTGTTAGCCTGAATCGAGGGTGACGAGTTTACTGATACGTCAGTTTTAGGTGTCGGTACATCGGTTTTCTCGACAGTCTTTTTTTCTGCCACCCTTTCGTTTATTTCAACGGGGGCAACGGGTAGGCTTTCCGCTGAAGCGGCAAACGCCCACATTGGAACGAGCAAACCGACTGTAAGGGGAAACGCCCAAAGTTGCTTCGACATCGCCTCTCTCCATATAGAATTCGTTCCAATAATATAGCGTTTTTTCCGACCGTCAGTCACGGCGGTCTTTTGCCTTGATTTTGTTTCGGGATTGTCCCATGAGCAGCCAGAAACTTCTCTCAGCAGTCGGCCTCTTCGTTTTTCTAGCCGTATCCATCGTTCTCGGTTTTCAGGTCGCGGATCGCCTTCGGGATCGTCCCTTCGACCCGAGCTTGTCCGCGCTTTTCCCTGTCAATCTCACACGAACGGGCGATGCCGAGCTTGAAAATGCCGTGCGTCAAAAACTCTCCGGCAAGGGCGCACAGTCGGTGACGGTTCTGATTTCTGTTAAAACGACCGACGGTACGCCCGCACAACGCCGTCAGCTCGTCATCGAAACGGCAGAAAAATTCAAAAACGATCTCAATGCAACCGGACTCTTTACGTCGGTTGCCCCCTCTCCCGAAGCCTTTGCCGCCCTTCGCCCGACAGTGGGCCGTCTCATGAGTAACGGCATGCGTTTCCTTCTTATCGAAACGCTCGCCGGTCCCGAGCCTCAGGAAAAATTGCTTGCAATGGCGCTCAGTAACCTCGGCAACCCCGCCGCCCCGAAACTCATGGGTTTTCAGGCCGATCCTTTCGGGCTCTTCGACAGTTGGCTCGCAGAACGTCAGCAAGCGATCGGTACGGTCCCCGTGATGGGAACGTCCGGTCCCCTGTCCCTTGTCATTCGTGACGACGACAATACCGCCACGATTCTCCTGCCCCTAACAGCCAAAGCAGGCGTCGCCGAATCGGGTCAGGGTGCACTCACCGAAGCACTCAATACCGTCAAAGCCGACACCGCACGCGCGTTTGCGCGTCTTCATCCCGAGGCTCGCCTCACCGTGACAGTTGCGGGTGTTCCGCTCTTTACCGACAGCATTGCCGCCACGGCCCAATCCGAACTCACGATGATCGGAACGATTTCGACGATCTGCATTCTCACGTTCGCCCTCTTCCTTTTCGGCCGACCGTTGACCGTTCTCTCGATGGCACTGACCGTAGCCGTCGGCTTTCTGACGGGCCTCGGCTTTGCGCTCAATATCTTTGGAACCCTGAGTCTTCTGACCTTCGTTTTCGGCGCCACCTTAATCGGCGTTACGGTCGACTACAGCGCCCATTGGTTTACGACGCTCTCCGACCCCGCCAAGACGGGCGACGCCTGGGAAACTCAGGCTCATCTTGCTCCGGCTTTGACCCTGGCGGCCCTGTCGACTGCCGTTGCTTACGGCCTCCTCGCCACAACGCCGTTGCCGGGGCTGCGCCAGATGGCCGTCTTTGCCGCAGCGGGGGTAACCGGAGCTTTCCTCTGCGTACTTTTGCTCTTACCCTTCCTCACTCGACATCGTCAGCGTTGTGTCACACCGCTGATGCGTTATTTGAGCGCGCTCTTTCCGCGCTTTCCGCGTATGAATAAGGAGCGTTGGACAACCCCGGCGGGCTTTGCCTCAAGCGTACTCTTCGTTCTCTTTTTAACGGGAGGTCTTTGGCAACTTACGCCCCATTCGGGGGTACGCGATCTGCAGGGACTTCCCGAGGATTTGCTTGCCGATCAGACCGAAATAGCTCGTAAGTTAGCCCTCCCTTCGCCGGCTCAAGTCTTCCTGGTCGAAGGCCGCACGCTCGATCAAGTCCTCGAACGCGAAGAAATCCTGAAGGACCATATCGATGCTCTTCGCCGAGAACGACCGCAATTTTCAGGTATTCGCCCGGCCGGCCTCTCCGACTGGATGCAATCGTCTCGACGCAGCAATGCCGATCGCATTCTCGCCACACGCGCCGTGCAAACGGTGGCGGAACCGATCAATGCACTCCTGGGAGCCGAACCGGCTTTACCCGGCACGGCACCGATGACACTTGAAATGCTCGAGAAAGGCCCCGCGAAAGAAATCGTTCGTCAAACCGTGCTGATCAATAACGGTGAACGTGCCGCCACGCTCCTTTATCTGTCGGGCCTCACGCCGAAGGCGCTTCCTCACCTTGATCGCCTTGCGGAAGAAGTGGGCGAAGACGTCACCTTTATCGACATGACAGGCGAAATCAATCGCACCTTTACGACCTATCGAGACCGCGTCATCGGCCTCTTGGCTATCGGCATCGTGCTCGTCTTTTTCCTTCTTCGCATTCCGTACGGACGCGAGGCGTGGCGCAGCGTGTTGCCCGCGGTACTCGGCATTTTGACCGCCATTGCCGTTCTGGGGTGGCTAGGCATTCCATTTACGCTCTTTTCCGCTCTGGCTTCAATTCTTCTCTTGGGGCTCGGTGTGGACTGCGGCATCTTTTTGTCCAGTGCACCGACCGAGGGGCGAGCCTGGACCGCCGTTTTCTTCTCCGGAACGACAACCATGCTCTCGTTCGGTCTCTTAGCGCTCTCCTCTACGCCTGCGCTCTCGACCTTCGGCCTCACGGTTCTGGTCGGGCAGATCGCTATCTGGCTTATTGCTCCGCTCGTCCGCCCCAAGCACCCCGCCTTAAAACATTCGGCCTTCACCCGTCGTCTTTTTTGCTAGGATGCAGTGTTTGCCACTCTTTGGAGAGTCGTTTCGTGACTAGTCGCCGTCATCTTCTTGCCGTTTCGCTCATCGCCGCTTCCGCCTTTTCTGCGGGCTGCACGAGCGTCTTGCAAAAGCCTGCGCCCTTTTTGTCGGTAACTGACTTCCCTCGCTTTTACCCGCGCTTTCCCATTCCGTTTACGGCCGACTGGGAACAGATGATCACGGTGCACTTTGTCGAGGAAGCCAAAGCAGGCGGCGCACCGGCCAATATTCCGGAACTTCGAACCCGCCTTCTGGTCAAGTCCGATTCGCTCGAAGTGGCGCTTCTCGCCATGAATTTCCCCGTCTGGCGTCTTTATCTATCGCCCGCCGGGTTGCGAGAATCCCGTCACGGACTGCTGGACAAACGCGTCGCCGCCGAGCCTTTTTTGCGTGATTTGACCTTCGCACTTTGGCCGGAAAAAGACATTCGCGAGATGTTGGCCGAGTCGCCCGACGCCGACCGTTGGTCTCTGAGGATCTCCAAAAATACCCGCCGTCTGACGACAGGCAATCTCCTTCTGCTCGACATGAAAAAAGAAGGAAACGTCATCAGGCTCACCAATCATCCCGAAGGCTATACGCTCACGATTACGACTGCCTCGGCAGATTGACATTTTGTATCGCTCCGATGGAACGCCCGCCCGTATTGATTACGCGCGGGCGTTCTTTTTCAATCGTCTGTCATTCCCTGTGCGATAGGTTTTTTAAAACTTTCCTCAGTTATTCTTCTCGTTCCTCCCAATAGCACAAAAAACTTTTTCAAGCGATAATAAATATATTCACATTCCCTTTTTTATTGAGAGAGAAGCGTATGGCTGAAAAGAACACGAATCAAACAAACGCCGAAGCGGTTCGTCCCGCCCGTCGTCCGGCCCGCAAAACGCCTCCGGTCAATGCTCCCGTCGCGCTTGACGCCCCGTCGCTCTACATCAACCGAGAATTGAGCTGGATCGAATTCGACCGCAAGGTTCTTGAAACCGCCATGGACACACAGGTGCCGCTCATTGAGCGCGTGAAGTTCCTGTCGATTTTCTTCAACAACCTTGACGAATTCTTCATGGTTCGCGTGATGAACCTGCAGCGTCAGGCCCGTGTCGGTGCCGAACCGACCGGGGCCGACAAGATGCCCGCAGCAAAACTTTTGACCGAAATTCGCCGTCACGTTCTGGAAATGCTCGACACGGCCGAAGATCTCTGGTTTAAGGACCTGAAGCCCGCCCTTCAGAAAAAAGGCATTCGCTTCGGAACCTACGCTACTTTGAGCGCCAAACGCCGCGCTTTCCTTGATCGCTATTTCGATACGGAAATCTTCCCGATCCTGACGCCTCAGGCAGTGGATGCCGGTCATCCTTTCCCGATGATCTCCAACACCAGCATGAATTTCGTGGTGGAACTCGAAGGCGTTCACGAAGACGAACCCGGCCGCACGCGCTTCGGACGCGTCAAGTGTCCCAACAACGTGCCGCGTTTCCTTTTCATTCCCGAAGATGCCGATGAAAATCTGAGTCTTGACGTCGACAGCCGCGAAGGCACGATCATCATGATCGAAGACCTGATCGCCGCCCGTATGGAACGACTCTTCCCGGGTTACCGCGTACGAAGCGAAGGCCTTTTCCGCATTACGCGCAATACCGACGGTGAAATTGAAGAAGACGAAGCCGACGACCTTTTGGCCGCCGTTCGCGACTATGTCGAACAGCGCCGCTTCGGTTCCGTTGTGCGTTTCGAACTCGAACGCGGTATGCCGCAGCGCCTGCAGGACTTCCTCAACAAGCACCTCGAAATGCGCCCGCAGCAGATCTACAAGACGAAGATGCCCCTTTCCTTCTCGGAATTCATGGGACTCTCGAGCGTCGACCGTCCGGGGCTCAAATACCCCGCCTTCCATGCCCGTCTGCCCAAAGCTTTCGAACTGGAAACCGATACCTTTGCGGCCATCCGAAAGCACGATCAGCTGTTCTACCACCCCTACGAATCCTTCACCTCGGTTCTGAACTTCCTCCAGAAGGCCGCGGTCGATCCGCAGGTCGCCGCCATCAAGCAAACGCTTTATCGCTGCGGCAGCAATTCCCCGATTGTGAAGAGCCTTCTCGAAGCCCGTCGCCGCGGCAAGCAGGTGACGGCCGTTGTCGAACTGAAAGCACGCTTTGACGAAGAACGCAACATCAACTGGGCGGAATCCCTCGAACGTGCCGGTGTCAACGTGGTTTACGGTTTTGCCGGTCTCAAGATTCACGCCAAGCTTTGCCTGGTCGTTCGCCGTGAAGAAAAGGGTCTGAAGCGCTACGTCCATATCGGGACGGGGAACTACAACGCAAGCTCCGCCAAGATCTATACCGACCTCGGGCTCATTACGGCCAATAACGAGATCTGCGACGACGTTCAGGACCTCTTCAACGTGATGACGGGCTGCGGGATTGTTGACGAATACCGTCGCATCTTCGTGTCTCCGAAGGGCATGCGCCCGAACCTCGCGAAACTCATCCGAGAAGAAATCGACTTCCACAAGGCCTCGGGCAACGGTCGCATCATTTTGAAGTGCAACCAGCTCGTTGATCCCGACATCATTCATCTTCTCTACGAAGCCAGTCAGGCCGGGGTCAAGATCGAATGCATCGTCCGCGGGATCTGCTCCCTGCGCCCGGGGCTACCCGGAATTTCCGAAACGATTACGGTTCGCTCCGTCGTCGGTCGTCTGCTCGAACACGCCCGCATCTACTGCTTCCGCCACGGCGACAACCCGAAGATGTATGTAGGCAGTGCCGACCTGATGCCGCGTAACCTCAACGGTCGTATCGAAGTGCTGACGCCGATCCTCGACAAGGATCTTCTTCAGAACGTTCTCGATCAGATCGTCACGCCGCAGCTCAACGACAACATCCATGCTTGGGAAATGCAATCCGACGGTTCTTACCGCAAGCTCTCGCCTGCCGTCGGCGAAGCGGTCTACGACTCGCAGGAAGAAATCGGCAAGATTCTCAATCTGAGGAAGCGTCACTAAGCTCCATCAGCGATTTCATCGCAAGCGACCGCCCCGGAAAGGCATCCGCCTCTCTGGGGTTTTTAGTCTTTCTGCACTTCTTTCCTGTTACCCGAATCGTTCTGAAGTGAAATCGGATTTCATTCTTCGAGAACGGATTCCGTCAGACAGAACATTCATCCCGTTTGATTTTTTTGAGGACATCTAGGTAATCAGCCTTAGTTGCCAAACTCTCAAATATCTGTACAATCAAATCTGTTCGCTCTCCGAGGGAGACGCGAGCCGCTTCATATCAAATGCCTTCGGTTCCGTGGGAGCCGAGATAACCGTCCCCCTTGTTCAGAACGGCAGGCACCGGACCCTCTCCGGTTATTAGTTCATTCTTCAGCCTCGTCAGTCGTTCTTTGACGGTTATTCGTCTTATGCTGAAAAACTTTTTCCCAAGGAACAATCAAATGAAACTCAAGCTTTTTGCATCCGTTTGCGTCGCAGCAGGTCTTTGTCTCGGTCTTGCCGGTTGCGGCGATGATAAGGCACAGGGTCCCCAGGCCGATAACGGCGCTCTGACTTTGACGGTCGGTGCCAGCCCCGTTCCCCATTCCGACATTCTCGCCCAAGTCGCTCCCGTTCTTCAGAAGGACGGCATCACGCTCAAAGTGATCGAATTCAGCGACTATGTGAAGCCCAATATGTCTTTGGCCGACAAGGAACTCGACGCCAACTTCTTCCAGCACCTCCCCTATCTTGAATCGTTTGCCAACGACCGCGGTCTGAAACTCACGTCTCTCGTTGCCGTTCATATCGAACCGATGGGTGTCTACTCTTCCAAGGTCAAGACGATTGACGAAGTCCCGGCCGAAGGTCGAGTCGGTATCCCGAACGATCCGACGAACGGCGGTCGTGCTTTGAAGGTGCTTGAAACGGCCGGTCTTATCAAGTTGAAGGAAGGCGTCGGTGTCACGGCAACCGTCAACGACGTGGTTGAAAATCCGAAGAACGTGAAGTTCATCGAAGTGGAAGCCGCTCAGTTGCCGCGCGCGTTGGATGATCTTTCTCTTGCGGTCATCAACTCCAACTACGCTTTGGGTGCCAATCTCAATCCGACGAAGGATGCGATCGCCATTGAATCGAAAGATTCTCCCTACGCCAATATCGTTGCCATTCGCGCTGGTGACGAAGCCCGTCCCGAACTCCAGAAGCTCAAGGCTGCTCTGACGTCGGAAGAAGTCCGCAAATACCTCACCGAAACGTATAAGGGGGCGGTTGTTCCGGCTTTCTAATCACCGACAACACTGCGACAGCTCCCGATCAATCTTTTATTGACCGGGAAGCTCCTTCCGAGGGAATCACCGTTTTTCCTCGAAAGAGATAAAGCCGAGCTCGTTCCGCCTATTTCCCCATCCGATACCCGATATCGGATGGGGTTTTCTTTTTGAAGGGGCTCACGTTACAGTGAGCCTCTTTTCGACTCTCATTCCGTCTTTTTGCCGTCGTTTTTAGCTCTCGTAATCGGCTAAAATAGTCTTTTAGGACAAATTGTGAGAAGGTTTCGAACTTATTTCTCGGAACCCTGGAGTTATGAAGTATCTGATTGTTGACGACCATGCGCTCGTGACTACCGCGCTTTCGATGATGCTTTCCGATCGCGAACCCGATGCCGAAATCCACACGGCCGGCAGCGCCGAGGCCGCCCTGCGCCTCATCGATCAGGAAGGCGAATCGGCCGACCTTTTGATTCTTGACCTCACGATGCCCGGCGTGACGGGCACGGAATTGATGGAAGAAATCGTCCGCCGTCAGCCGATGCTCAAAATTCTCGTTGTCTCCGGTCTCGTTGAAAAAGAAAGCATCATGCGCGTGCTACAGTTGGGGGCCGCCGGCTTCGTCCCGAAGTCGCTCGACACCGACATGCTCACGGGCGCCATTGACTTCGTGCTTCAGGGCGGCGTTTTCATTCCGTCGAAACTTTTGTCTGAAGGTCAGCGCGCAGGCTTCTTCTCCGAAACCGCCCGCGGTCTTCGTCAGCCCGTTGAAGAAGTGCATCTCACGGAACGTCAAAAAGAAGTCCTCATGCTTCTCGCCCGAGGCGCTCCCATCAAGCGCATCTGCCTTGATTTGAACCTTTCGGAAGGAACGATCAAGACGCACGTCTCGGCCATCTACCGTGCCTTCGGTGCTTCGAACCGTACCGAAGCTCTGCTTGCCGCCCGTCGTGCCGGGTTCGATATCGAACTCTGATTGCGAGCTTCCGACAAAAGAAAAGAGTGCGAATGCCGGATCATTGTCCGAGCGGTCGCACTCTTTTTTTATCACTTTTGAATAACCTCGATTGACCAATCCATCAGCGTTTCGATATCGGCGTTTTCTACGGCCTTTGCAAGCCCTTCTTTCAACTCCGTCCAGTGCGTCAAGAGTTCGGGGGTCCGATCGCCCGACTTGTACTGACGACCTGTCTTGATGAAATCTTCGCTCAGGACTCCCGGTCTAATCTGCATCACCACACGATGCGTCGGCGTCGTTAACGCAAACCACAAACGGCCGTAAACCCCCTCGGGGGCATCAGGTACGGTATCGGGATCCACAATCACCCAATTGCCGCGACTCACGGCACGCGTCGTAAATTCCACGGCATCCTGCACCCCGGGGCCGGGAAAGGCCGTTTCAAAGCGAATGCCTTCGCGAGGAAGCGGACAGCCCATGATGGCACCGAGACGTGAAACGGCGAATTCGACCAAAGCAAAGCCCAAGGTCATGCCGCCGATACTGTCGCGACCGTGGTATTGAGTACAACCTTCGAGCGTCACCGTAAGCGACTGTCCGTGATCGGTTAAAGTGAAATTTGTCTTCATATTTGTCTCGTGTGCGTTTTTATACATCGGCACCGCAGGCCGGGAAAAAATGGCGTTCGACCGCAGAGGACGAACGCCATCGCTAGCTGCCGCAAACTGCGGCAAGTTGTGAGTGCTTAACCTTTGAGCTTCGCGCACCGTTCTCGCAGAACGTCCGGATCACAGGCGCGAATCTCGGCAAAGACTTTCGGATCGGACAATATGCGTCCCAAGATGGAGAACTTGTACGCGATATAGTCCGCATGATCCTTACGATTGGCCGCTCCCTCTTGATAAGAAGCGACCAAATCGCACCAGTTTTTGTCGAAAATTTCTTCGCTGAAGGTGTACGCAAAGGCCCGATCGCGATACGCCACTTCATAGTACATGGCGCCGCCCAAAGGCGTAGCGGGTACCGTCGCCGCATCCTTATCGAGGATATAACGGCCTTCCGTCCAAGCACGCGTCACTAGTTCGATACAGTCACGAACCCCCGCTCCGGCAAAAGCGGAAAGGAAATAGAGTTCGCGGCGATTCGGTACCGCATCGATTGCGAGATCCCGAAAAGCACGGGACAAAAGACGCATCGTCACGCCAGAGGCGATCAAATTGTCGATGCCCGCGTATTTGATCATATCGTCTCGAGTGAACGAGAGGACACCTTCGGGTTCGCGAACCTGAACGGAAAACGGAGTTTCAATCAATTGCACGGTTGATATCCTTCATTTGTGAAAATCGGTCGGGCCTTGTTCGGCTTTTTCGGGGCTTACTTCATAGCGGACGGAAGAACCAGGCTCTTCACGTCAACGGCCTTTTTCATGAGACCGTTCGCCAAGAGGAATTCCTGATCGGCTGCGAGGCCGTTCACGTCTTTAACGGTCAGCACGTCGTAGTAATTGGACCAGCGGGCAAGCTTGTCGGCATCTTCATAGGAAATGCCGTGTTCCTTGGCACCGAGCGCCACGGCTTCCTTCCAGTTCTCGTTGATCCACTTCAAGCTTTCGCGCTGAACCTTGACGACGCGGGCCAAAGCTTCAGGATGTTCGTCGGCAAAAGCCTTGCGAACCGTCATGACGAGATTGACATCAACCACGTCCTTCGCGGTCGTAATCACCTGGCAACCGGCTTCCGTCGCCTTAATCATGGCGGAAGCGGGGAGAAGCGCCGCCGTCACACGGCCGCTCGTCACGGCGCTCATGGCTTCGGGGATACCCATCGAAAGGAATTCGACATCGTCGGCCGTCATCCCGTTCTTCACGAGAGAAGCAACGAGGAGCTGATGCAGCACGGTACCGCGCGGACCGGCCACTTTCTTGCCTTTGAGATCCTTAATGGTGAGCTTCTCGCCCTTCTGGCCAACGATAGCGAAGATGTCGGCCGGGTGAGCCACGCCGTTAGCGACGAGCACCGGATTGCCGGCACCGTTGGCACCCAAAAGGGAAGCCGTATTCATTGCTGCGGAAATATCGACGGAACCGGCGGCCATTGCCTGGCTCTGCTTGGCACCCGAGGTGATCGTCTTCCAGTTGATCTTGACGTTGTCCTTGGCGAATTCCTTTTCGAGCAGGCCCTGTTCCTTGATCACCATGTTCTGAAGGTTGAAGGGACTCTTCACGTACACCATATTGATTTCGTCGGGCAAGGCACCGGCCCAGGCGGAAGAGGCAAAGCAAGCGGCCACGAGGGCGGCGGTCATCAATTTCTTCATAAGAAAAGGTCCTTAGTCACGGTTGTTATAAAAGCTGTCCAAAATCTCATCGGTAAGCGACGTGACGCCCGGCGTCGACAGATGCCTCGGATAGGCTTCGTCGACCTCGTAACGGGTCGCTTGATCGTTGAGATTGAGTTTCCAAATCTGACGCGAGAGAAGCACGGCTTCCGCCACGTCGTGAGTAATGAGCAAAACCGTCATCGGCTTTTTAAGATAGATATCGATAAAGTCTCGATAAAGCTGATGGCGAGTAAGGGCGTCAAGCGCGCTGAAAGGTTCGTCCAAAAGAAGCAGATCCGGTTCGGAAACAAGAGCACGGGCAAAGCCCACACGCTGACTCATGCCGCCTGACAGTTCGTCGGGATAGGCATCGGCAAAGGGCGTCAAACCGATCAGCTTCAGTACGTCGGCAATGCGCCTCTCCTGCTCTTCGCGGGGGAGATCGCGAACGGCCACTCGAATATTGTCCGTCACGCTCATCCACGGGAACAGACGGTGCTCTTGGAACACCACCGACAAACGCGGCTTAACCGATTGCCCTCGTTCGTCCGTAAATTCGATTGTGCCGCTCGTCGGGGTTTCAAGGCCCGCGAGCATACGCAGGAGCGTTGTCTTTCCGCAGCCGCTGCGCCCGATCAAGGCACAGATCTCACCGCCCGGCATCGAAAAATCAAAGTTGTCGATGGGCGAGAGTCGGACTCCGTTGCGCTCGAAGGTTTTCGTCAGATGACGGCAGTTCACACTGATCATTTCTGCTTGAGACCTCCGTGTACGTTGAGCGTCCGATCAAAGAGCCAGGAAATGAATTTGTCGGCTCCGATCCCCAGCACCACAATCGTGAGGATGCCGACAAAGACCGTTTCGGTTTTGCCGAACTCGGCGGATTCGCTGATCATGAAACCGAGCCCCGAAGCCGCCGCAATGAGTTCGGCCCCGACAAGTGCACGCCAGCTGTAGCCGAATCCGAGACGAAGTCCCGTCAAAATGCCCGGAATGGACGCGGGTAGCGTGAGCAGGCGAAAGGTTTCGGCCGGACTGAAATTTAAGAGTTTGGCGAGTTCCTTTAGTTTCGGATCCACGCCTCGCACGGAATTGAAGGTATTGAGATAAATCGGAAAGAAGCTCGACAAGAAGACGATCGCAATTTTCGGAGCTTCGTCAATTCCGAGCCAAAGAATCAAAAGCGGAATTAAAGCCAAGGGAGGCGTGAGACGCAGAGCTTCGATCGTAAAGTCAAGAAGCCGATGCGCGGGTTCCGAACAAGCGAGCCCCACTCCCAGAAGAATGCCCGTCAGCGACGCAAGCACAAACCCCGTCATCGTACGGAAGGCACTCATGCCGATGTGCTCTGCAAGCTCGCCCGACTGACACAGCGCGAGAAACTCATGAAAGACTTCCTCCGGGGGCGGCAAGAGAATGCCGGGAATATCGCCGTAGCGGGTAAACAGTTCCCAGGCTACGAAGACACCCGCAGGCAAAATGAAATTCACCAGTCTTTTCATGTGTCCGATATCGGTTGAAAAGGAAATCCAAAGAATATTTCATTTTACCCTCAGATGAGAATCACTCGCAAGAAGAATCTGCACGATCCTCGTTGCCAAAAAGTTGCGACGAACTCAGTTTTTCCTAACGAACTTTCGCTACACTTTCTCTCTAACAACAAGCGAGGCCGTTGCTGAGCGCCTCTTTTTACCTCCTGTCATCCGTTTTTTCTCATGTCCGACAACGTCCTTTTCTTCGTCATTCTGACTTTGATGGTCGTCCTCGCCCTCGCAGTGCTTTCCCCGGCTTTGAAGGGCCTTTTCTTTTCCGACACGGAAAAGAAAAGCCACATTGACCACGAAGAAGAACTGCGCCGCATTCTCACCGCCAACCTTGATCGCCTCAAAAACGATCTCGCCTCCGGCGAAATCACCGAAGCCGAATTCCAAGCGGAAAAGCTCGATATCGAACGTCGTGCCCTGGAGGAATGCAACGCCCCCGAAGCCGGACGTACCGGAAAGACAACCACGATGACCCATAACCGCGTCTTCGGCCTTGCCGTTGTCGTGATGGTCGCCCTCCTCTCCTTTGCCATTTATGCCCGCGTGGGTGTCCCTGAAATCATCGGCATTCTCGAGAAAACCGACAAAGTGGAAGCGACGGAAGGCACGGAAGCAATGGAAGCCTATTTGAAGAGTAATCCGCTTGACGGCCGCGCCTGGATTCTCATGGCCCGCACCTATGTGGAAGAAGAGAACTACTACCGTGCGGCTTACGCTTACCGCGAGGGCCGAAAGGTTCAGCGCAATATTCGCGAAGACGTTGAAGTCATGCTGGAACTCGGTGCCACTTTGTTGTCGATCGGAGAACCGACGAGCTTCCGCGAAGCACTGGACGTGATTACCCAGGCTTACGAGAAGGATCCCAACAATCCCAAGGTCACACAGCTCCTCATCATGGCCGCAGCCGCCAACCACGACTGGGCAACGGGAGCACGCGAACTGCGCGTGCTCCTTGATACGATGAATCCAGACACGCCCGAATATCTGAAATTCAGCGAAACACTGAAGCTCTTTGAAGCGCGCGCCGCCGACCAAAAATAATCGAAACCCATCAAAAACGGGATGTTTGCACAAGGCAAGCATCCCGCTTTTTTTGGCTGTATCCGACCGTCAATTTTCGCCCGCCGGCAAAGCGCGCCAAATCGCTTCGTTTAAAGTCGCCGCATCTGCCGGTTTCTGAAGAATCCTCGGCATCGCCTCAGGCAAAGTTTTTCCCGACAACTTACCGCGTCGGAAATCGCTTTCAATGAGGTCGGCGGCCACGGCCGTCAGAAGTACCATCGGCAGACGATGCCCGAGCTTTTCTTCGAGGATGCCGGCCGCTTCCAACCCCGTCGGCAATTCTTCACCGAGGTTGTAATCGCTCACCAAAGCCTTCACGTCATCCGCTTCAGCGACACGTTGCATGAAATTGTCGTCAGGTTCGCCCGATGAAATGACCTTGGCTCCCCAACTTGTCAGCATGTTTTCGATCGCCTCGCGAACAAAGCGATTGTCTTCAAGAAGCGCAATCGTCCCGTTGATCGGCACGATATCGGGGAGCGCTTCCTTTTTCGTTTCAAGCTTTTCCGCCTGTTCCACTTCGGCAATATTGAAAAGCAGTCGGAAAACGCTGCCGCGTCCTGGAATGGAACCGACCGTCACTTCAATGCCGAGCTGACGGGCAATACCGCGCACGATGGAGAGCCCGAGCCCGTAACCGGAACCCGGCTTTTCGCGTCCCGCATCGCCTCGATAAAAAGTCGAAAAGACCCGATCGCGCTCGGCCTTGGGAATCCCGTGCCCGCAGTCGTAAATCCCGATCGAGAGACGATTCTTGCCGACACGGCGGGCACCCAAGACGATCTCCGGCTTCGGTGCCGTCGGATCGGAGTAGGCAATGGCATTACTGATGAGATTCTTCAACGCGCGCTTGACCATCGTCACGTCGGTAAGAATGGTTTCGTTCACGGAATGGACGCGAATCGAGAGGCCCTTTTCTTCCGCAATGGCCCGGCACTCATCGCCGAGATCGTTCAACAGTTCCCGCACATTCACGTATTCGGGATGCAAATCCATCTGACCGAATTCCATGCGCGTGACGGTCAACACCTGTTCCACAAGCGTCGATATGGCCGCACTCGTTACCGAGAGCTGTTCGATCACGGGCGCGGTCTGCGGCGACGAACGGCGCTTCAGAATATCCAGATAAATGCCCATGGCCTGCAGCGGCTGACGAATGTCGTGATTGGCCGCGGCAAAGAATTTTGCCCGATGTTCGCTTTCCGTCTGCATTTTGCGGCGCGCATTCTCCGCTCGAGAAATTTCAACGCGAAGGCGCTCGACAAGACGCTGGTTCTGACTGTCCGTCAGAATGGCCGAGACGATCAAATCGTTCAACTTCTTTCCCGAATAGAGAATGAAGATGAGCGAGAGGAAAATCACAATGGCAATAAGCCCCTGACTGACACCGTACTGGGCGGCCACGGCAATCGAAAGCGGCGTCACGGAGAGCACGGTAAAGGTAAAGAGCGACGGCAGCCAGCAGGAGTAGACGGGCCAACTCGCAAAGGTCACGGCCACGACAACCGCCACGGTCACCACCTGAGAAATTCCGGACAAGGACACAAAGAAAGCAGGACCGCCCACCCCCCAAACAATGCCCGCCGCCACGGCAAGCGTCGTCCAGCGACGGATCCACAGACGAATGTGCGCCACTTTGTCCTGATCGCGCCAGAAACGCCTCACAAAGCGCAGCGAATACCAAATGGAAATAAGGCCGCAGACAAACCAAAAGCTGATGAAGTATTCGTTCACTTCGCTCGACCAGAAGGTGGCGACGAGCGCGATCATCCCGACCAACTGCGCCGCGAGCGCCACGGGATAGAGCTTGATGGACGACAGAATGAGCTTCGAGAGCGTTCGAGCCGTAATGTGGTGCGTGGCCGTCGTAAAGAAAAACGTCCGCAGGAATCGGCGGGTCTGCTCTTTAATCAAAAGAATTTTCATAATCTAATCGGTTCTTAGGGTAGCGGCGCGTCCGTCAGATGCGCACGGCCCTCGTTAACCGTCAAGCGCACGAAGCGCCCGACCGGCAAAGAACATTTGGCATGGATGTGCCCGAAAGGCAGTCCGGTAATCACGGGAAGCCCCGTTCGACGGCGAATAAAGTCAAGCATCATCTTGGCGTCGAAGTCGCCGGGCCAACCGCAGGCCCGATCGACGCCTGCCAGATCGCCGACCAGAATCGCCTGCTGACGTGCGAGTATTCCGGCCCCCTCCAGCGTCAAAAGCATCCGTTCGATTCGATAGGCCGCTTCGCCCACATCTTCAATAAAGAGAATTCCGCCCGATACGTCGGGCATAAATTCGCTCCCGACAAGAGAGGTGAGAACGGCAAGATTCCCGCCCCAGAGCGTGCCGTCAACGTGAATATCCTCCGCCTCGGGCGAAGTCCAGCGCACGTCAAAGGCCTCAAGCCCCAAAGCCTGCTTCAGACCCTTTTCCGTCAGGGGATCGATGTCGATCAAGTCGCGCAAAGTCGGTCCCTGCCAAGACATTCGTCCCGTCTTTGCAAGCAGCGCGCTCGTCAAAGCCGTCGTATCCGAATAGCCGATCAAAGGTGTTCGTCCTGCGGCCAACCGCTGCCAGTCGAGCATTGATAGAAGCCGGCCGGCCCCGTAACCGCCGCGAAGGCTCATCACGATGTCGCCATCAACCTCGGTCATCGCACTCATAAAGTCGGCCGCCCGACGCGCATCATCACCCGCAAAACGAGCGTTTTCTTCAAAAGTACCGCCCATTTCCCGAACGGCAAAACCGAGCGATTCGGCCGCGGCAAAAGCGCGGCGGCGAAGCGACCAGTCAATTTGTCCGTCCGCCGTCACCCACTGCCTCGAAGGTGCGGTCACGATCAGCGTTTTTCCCGCAAAGGGTTTTGTCATCATGTTCTCCTACTTCCCGCGCTTATCGGCAAAGAAGGCCTGTAAGAGCGCCGCGGCCTCGTCCTTCAGAACACCCCGCGTCACCCAGGGCTTGTGGTTGACGCCCGGAATGTCAAAAAGCGAAAACGCGCCGCCCGTCGCCCCCATTTTCATATCGGACGCTCCGTAGACCAAACGCTCAGGTCTTGCCTGAACGATCCCGCCCGCACACATCGGACAGGGTTCGAGCGTCACGTAAAGCGTCGCTCCCGTCAGGCGATGATTCCCGACCTTTTTAGCGCCTTCTCGCATAGCAATCATTTCGGCATGCGCCGTCGGATCGGCATCGCGAAGCGTGCGATTGTTGGCGCGAGCAATGATTTCACCGTCCAAAACGAGCACGGCCCCGACGGGAACTTCGCCCGCCTCAAAGGCGGCATTGGCCTCCTTCAGAGCTTCTTTCATCATCGATTCGTCAAAAGCCGCATCCGTTTCGGGAGCCCCGCTGTTGACCGCGCGATTTTTTGCCTGCAGCGTTTCGCGCATTCTCGCCCGGCGTTCGGCTTTGATGCTTCGCGCCATTTCGATTTCGTCGATGAGACGAAGAGCAGTAACCCCCGGACGCGGTTCGAGTTCGTTCGCGAGTGTCTCGACACCGTCAAGAAGTCCGATGTTGCGAGCAAGGTCTACCAGTTCGTCGGGCTCGGCTTTCAGCCAATCGCCCGCGTCGGATGCCAAAAAGCGACGGGCTTCTTCAACCCACTCGGCACGCGGCGCTTCCCCTTTTTTCTTCAGAAGCCAGGCGCCCGTCACCACACGGAGATCGTCTTCTCCGTGTTTTTTCAAGCTCTCCAAAGTAGAACCTCGGCGAACGGACAATTCGCAAAATCGCTCGATATCGGCAATGACAAAGTCTCGGGGAATCAGTCGGTACATAGTCGAAAAATCTCAAATCGGTCTCGGCCGTCCGCCTTTTTTCCCGTCGCCTCTCTAGAATGATCGGTATTGATCCGTCTTTTTGTGAGGTTTCGAGTATCGTGCAGACTGCCAAACACAAGCTCGCCGGCACTGTCGGCGCCATTTTTTTGTTTACGTCGATTTTAGCAAGTGAAGCCGTCGCCGCTCCTTCGCCTCAGAGCGAAGCACTGGCAGCATGCCTCTACGAACACGCCGACCGAACGGATCGCGACGTACTCGTGCAATGGGCTTTCGTGACGATTGCTAAAACCCGTGCGGCCAAAGCCGTCGAAACGATTCCAGAAGCAAAAATCAGAAAGGCCGAAGCCGCGGCCCAGCGCTCTTTGACCAACCTTGTGATGAAGCACTGTGCCGAACCCGCGCTGAGGCTCGCTTTCAAGTCGCCCAAGGACGGTTTGCAGGATACGCTCGTCTCGCTCGCCAAGCGCCTTGTCGTTGCCGAACTCGATCGACGGAAGTCGCCTTTGCTCGCCCTGACGCTCTCCGATCTGATCCAACGCTAAAGTCACCGATCCGCAAAAAGCTCCCTATTTAAGGCCGGAATTTGACAATTTCGGCCCTTTTTTGCAAAATCTTGATATAGTTACTCGTAATCAAGATTACAAAGGGATTTGTGTATGCCCCTTCACGTTTCCTTATCCGATCATGACGGCGTGGAAATGCTCGTGCCATTTAACTGTCCGTCGCTTCGCGAAGTGGAATTGAATGCAGCCTGCGGATTTCCGTCACCCGCCGACTATGCCAAAGAGCTGTTCAATCTGGCCGACTTTCTGCTTCTAAGACCCAATGCGACCTTTGTCGTCGGGATGACCGGCGACGCCATGATCGAAGCCGGCATTTTTGACGGCGACAAGCTCTTCGTCGACACGTCAATCGATCCCGAAGACGGGCATATTGTCTTGGCCTTCATCGACGGCGATCTCACGGTAAGACGCCTTCGTTTCGTTGAGGATCGGCCCGTTCTCGTGCCCGCCAATCCCGACTTTCCGGAACGCACGCCCGAGGATATGGAGAATTTCTCCATTGAAGGCGTCGTAGTGAGCAGTGCGCGCAAGTTTGTCTGATCGTTTTTTGAGGTGCTTCAGTGGCGACCTTCATGCATCTTGACGGCAATTCGTTTTATTGCTCCTGCGAACGGATCTTTAAGCCGGCCTTGAGAAAGAAACCCGTCGTTGTCCTTTCCAATAACGACGGCTGCATCGTTGCGCTCACAAAAGAAGCCAAAGCGCTCGGATTAAAGCGCGGTACCCCTTTTTTTCAGGTAGCCGACTTTCTTCTCAAAAATGACGTCAGCGTCTTTTCCTCCAACTACGAGCTCTATCAGTCGATTTCCGATCGTATCGCCTCCATCATCAGCGAGAGTGTACCGGTCATCGAACGCTACTCGATTGACGAAGTCTTTGCGGACGTCGAGGGCATCCCAAACTTGACCGACTATTGTCGCGATCTCAGAAACCGTATTGAACGCTGGACCAAAGTGCCCTGCTGCGTCGGCATTGCGCCGACGAAAACACTCGCCAAACTCTGCGACCATTTTGCAAAGACCTATCCGTCCTTAGGGCACGTCATGAATTGGAACGATCTGACACCGGAGAGACAATGCCGCGCACTTGCCGTAACACCCGTCGACGAAATCTGGGGCGTCGGTCGCCGATTGACGGAAAGGTTGCAGTCCATGGGCGTTACAACGGCACTCGATTTAGTGGAAATTCCCGCACCGCAGCTTCGCTCGCAGTTCGGTGTCGTCTTGGCACGCACGCAAAAAGAATTGTCGGGAGTCTCCGTTTTTCCTTTGGAACCCACGCCGCCGCGACCTTTACAGATATACCGCTCGCGCAGTTTCGGGATGCCGACGAACGACATCAACGATCTGCGCGCCGCACTCTCGGTTCATATCACCGAAGCCGCCAGGCAGTTGAGAAAACATGAACTCAAAGCCGGGCTCATGACGATTTTCTTTCACACGAATTTCTTTCGCCCCGAACTTCCGCAGGATGCGGCCGAAATCGGCGTGCGGCTTGCGGAACCGACCTCGGATACGCTCGCTCTGATTGCCGAGGCGGAAAAAGCCCTCGAAACGCGCTTTAACGTCAATGTGCTCTACGTGAAAGCGGGCGTCATTCTCGGGCAGCTCGTCGATCGGGAAATCGCTCGAGGTACGCCCACGCTCTTTGATTACGAAAGACAAGTCGATGAAAAACGGGAGCGCCTGATGAAAACGCTCGATCAACTTGAAAAGGATTTCGGGAAAAACTGCCTTATCCCCGCCACCTCGATTCTTTCCGACGCATGGCGAATGAAGCGCGACCGGCTTTCGCCATGCTATACGACTGAATGGGATGACATTCCGATAGTGAGCTGAGTACTGCTTACCACGCAAGGCCTTGCATATCGCTACTAAGCGCCTCCAAATCAATCCAAAGCTCGAAGTTCTCCTTTTGAAGTCGGCCTTCTCGTTGCCATTTGGAAATTTGACGACTCACGCTTTCGCGCGGTGCATGCACGATTGATGCGAGATCCGTAACTGTCAAGGACCAAGGCAGACGCCCCCAGCGATCTTTTCGGTCAATAACGTCAGCCGACGAGAGCAACGCCTCGAAAAGCAAGATGAGCCGCTGATTGATACGTCGCACATCATTGATCATAAGACCTTCTAACTGACACTCGGATTTTTCGAGTGCATTGACCGTAACGCGATGTAGGAGTTCTGTATCTGCCTCAAGAAAATCGAGATACTCGTGGATTCCAATCTTGTATACGCGCGCGTCCGACATAGCTACTGCCCGGATGGACATACGACCGTGACGATGACGAATGGCTCGAACGCTACCCAAGACCGTTCTCGGCCCGAACAATCCGCAGACATACACGTATTCTCCATCCAATACAGGCAAAGTTGCGAGAAGCCCATCGTCAATCAGATAGACACTGTCTTCCTCACCAAAATGAAGAAGTTCTTTCTTTTTGAGCGTGCGCAGTTTGCCATTCTGACGGCAAAAGTCGACCACCGACTCTTCATCTTCCGGGACCACCCAAGGGCGCCTGCCGTACAAAGCCTGAAACAAATGCATATTCACTAACAACTCAAAAAAAACGACCGATATACAGCATTATTTTGCCATATATCGGTCTTATAAAAATTACCAAATAACAAAGATAAAATCAGTGATTATTGGCCGGCCTCAATTGCCTTCACGGCATGTTCAGCCGCCACACGACCAGAGGTCATGGCGAACGAGGACGCGGAACCTTCACAACGGAGGTCATAAGAAGAGTCGTAAAGGCCGCCAATATCCTGACCAATTACGTAGAGGTTAGGAATTACATCACCCTGCGGTGTCTTGGCTTCGAAAGCCGGAGTAACGGTTACGCCGCCTAGAGTAAGGAAGAATGCACGGATTCCCTTCAGGGCGTAATACGGACCCTTCTGTAGATCAAACTTTCTCAGATGTTCTGGCTTACGACCAAATTCCGGATCCTTGCCTTCTTCTGCAAAACGATTGACCTTCTTGATCGTACCAAGGAGATTTTCCGGCGGTACGCCGATCTGCTTAGCCAATTCTTCGATGCTGTCGGCCTTAAAAGCCCAACCGCGCTGCATACCGATTTCCCAAGTCTTCGGCAAAGCCGTTAACGGCGTATTCGCAAGAACAATGGCATTAAACGGCAACAGAGCCCCTTTCTGAACTAAGGTGTCCATCATAGACTGATCGAAAATGGTGTAGAGCACACCACCAGCACTGGTCATAGCGTTGTAGACATCAACAAAAACGGAACCGCGCGATTCGTTAAAGAAACGCTTACCAGTGTGATCAACCCAAAGCCACGGTTGTGCCAATGCGCAACGCCCCTGCTTCAGTTCGTCAGGCCCTGAGAACTGATTAATCGGTGGAACATCGGGAAGATACGGTGCATTACCGGCCACTGTATGCATACCAGCCACACCTGCACCGACCAAACGAGCCATATTGATGCCATCACCCGTACGACCGTCTGCCGTCGGACCACGGAGCCAAATAGGTTCGACCATACCGAGAGCAGAAGAGTCAAATACATACTGTGCCAGCATTTCCTTGTTGGCCGCAAAACCGCCAGTCGAAATAATGACCTTGCGGGCCGAGATAATCAACTTGTCACCGTTCTTCTTAGTAGCTTCGACGCCAACTACCTTACCTTTCTTTACGATCAGACGAGTTGCCGTCGTCTGAGTCATAAAAGTACCACCATGTGCCTTAATGTTGGCAATGTAACGTTTAATAACTTCAGCCGTCCCCCCCTTGAAAAGGTGCCAGGTCATTAGGCTTTCTTCCTTCGGGTACATCGTACGGATGCCGCGGAATTCAATACCCATATCTTCGATTTCGTTAATCGTCTGGGTCGATTCTTCGATCAATACACGCAACACGGCTGGGTCAGCGCGATAGTGGTGGAACTGTAAAGCGGCTTCCAACACTTCCTGATAAGTTGTCTTAATGCCGTGAGCCTTCTGATAGCGCGTATGAACACCAAGAGAGCCTTCCGGGAAGAGGCCAGCACCGCCCAAAAACGGCATTTTTTCAATAACGAGAGGCTTAGCACCCTTCTTCACGGCCGCATTGGCTGCAGCTAGGCCACCGAGACCGCCACCAATAATGACGATATCATGGCTCGATTCCAACACAGCGGCTTCGGCACCTGGAATCATGGAGGCGGCAGAGACGACAGCAGCACTGCCAAGCAATTGACGACGATTGAGTTTCATGGAAATTCCTCCCCAAAAAAATCGCATTCGATATTTGTAGTATTTCACTCATCAAAGTGAACGTCCGTGACGATTCTCACACCTTCGGGTTAATGCTCATCCACCTAAAAGCAGTTCCTCAAACAAAACAGAAAAGCCTCTCCCTCTAGGGTTTTGCACAAAAAGTTCAACGATCCATACAAAATCGGAGTAAACTCTGCTCCCTGAAAGTGAACAATCGTTCACGAATAGACACATATCCAATTGGAACTCAATATCATGACCCCGATGATCAAACCCCTTACCGCCGCGCTGCTTTGTGCGGTCGTTGCTCTTCCCGCCGCCGCTTGGGAAGGTTCCGCCGGTCTCGGCCTTTCTTATGTCGAAACCGGTTATCTCGATGCCGACAACAAAGTTTGGCCTTACCCCGCCCTCAACATTGAATCCGATCATTTTTATCTTCGCGGATTTGAACTCGGTACTTACCTCTTGAAGACCGACCATCAGCGCGTGACGGCCGGCATCTCCTATATGCCGATGCAGTTCGATCCGGATGACAGCGACAACGTCAACGTTAAGAGACTCGATAAGCGTGACGGCAGTGCTTTTGCCAACTTGGGCTACACCATCCGCGGTGACTGGGGTATGGTGACGGCTTCCGTTTCGGCCGACATCTCCGGCGAATCCGACGGCTTCATGAGCGACGTGAGCTACTTGAAGCGCTTCTCTTTCGGTGAATGGGGCGTTACGCCGCAGGTCGGCATCACCTGGACGAACGACAAGTTCAACGAATACTACTTCGGCGTCTCTAAGAGCGAAGCCGCTCGTACGGGCTTCAAGGAATACACGCCGGACGGTGCCGTTTCGCCGTACCTCCGAGTTCTCGCCGACTGGCAGTTCGACAACCACTGGAGCTTCTTTGCCGAAACCTCCGTCCGTCTGCACAGCGACGAAGTGAAGGACAGCCCGATCATGGATAAGGACACCATGACGTCCATCGGCTGCGGCATCAGCTACCGCTTCTAATTAGAATCGACTCTCCCGAGTCGAGAAAGCCCGCAAGGAATTTCCTTTGCGGGCTTTTTTATGAAAAGAAAGGTCCGAACAACGGCAACCTTCCTTTATTTCATCTTCTGGAGAACGCTTCTTACAGTTCGTCTTCGCGTTTAACCGACTTGATGAGATAGAGTTTGTCGTTTTCTCTCACCTTTTCTGGAATCCGGAAGGTCACATCCATGCCCTTTTCGGCCCGTTCGAGAATCGTTTCTTCCTGACGGACTTCGTCGGGCGTCACGTAAACGGCGCCCGTCGTGGGACCGGTGATCAGCAGACGGTCGCCCGGTGCAAAGCCTTCGCCGTGAATCAGGAAGTAGCCGATCTCGGGCTTCGCATAATACTTGAGACACTTACCGATATAGACCTTCTTTTCCGTGGCCTGAGACCCGTAGCGATCCGTCCATTCGGCCGTCGTCCGGCCCTGATACCAACCGTCCCAGAAGCCGCGGTTAAATACCGTGGCCAAACGATCGTCCCAGGACGTTGAGATTTCTTCGGACCAGCGGCCGTCGAGCACGGCTTCGATCGCTTCACTGTAGCAGTCGACGACGGTCTTTACGTATTCGGGACCGCGGGCACGCCCTTCGATCTTGAAGACACGAACGCCCGCCTTAATCATCTGATCCATAAAACCGATCGTTTTCAAGTCCTTAGGGGACATGACGTAACCGTTGTCGATTTCCAATTCCGTCCCGCGATCGATATCGTAGGCTCGGTATTCGCGACGGCAATTCTGCAGGCAGCCGCCGCGGTTGGCGGACTTGCCGCGCGTATGAAGACTCATGTAGCACTTGCCGCTCACGGCCATGCAAAGTGCACCGTGGCAGAACGTTTCAATGCGCACGGGCTCTCCGGAAGGTCCTTTGATGCCCTCTTCCAAAATGGCGCGATGAATCTTTGCAACCTGCCCCATATGAAGTTCTCGAGCGAGAACCACCACGTCGGCGAAATTTGCATAAAAACGCAGCGCTTCGGTGTTGGAAATATTGAGCTGCGTCGAGAGGTGCACCGACACGCCCTTTTGCGCGCAGTACTGCATAACCGCCACGTCAGAGGCAATCACGGCTGAGATGTCGGCCGCCTTGGCCGCATCGACGATCTCGCGCATCGTGGCCATATCATCGTCATAGATGATCGTATTGACGGTGAGATAACTCTTGACGCCGTGCTCGCAGCAAAGACGGGCGATGTCTTTCAGATCGTCGATCGTAAAAGCCGCTGCCGAATGCGAGCGCATATTGAGCGCGCCGATCCCGAAATAAACGGCATCGGCACCGGCGTTGATCGCGGCCATCAGCGATTCACGGGAACCCGCCGGGGCCATGATTTCAAAGTCTCGGCGAGAAAGCGTCGAGAGATCGTTGGAGTTCTGAGTCATTGATTTCTTCCGGCTCAGGCCTCGAGGGCCTTGTCGTTTTGGAGTTTGTGACGGCGACGGACGTGACGGAGCGATTCGAACGTAAAGACGATCACGGCCGTCCAGATGCAAGCAAAGCCGATCAACATGTTGACGTTAAACGGTTCTTTGAACCAGAAAACGCCGATAAAGAAAACGATCGTCGGGCTCAGGTACTGAATGATGCCCACCACCGAATAGGGAATCATGCGAACCCCCGTTGCAAAGAGCAAAAGCGGCACGGTCGTGACGGGCCCAGCCAGGAGAATCAAAAACTGCGTTTCGACAGAGGCGGTCGTCAAGGCCAAATCGCCCTGGAAATAACGCCAACCGATATACGTCAAAGCAATCGGCGTGAGGATCATACTTTCGAGTTCGAGGCCTTCAAGACTTCCCAAAGGCGCAATCTTGCGAAGGAGGCCGTAAATGGCAAAACTCGTCGCCAGAAAGAGCCCGAGATAAGGCGCAGCTCCCGTAGAAATCGTGATCCAGAGAACGCCTGCCGCGGCGATCGCAACCGACAGCTTTTGCCCGAAACGAAGTTCCTCCTTTAAGAAGAAGGAGCCCAAAGCGACCGAAATCAAGGGATTCACAAAGTAGCCGAGCGACGCTTCCAACGCGCGACCGCTCACGATCGTATAAACATAAGTCCCCCAGTTCAAACCGATCAAGAGAGATGAACAGAGGAAAATCAGAATCGTCTTCGGGCTTCGCATCGTTTCCTTCAACCAAGCCCAGCGTCGCACGCAAATCAGCAAGAAGGTAACAAAGAGAAGCGAGCCCCAGATACGGTGAGCCAGAATTTCCGGCGCGCCGACTTCGGCCAATGCGTGGAAATAGAAAGGGAACATCCCCCAGAGGAGATAAGCACCAATGGTATAGAGAACGCCAAGACGAGCCATAGGGAAATCGATCGGGAAAAAGATGAAAGCGTCTTCGCTTTGCGACACAAAAAATTCGAGAATCTGAGATTCTACTCGGGTGATTTGCGTTTGTCTGCGCCCGAGTTGAAAAAAGGCGGCTGAATTCCTCAACCGCCTTTTGCGTCTTTATTATTTTAGGAATTCATTCACTCAGGATTGGAGGTTGTAACTCTCTTCGAAGGAATGAATAAAAATCGCCATCATAATGGCGATTTTTATATAAATTTCGCCAGTACACTGGCGAAATTTATCGTTTCGGGATACCGAACTGAGTTTCGGACAGCTTCGAGGGATAAAAAAATCCCCCATCAGAAAGCCACACTGAACACACAACAGGGCTCTACCAAGCGCGCACGTGCTCGAGCTCGTCAATCACCGTCCCGTCACGAACAAGCCAAAGCTTTTCGTAAGGCGCCGCCGTCGGACAGGCATGATTCGGCAAAATCCTCAGACGTCGGCCGATCGGGAAATCGGCAGGATCGAGTCGGTCGCCCGCCACGGCAGCAATAATGCCGTGTTCCTGATTCGCCCCCGTCATGCGGATGTCGCAGCCGCGAAGCGGCGTGCCGTCAATGTCGCAGACGAGCCCGTAGCCAAAGTCGCAGTGCTGACGTGCGGTCCCGCGGTCGCGAGACATCGCGAGCCACCCTGCGTCGACAATGACCTGGCCCTTTTCTTCCTGACGACCGATCACGGTGCAGAGCACGGAGCCCGCGATCTGGTCCATTCTGACGACACCCAGATTCATCATGAAAAGGTCGCCCAGGGCATAAACACCCGCGCGCAGTTCCGTGATGCCCGTTTCATCTTCGGCATAGGTCATCGTGGGCGTCGAGCCGACCGACACGATGTCGATGGCATAGCCCGCATCACGAAGACGGTCTGCGGCCAACACAATGCCGTCGCGTTCGGCCTTGGCGGCCGCACGAATGACAGCCAGATCTTCGACGTCATAGCTCGCGCCCGCGTGCGTCAAGACACCCACCAAATTGGCGCCGTCGGTCAGCGCTTCGGCCACATCCAACAACCGGTCGCTCTCGGGTTTGATGCCGGAGCGATGCCCGTCGCAGTCGACTTCGATTAAAACGGGGATATCCGCCTCTTCCTTTTGACAGAATGCAGACACCGCCTGAGCGGCTTCGACGCTGTCCAAAATAATCTTGAGATCGCAGCCCGATTCGCGGATAGCAAGGACCTGAGGCAATTTCTGCGGTGCAATACCGACGGCGTAAATCAAATCCTTCACGCCTTCGCCTGCAAAATAGCGCGCCTCACGCAAGGTCGATACCGTAGCCGGTCCTTCGGGGGAAACCATTTGACGTCTCGCGATCGCAATCGACTTGTGAGTTTTCAGATGCGGTCGCAACGTAACGTTCAAATCCAAGGCTTTTTCTTTCGCGCGTTCCAGATTCGCCGTCAGTTTCTCGTCGTCAATAAGAAAAGCAGGGGTCGAGAGATCCGGGGCAGTTAAGCGCAAACCGACGGGGCTTGTGTCTTCCATCGTGTTTCACTCCTCAAAAATGCGAAAAAAGGACCGGCCGAGTACAGTGCTCGAGCGGCCCTTTCTGCGGGTCCTTTTTAGTTCGGAATGAAAGCGGCCACCGCTTCCTGTTCCTTCTTCAATTCTTCGATATTCTTCGCGATCCCGACCTTCACGTCGTCGGTCAATTCGAGATCTTTGACGATCTCCACCTTACCCTCGGCCGTCACGGTACAGGGGAAGCCGAAGACCATGCCTTCGGGCACGCCGTAGCTGCCGTCAGAGGGCACAGCCATGATGACCCAGCGACCGTCGGTACCATTCGTCCAATCGTACATATGGTCAATCGTAGCCGAAGCGGCCGAGGCTGCGGAACTCGCGCCGCGTGCCTTGATGATGGCACCGCCGCGCTTGGCGACGGTCGGGCGGAATTCGCTCTTCACCCATTCGCCGTCAACGAGATCGACGGCCTTCTTGTCGGCGACGAGCGTTGCCGTGACATCGGGAACCATCGTCGGAGAGTGGTTGCCCCAGACGGCCATCTTCTGAATGGAACAAACGGGCATGCCGGTCTTTTCGGCCAACTGCGAGAGCGCACGGTTTTCGTCCAAGCGCATCAAGGCGGAGAAACAAGACGGATCCAAGCTCGGGGCGTTCTTCATCGCAATCCAGGCATTCGTATTGCAGGGGTTCCCGACCACGACAACCTTGACATTGCGGGCCGCGACTTCGTTGAGGGCTCGGCCCTGTTCGCAGAAGATGGCGGCGTTGCCTTCCAAGAGGTCCGCACGTTCCATACCGGGGCCGCGAGGACGGGAGCCGATCAGGATCGCGGCTTCGCAATCGCGGAAAGCTTCGCGAAGATCCGTTTCGGCACGCATCTCGGCCAAAAGCGGGAAAGCGCAGTCGGACAATTCCATCATGACGCCCTTCAGAGCGGCCTTGCTCTTCTCGTTATCGCGAGAGAGAAGCGTAAGCTTCACGGGCTGATCGGCACCGAACATGGCGCCGGAACAAATCCTGAACAAAATGGCATAACCGATCTGACCGGTCGGGCCCGTCACGGTGACGCGAATGGGTTCCTTCATAGCTTTCCTCTTTTCCGGTTGGCGTTACTTGTTATGGGCGAGTCTCACTCTCGGCCCGATATCGGTGATTCTAAGGGGGATACGCTTCTTCTGTCGATTTTCGTACTCACAGTGAAGAAGCTCGTGCGCCAGATGGCTGCCCGGTTCCACCAAGAAGTCCTGGTAAAGACGCTGGACGTCAGGATTTTCATGTGCGGCACGAACCTTCGCATCGGCATCCTTCTGATAAACGCCGGCCTGACGTTCTCCCAAGGTACGCGTCCAATTCTTGCCGCGCAAAGTGCCGCCACCGCCGATACAACCGCCGGGACAGGCCATCACTTCAACGAAATGCCAGGGGGCCGTGCCCGCACGCACGCGTTCAATTACCGCGTCAGCCGCTTTGATACCGTAAACCACGGCCACCTTCAGGGGACCGAAGACTTCGGTATTGATCGTCGCCTCCTTGACCTTTTCCATACCGCGAACGGGTTCCAGGTTAAGACGAGACAAATCGTCGCCGCCGGACAAAGCACTGACGGTACGCATGGCGGCTTCCATAACACCGCCCGTCGTTGCAAAGAGCTGCCCCGCCCCCGAACTTTCGCTCATCAAAGGCGAATCGAAGGGTTCGGGTTCGATCGTATTCAAATCGATGGCGCTTCGCTCGAGAATGCGAACGAATTCCTGAATCGTGAGGACCAAATCCACATCGTTCTTGCCGTTGTGACGCAGGATTTCTCGCCCGGCTTCGTCCTTCTTCGCGGTACAGGGCATGATCGAAATCTGACGGATACGGCCCGCAGGGATCTTGGCGACGTTAGGCAAATAGTGTTTTGCCAACGCACCGAAAATAGCCTGAGGAGAACGCGTCGTCGACAAGTGCGGAATCATGTCGGGCGCCGATTTTTCGACGTGGTTCACCCAGCCCGGACAGCAGGACGTGAACATTGTGGCGGGTTTATTGAGCGATTCGTTATTTTTCTGATGACGAAGGCGTTCAAGGAGCTCGGTCCCTTCTTCCATGATCGTCACGTCGGCGGACCAAGCGGTATCCATGACGAAGTCTGCACCGAGCTGCTTCAGGGCGGCCACCACTCGGCCCTCGAAGTCACGGCCGGGCTTCGCGCCCACGGCTTCAGCCACGGCAATACGCACGGCCGGGGCAAACTGCACGACGGTCACGATATTGGGATCCGCAAAGAAGTCGAACGCACGACAGCACTGATCCTTCACAGCCAAAGCGCCCGTCGGGCAAACGAGTGCGCACTGACCGCACTGAATGCATCGATCGGAATCCGCCCAACGGCCGTTGTCGAAACCGATCACCGCATCTCGCCCGACATTGTTGAGCGTAATGGCGGCAATGCCGTGCACCTGACGGCACACTTCCACACAACGCAGACAGCGGATGCACTTGTCAGCCGTAAATACAAGCCCCGCGGCGGAATCGTCCACCTTGGGACTGCGGGTCACAAGCGTCCCCGAGAGACGCGACAAGTCGAGCCCCGTCTGACGCGCTACGTCCTGCAGTTCACAGTCGCCGTGACGGGCACAGCCGGAACACTTTTCACAGTGATCCGAAAAGAGAAGCTCCATCTGCAGACTGCGCATACTGCGCACGCGGTGCGTACGGGTTTCAATGATTTCGCCCTCACCCAAACGGGTGTCGCAAGCGGTCACAATGCGCTTCGTGCCGTCGGGCTTCTGGACTTCGACCAAGCAGACTCGACAGGTCCCGGGTCGGTGGTTCAAAGCCGCAAATTCGCAGAGCGTCGGGATAAAAACTCCCGAACGTCTTGCCACTTCAAGAATGGTTTCGCCGTCGGTAAATTCAACGGGCTTGTTATTCATCATCGCCTTCATGTCGAATCTCCGATCAGTTGTTATCTTCTACGGCACTGCGCCCCGGAATGGGGTTCAGAGTGGCCACGGCAAAGAGACGGTAGCAACGCATGCAGCGATCGGCTTCGTTCCAGGCCTGTTCGTCCTTAAAGCCCAATTCAACTGCGTCCCAATTGTCAACGCGAGCGGCCGGATTCAGTTTCGGAATCTCGTTGCGCTTCCGGAAGACCACGGGATTCAAAGGCGCACAAGATTCGTCGAGCAACCGACCCGCTTTGATGAGATGCGTCATGCGGTTGCGGGAAATGAAGTCGCTCGACTCGTTCATGTATTCGTGAATCGCAATGGCGGCATCCTTCCCCTGAGCCATCCCCCAGATCAGACTCGTCGGGCCCGCGGCGGCGTCACCGCCCGCAAAGACGCCCGGACGCGTCGTCATCAGAGATTCGTTCACAACGATCGTGCCCCAACGCGTCAATTCCACACCGTCCTCTTCACAGAAGACATCCTTATCGAGCTTCTGACCGATAGCGGCAATGACGTAGCTGCAGGGAATCACGAATTCGCTGCCGGGCACGGGCTTCACAGAACGACGGCCCGATGCATCGGGTTCGCCTTCGGCCATGCGCACGACTTTCACCCCGGTAACTCGACCGTTTTCGACGATCACTTCGGTGGGGTTCGTCAGGAACTGGAAGTCGATATCTTCTTCCATAGCGGACGTAATTTCTTCCGGGTCGGCCGGCGCCGACTCACGCGTACGACGGTAGCAGACCGTGATGCGCGAGAGGTTGTCCTTCAAGAGACGGCGGGCCGTACGGCAGCAGTCCATCGCAACATTGCCGCAACCCACGACAACAACGTCGCCGTCGATTTCCATCGGCAAATGGCGACTCTGATGACTTTCAACGTCCAAGAGGAAGTCAAGCCCCTTCAAATAGCCTTCGGCGCTCGTATCTTCGTCGGGAAGACGCAGGTACTGCCCCTGCGCACAGCCCACCCCCAGGAAAATGGCATCGTAACCGCGCTTAAAGAGCGAATCGATATGGAAGTCGCGGCCCAAACGCTTACCGAAGTGGTAGTTGGCGCCCATACGTTCGACAATGCTCGTTTCCTGCTCAAGGAGGGAATTCGGCAGTCGATAAGCCGGAATTCCGAGTCGAGCCATACCGCCGGCGTAATCCTGCTCTTCGAAAATATCGACGTCATGCCCCTTACGAAGCAAGTGATAGGCACAGTTGATACCGGCCGGACCCGCACCGATGACGGCGATCTTTTTACCCGACGACGTACGCTTCTTAGGATTGACCGGAGGGAAAAGTTCGTCTAACCGGGAGCCAACATTATCGGCTGCGTAACGCTTCAGATCTTTAATTGCCACGGGGCGATCGACCTTGCCGCGCACGCAGGCCGTTTCGCACGGGCGCACGCAGACGCGGCCGCAAGAGCCGACCAAGGGATAATGACGAAGCAACACGCCCGTGGCCAATTCCGGATGACCGTCTCGGATGTAGTCGATATAACGCGGAACGTTCACGTGTGCGGGGCAAGCTTCGATACAGGGCGCCGTCATCACGCTGTAGAAATCTCGATCCGTCTGCGGCATTTCACGCGCTTCGGTCAAGAGTTCCGGGAAATGAATGAGAGCGTCGACCAAAGGCCCCGGCGTCGTCAAGCCCACACCGCACAAACTCGTTTCACGCATCTGTTCTGCAATACGGCGGATACGGAGCCAGTCGACTTTGCGCCCCTCGCCTCGGCAGGCCGCTTCGAGCGCTTCGACGATCAGAACGGAACCCGCACGACAAGGGGTGCAGCGACCGCAGGAGAGATTGCGAACACGGGTGTAATAGCGAAGGAGTACGTCCGCAAGGGTCACGCGGTTGTCGAACATAAGGAACCCCTGCGGAGCCACAAAGCCCGCGACGGGATTGCCGGGATTGAACGACAGGAATTCTTCGATGGGCAGTCCTTCGGGAGCACCGCCGTCCAAACACAGACGGTTGTCGTAGGGCTTACCCTCCCAAACGCCGTAGATCAGTTCGTCCATTCTTTTTCCGTAATTGAAAAAACCGCCGCCGGCAATGCTTGGAGAGACCCGGAGAAGCGATTTGACATCGGATCAGCACCATCCTTCACTCTGAAAGGCGGGATCGACGATGTCGTTAAAATGATTGTTAAAAGAATCGTCTCGTCCGATATTGCATCGCTTAGGATATACGAAACGTTCTCTGGTGGCTATATTATATGGATTAGGATTCTTTGTGGCTGACGTTTTTTCAATCGTTTGTTTAGGGTTTTCCAATTGAAAACGCTTCTCTCGAAAGGAAAAATTTCATTTCCGCTTGTCGGAGACGACCAACTCCGACCGTCGCGAGCCGCCGAAGATCGCACTTTTTAGGAGAGGATTTCAGAAAATGCGCATGATTACGCCGCCTTTTAAAGGCGAAAACAAAGGACATTACACCGCCGGCGTCATTTCAAAAGGCATGCTCTACGTTTCGGGGCAGCTGTCGATTGATCCGGATACGCGAGAAGTCTGCCAAGGCGATATCCGCGAACATACGAGACTGGCGCTTGACAACGTCGACCGCGTCTTGAAAGAAGCGGGCGTACCGCGCGACAAGGTGGTTTTCTGCCGAGTCTATACGCCTAGCAACACCTACTGGGGACCGATCAACGAAGAATACGCGAAGTTCTTCGGCGATCACAAACCCGGCCGCGTCATTGTGTCGACAACCGAACTTCATTTCGGTTGTCTCGTCGAAATCGAAGCGATTGCCGAGGTTGACGAAGACTAACACCCATTCTTGAGGACCAATTCGAATGTCTTATATCTGTACGAAGTGCGGCAAAATGACCGATGCCGCCCCCCGTCGTCCCTGTTGCACTTGCGGCGGCCTCTTCGAACTCTTTCACGAACCGCCCGCTTGGGATCCGAAATTAATCGACAAGAGCGAATGGAGTCTTTTCCGTTACCGTGCCTTTATGGCGGTGGACGGTGATGTCTGGCGCGACGTCACGATGGGAGAAGGCATGACACCCGTGATTCCGTTTGATCGTGAAGCGGGCGTTTACTTCAAGATGGACTACACGATGCCGACGCTCTCTTTTAAGGACCGCGGCGCAGCGACCCTTGTTTCTCATATGAAGGCGATCGGCGTTGACTACTGCGTTCAGGATTCCAGCGGCAACGGCGGGAATGCCGTCGCGGCTTATTGCGCCCGTGCCGGCATTCGCTGCGAAATCTTCGTTCCCGAAGGCACGAGCCCCAAGAAGATCACGATGATCGAAGCCCACGGCGCGAAGGTGCACGTCGTGCCCGGCACGCGAGATCACTGTGCCGACGTCTGCCGAGCTCAGGTGAAGGAAAAAGGCGCTTACTACGCGAATCACGTCTACAACCCCTATTTCTACGAGGGGATGAAGGCCTACATTTACGAAACGTTCGAGCAGTTGGGACGCATTCCGGCCAATATTGTCATTCCGGTCGGCAACGGCACGCTCTTTATCGGCGCGATGAAAGCTCTTGAACACCTGGTCGCCTCCGGGGCAATTGAGAAGTTCCCCAACATCATCGCGCTTCAGAGCGAACTCTGCGATCCGCTCTATCAGGCCCGAAAAGCAGGACTCACGGAACCCGCCAAGATCACGCCGAAGCCTACGCTGGCTGAAGGCATCGCAATCGGCGTCCCCATGCGCGGACATGAAATTCTTGACTACATGGTTCGTCACGACGTCAAGGTCGTCACCGCTCCCGAAGACAGAATCCTCGAAGCCCGTGCCGAAATTGCCCGCCGCGGCATTTACTGCGAACACACGACTGCCGCAAACTATGCCGCTTACCTTCGCTATTGCGAAATCTACGGCCCGACGCCCGACACGCTCATCACAATGTGCGGAGCCGGCATTAAGTCCGACCACTAAGCGCATTTGTCAGTAAATGAAAAGGCTGCGATTTTCACGTCGCAGCCTTTTTTATTCGGTCGGTCAATTGCTTTGTTCGTCGGGTTCCGGATGACCGTCCGGCTTCGAACAGGCTTTGTCAAAGTCCAATTCACAGGCAAGCTCAAAGAATTTGTGTGCCTTGTCGGAATCGTGCTCCACAAAGCGTCCCTTTGCGCAGAGTAGCCCCAACTGATAATAAGCTTCGCCGTCACCACTCTCCGCGGCAAGTTTGAGCCAACGAAGACCTTTATCGATATTTTGCGAGATCCCCAGACCGTTCAGATAGAGAAGACCCAAACGCGTTTGCGCTCCTACGATCCCGACCCGAGCCGCCATCTGATACCAACGAAAGGCCGCTGAGAAGTCCTGCTTTTCATACTGACCGCGTTCGTAAACGAGCCCCAGCATATATTGGGCTTCCGGCTGATCGAGCTGGGCGGCCTTCTTAAAGAGACGAACAGCCTTCTGTTCGTCCCGCTCGACACCCTGACCGTTCATGTAACAGCTCGCCAAAATAGCCGTTGCATTGGGATGGCCCTTCGCCGCAGCCTTTGCATACCATTTTGCCGCCGTCACGTCGTTCGCTTCAACGCCTCGCCCGTTTTCATAAAAGAGCCCCAACGCACACATCGCATCGGCGTTCTCTTGCTTCACTGCAGCCCGATACCACTTGACGGCCTCCTCATAATCGAGCGGCACGCCCATACCGTTTTCATAACAGTTTCCGAGCGAAAACTGCGCCTCGCTGTTGCCCTGCTCCGCCGCTTTGCGATACCACTCTGCTGCCAAGGTCGCATCGGCTTCAACACCTTTGCCAATCTCATAATTGGTTCCGAGTTGCCATTGTGCGTCGGCATTGCCGGCTTCGGCTGCCGCCACGAGCGCCTCGTGCGCATTCACGACCTCGTCAGCCGAAACAGGGACAGCGAGACCCACGCTCAAGAGAATGAGCATCAACACTTGAGAGGAACGAGTAAAGAATTGAGGCATGTTTAGCTCCGAAATTAGCACCGAGTAAACGACGTTATTTTTCACTATAGCGCCTTTTTGAGCTTGGCTCCGATTTTCTTCACTATTTGGAACGAGATTACCGACAATTACCTGAAAGACTTAGAATATTCTGACTTCTGAAAATCCTACTGCCGTCGTCCTTGGGAGCAAAAATCATGCGTCTGACCGTTGTTGTTGAGAACCAAACTTCTAAACAAGGACTCTATGCCGAATGGGGATACTCTTCGTGGCTCCAAACACCCGATACGAATCTGCTTTTTGACACGGGCGGCATTCTCCATACCCTGGAGCCCAACCTTCGAACCTTGGGACTCAATCCGGCAAAGCTTGAGCATCTCGTTCTTTCTCACGGGCACTTCGACCATACGTCGGGAGTGATCGACGTCGTAAGGCGTTGTCCGTCAATCAAAATTTGGGCTGCAGAATCGATCGGACGACTTCGCCTGGGCGACGCGGATGCAAAGCGCTTATCGGGAGGCGGTTCGCTCTTGGCCAATTTGGCTGCGGAAACAATCAATCCGTGGAAAACGATCGCCCCCGGCGTGACGGCCTTCACCGTTCCCTCGGAAATGCGCGACCCACGCTGGGTCTGCACGACCGAGATGTTTGAAGTGAATGATCGGGGTGAAACCGTGCCCGACACCTTCGCGGACGATGTCTCGATGGTGGTCGAAGGCATTCACGGCTCCTCGTTGCTGTTAGGCTGTGCGCACGCAGGATTGCCCAACATTCTGCGCTACGCATCCGAAACCTTCGGAATCCGACACTTCTATACGGTCTTGGGCGGCACGCATTTGTCGGGCGTTGCACCCGTCGATTACCCGAAATGGATCGAAGCGCTTAAAGCCTTCTCGGTCGAACGTTGGCGGTGCAACCACTGTACGGGCTTTTTAGCAGCCGCCGAATTGGCACGGCATTTCAAGGACGTCGACTGGGCCGCAGCCGGAACCGTACACGATCTCTGAACGATAAAAAAAGAAAGACGCCGACTCGAACAAACGAGAGGCGTCTTTTTTCTGTCTAGTGCTTAACCGGATGGAGCTCAATCACGCGCTGATTGCTGCTTCCGTACCAGAGGCCCTTGCCTTCCACTTTGAGGTGTTCGATAAAGGGGCCGTCAACGAGCGTATCGATATAGTCGAGGATCGGCGAATCCTCGATCTTTTCACGGCGTCGGCCCGTCCAGAGCCAGATGCTCTTTGTCTGCCCAAACTTTTCGCGCACGGCCTTGACGATGTCGAGCACCGTTTCACGGTTTGCTTCTTCCATCGGATCACCGCCCAAAAGGCTCAGACCTTCGATAAAGTCGTCATCCAGAGCGCCGAGGATCTTCTTCAAGGTGTCGTCGGTAAAAAGATTGCCGGCATTGAAATCCCAGCTTTCTTCATTAAAGCAACCCTTACATTTGAGCGTACAGCCCGAAACAAAAAGCGAGACACGAACGCCGGGGCCGTTGGCCGTGTCGCAGGTATTGAGTCCGATGTAGTGCATGAGAGGGCAACACGGCGCGTCCAGTGGTCTCCGGCGCGCCGTCTGTTGAGTGACAGGTTAAATCAGAATCGACGAATTACATGCTCTTGCGATTCTTAATTTCGCACATCTTGCCGTCGTTCATGCGCGAAGTGCCGTTCACGTTCGAATAGCCGAGATAACCGCAGACGCGGGAAATAACGGACAAATTCGTGCTGCCGCAGTGCGGGCAGGTGTGAAGCACATTCGTGCTGTGCTTGCCGCAATCGCCGCAGTAGGCGCTGTCAAAGTTCACACCCTGATAAAAGCCCTTCTTCATGCCGCGACGAATCACGGACTTGACGGCATCGAAATTGTCCGGATTGTCCAAGCGAACGTACTGGATATGGCCGCCTTCGCAAAGATGGAAGTCACGGAATTCGTGATCCTGCTTTTCAAAAGGCGTGATTTCCTCCGTCACGTTCACGTGGAAAGAGTTCGTGAAGTAGTCCGGGCTGTAGTGAGCCGTATGGGCAAAGACGTTGTCGATCGAATTGGCCTTGCAGAAGGTGTCGTACTGACGAGCCTGCGTGGAACAAAGCGATTCGGCGGGCGTGCCGTAGATGGCGTAGAGATAGTGGTCTTCGGCCTTGAACTGAGCGAGCTTTTCCTTGAGGTGCGTCAAAACGGTCGAGGAGAATTCGCCGCCTTCTTCAACCAAGCGCTTGCCGCTCCAGAGATAGGTCGCTTCGTCAAGAGCCGTGATACCGAAGGAAGCGGTCATGTAGCGAACCAAGTCGCCGACCTTTTCGTCCGGGCCCTTCGTGCCTTCGTAGAAGCCGCCCTGCGTAAAGGCGAGCGGGTTGCTCGAGCACTTCTGCTGACGAATGATGTCGTAACGCTTATTGAAGAAGGAACGGATGAATTCGAGTCGTTCGTCAAGAATCGTCCAGAAGGCGTCGCGCCAGCTGTCCGGATGCTGGAGCTGAGCGAGCTTGAGGATGATCGGAAGGTTCAGGGAAACGGCACCGATATTGCAACGGCCGACCGTGACGGCTTCGCCCTGTTCGTTTTCCCAGTAGGAAAGGAAGGCGCGGCAACCCATCGGGGACGTAATGGCACCCGTTTCCTGGAAGATCTTCGAAACACTGCCGGATTCGGAAGAAAGCGACAGGTAGTCCGGATACATGCATTCGGAAGACGTACGAACGGCTTCGTCAAAAAGTTCGGACGAGGAACGATCGCTGTCGATCTGCTTTTCGTCATAGAGATAGACGAGCTTCGGGAAGACGACGGGCTTGCCATCCTTACCGTGACCGTTACGACGAACGCGGAGCATCACGACGCTGATCGTCTTCAGCCATTCCTTATCTTCTTCGGAATTCTTGTCGACATCCCACTGACCGAAAGTGATCGTCGTGAAGGCAAAGTCACCGCGAGAGCACGGAACCGTGTTGAGCTTCAATTCGAGAGACTGGAAGCCCTGTTCGAGTTCGCGAACGACGTCTTTCTTGGCAATGCGCTGGGCGGTTTCTTCATCGATGCCGATTTCGCGGTACTTGGCGAGCGCGGCGGCGAGGCTCTTCTTCACATAGGGGAGAAGAACCTTGTCGAGTTCGGGCAAGGTGAAGCCGCCGAACTGCTGGGCGGTCGCAACGAGCGTAATGTCGCCGATCACCTGAAGAGCGGAAAGCACGGTCTTCGGTTCGGAATACTGAACGTTCGACATTTCGAAGCCGTCCTTCAGGACGCGGCCGATGTCGAACAGGCAGCAGTTGATACAGCCGAGAATCATGTCGCGCAAGTCGTGAATATAGATATCACCGCGTTCGATCAATTCCTTTTCACGGCCGGAGAGATAGAACTGCTTATAGAGAGACTTCGTGAGATAGCCCTTGATGAGAGAGCCTTTCGTCGAAACCAGGGAGCTGTCGTAGTTGGCGTTTTCACGGTCACCGAGACGAAGCACGTCGTCGGCGTCCTGACGAAGCTGCTCGAAGGTCTTGGCGTAGGTCGTCTTGTAATAACGGTATTCGGCGTAAGCTTCGGCCACCTGACGGAACTGCTGACTGGCAAGAACGGCAATCACGAGCTCGTGGAGCTGACCGACGGACACTTCCTTTTCATCGGCAAGGCGCTGGCGCACTTCGGCAGCGATTCGGTCAAGACGTTCTTCATCAATTGTCTGGTCGCAACGGTAGGCGGCTTTCTTCACAGCATCGATAATCTTCGCCGTCTTGAAATCTTCGCGGGAATTGTCTTTCTTAACTACAGTCAGCATGTGGGCCTTCGGGTTAAACAATCGGTTAAGGGCCTCAAGCGACGAATCGTTCTGATCGGGGGAATGTCGCAGGCGGCCAAAGCAAAAATGAGGGGCTCTTCGTTTGAGTGTGCCTAATGTTATTGAAAAGGTTTCGCCCCCGCAATACTCCGAAGGGGTAAATCGAGAGAAAAAATCTATTACGACGATAGATTAAGTCTTCAGCCTTAAAAGAGGGTTTGCTTGACCTGAACGCTCGTCTATTTGATAACCCCCTGATAATCGCAGGGTTTCGAGATTCGGAACATCTGACATCGTCCGTCATGATTGACGTGCCCTTTTTCGGAGCTGCCGGAGGTATCCCCTTTTCACGTCAATAGGATTTTTCTATTTGCAAAATCCCGACAAGAGAGCTATAGGGAAAAACAGCATTAGTTGTGTGCTTTTTATGCAAAAAACACAAAATATAGTTACACCAGTTGTCTTCACACAATATCTTCTGCTTTGCTTTTAGTCCCCTTAAACTTACGCAAATTGTCCGTCCCCAAAGAATATCAAAGACTTGCGCCCGTGCGTCCGATCGTGAAAAGGAGCTCAGTTCCCGATTGGATACAGGCCTGCGACGACACAAAAACACAAGGACGGCGATCGACGGCGTCCTCCCCTTCGAGAGGATCCGATCGCTCTCCCCTTGGAGCCTCTTTTTTGTCTTTTCGCAATTCGAATCGTTTTTCCGACCTAGAAACTCACGGAAACGCATCCCTTTTGAGTCCGGTTTCGTCTGGTGCTTCTAGGGTGCATATCGGGGCTTAATTGTCGACAATTATCGACCACTTCGGCCATTTTGATCTATCTCAAATGAAATACGGCGTTCAACGTCTTTTACGGGTCTTTCTTGCTCTCACGCCTATTTACAATTGGAAAAGTCCGGTTTGGGTAAAAAGTCTCGTCGAAGGCTCCGAACCAATTCATAACCCCTCTTTATCTCAAGTCATCAACCAAAATGGAAATGGACTTATCGTTCTGGATGCAGCTTGCCGTCGTGCTCGTCTGCGTAGCCATCGGTGGTCGTCTCGGCGGTGTCGGTCTCGGCGCAGCCGGTGGTCTCGGTGTTGCAATTCTCGTTCTCGGGCTGGGTGTCCAGCCGGGTTCACCTCCCGTCTCCGTTCTCCTCATCATCACGGCCGTCATTGCCTGTACCTCGGTTCTTCAGGGTTCCGGCGGTCTTGATCTTCTCGTTCGCCTTGCCGAGAAACTCCTTCGCAAATTCCCCCGCGCCATCGTTTTCGCCGGTCCGATCGTCTGCTCGCTCTTCGTGATCCTCGTCGGTACCTCCTACGTGGCCTTTGCCGTTTACCCGGTTGTGGCCGAAGTGGCCGCTTCTGCGAAGGTACGCCCCGAACGCGCCATTTCCGCTTCGGTCATTTGTGCCGGTATCGGCGTGATGGCCTCGCCCATGTCCGCCGCCATGGCTGCCATGGTCGGCATCATGACCATTCAGGGCATTGCTTTCTGGCAGATCCTCGCGATCTCCGTCCCGACCTTCTTCTTGGCCACCCTCTGCGCCGCCACCTCGGTCTTCTGGCGCGGTAAGGATCTCGAAGACGATCCCGAATTCCAGCGCCGCGTCGCTTCCGGCGACTACCAGTGGCTGACGGCCGCCGACACCGAACACAAGTTCAAGGTCGCTCCGTTTGCCCGCCGCGCCGTGACGATCTTCGCCATCGGTATTCTCGTTGCCATTACGATCGGTTCCGTGCCGGGTATGCGCCCGTCTTGGGATGTGGCCGGCAAGGTTTCCACCCTGCCGATTCCGAGCCTGATCCAGATGGTCATGCTCTCCACGGCCTTCTTCATCATCATTCTCTGCCGCGTGCCCTCCGACAAGTTCGCTTCCGGCTCCGTCTTCCGCTCCGGTTTGATCGGTGTTGTGGGCGTTTTCGGTATCGCTTGGTGTACGGGTACCTTCTTCGATCAGCACACGAAGCTCTTGGCCGACGCCTTCTCGGGTCTCGTCACGGATGCTCCCTGGCTCTTCTGTATCGCCGCCTTCTGCGTATCGACGATCGTTTTCTCCCCGACGGTGACGACGACCATCATGATGCCCCTCGGCTTGAAGTTCGGTCTTCCGCCGGAATTCTTGGTCGGTACCTGGGCCTGCTGCTTCGGCGACTTCATCGTCCCGGGCGGTGCTCAGATCGGTTGTACGGCTTTTGACCGTACCGGTACGACGCATCTCGGCTCCTTCGTCTTCAATCACTCCTACCTCCGTCCGGGTCTCGTTTTCGTGACCTCCGGCACGATCATCGGTTGGTTGATTTCTCAGTTGGTGTTCTAATCACCGATTGAAAGAAACCCGCACTGACTCGCTATTGAGTGTGCGGTTTTTTTCTTGCCTCGAACTCACGATAAGAAAGGTTCACCAGATGAGTGAAGAAAAGAAAATCTTAAAGAGTGAAGTCCTTGCCGACTTCATCGTGAATACGCCTTTTGACGCCATTCCCAAGGACATGGTCTCCAAGGCCGTTCGCCACATTCTCGATTCGATCGGTGCCGGTGTTGCCGGTGCCGCCTCGAAGGAAGCCCATTTGCTTCTCGACACGCTTCGTGCCTCGGGCGAAGGCGAAGGGATTGCCACCGTATGGGGCCGCGCCGCCAAAATGACGCCCCTTAATGCCGCCCTCGTCAACGGCACCGCGTCTCACGCTTTTGAATTGGACGACACGGGCGGATGCGACCACTCGGGTGCCGTCGTCGTTCCGGCTGCCGTCGCTGCCGT
>JAHHRG010000124.1 GCA_020025965.1 Sutterella sp.
TGTAGAAGACCGGCGGGCAAACAAACGGAGGTTCTATGCGAATCCTTTTACCGGTTGACGGCAGTGTTTACAGTCTCGTTGCCATCAAATACCTGGCTACGCGTCGCGAGCTTTTGGGTGACGCGCTTGAAGTGGAACTTCTCAATATTCAGGACAACGTCCCGAAAAACCTCGCCAATCCGGTCTACCTTGAAGCCATTGCGGCCTACAGCCGCGACGAAGCCGACAAGGTGTTCCGCGAACTTGATCCGCTCCTTGAGGAACTTCAGCTCAAGGCGGAAAAGAAAATCGTCTGCGGCAATTACGGTGATATGATCGTCGAAGAGGCCGAGAAGTGGAAGGCCGATCTCATCATCATGGGCACGCACGGACGTTCGGGCTTCAAGAGTCTCTTCCTCGGCTCCGTTTCCATTCGCGTTTTGTCGAAGACCGTTTGCCCCGTGCTTCTTCTTCGTGACGAAACGCCGGTTGTTACGGACGGTCAGCGCGTCGGTCTCTGCGTGGACGATCCGGCCCATTCGCTGATGGCGGCTCGCTTTGTCGCGGGCCACATCAAGTTCTACGGTCATGATCCGAAGTTCACCGTGATCAGTGTCAAGACGACGCAGCTCGATAAGAGCGAAGCTGTCGAACCCGTGATGAAGATTCTTGCCGAAGCGGGTGTGAAGGCCGAGTCCGTAATTTTGAAGGGGGCGGCGAGTGAAGAAATCAGCGACTATGCCGAAGAAGCCCTTGATATGCTCGTGATGGGCTCTCACGGTTACGGTAACTTCAAGTCGGCGGTGCTGGGTTCCACCACTTCTCGTGTGGCTGCAAAGTGCAAACAGCCGATTCTGATCGTTAAAGTCTAGTTTTCACAGCACTCGTTAACGGGCTCTCGGTTGTCCCAACGGGAACCCGTTCGCCACAGGGTCCTTCGGGCGAAGACGCAGGTTCGTCAAACCCATTCGGACGCAAAAGTAAAGGATCGATAGTTGAGAGGCTATCGATCCTTTTTTGTCCTCAATCCTCAGGCTTACTTCGCAATATCCTGCAGGGATTTCGGGAGGCGTACTTCAATGTAGTCGAGACGCTTTTCCCAGGCTTCAAAGTCTTCTTTCGTAATCGTGCGATCGTTAAGAGCGGCCTTATTGATAAGGTAGCCCGCTTCGACAAAAATGCGCTGATCGTTGATTTCGACATCCGTTTTTTCCAGTGCCTCAACCAAGACTTCGCGGATTGCTTTGTGGGCGGCTACGGCGCATAGCCCGCGAACGACTTTTTCACGGGTGTTTTTAGAGGCATGCGTTACGGTTTTCATGTCAAACACCATTCCCGGCACCTTGTCGACGGCCTTCTGATAAGTTTCTTTCACAAAAGGACGATAGGAGGGGAGCGCCATACGGATATAAGTTTTCGTGACGGAGACGAGATCGTCGCGCGTGAGTTCGAGGTTGGCCAGTACGGTATGGCGACGGGTCTTAACAAGGTAGACCGGAAGGGCCACCAGGAGCACCACGGGAATCGCCATGACGGCGATATTGAATTGATCGTACCCTGCGTAAATCAAAGAGGCGACGGTCAGGAGCGCAAAGAAAATCGCGGCAAAGTCCACCGACGGTTTCTCGGAGATGAGAGGGTCGTGCGGGAAGTGAAATTCCCGATAACCCATCACCGCCAAAAAGAGCATCCAGGAGATCGTCACGGCGAGACGAGCGTTGAGATCGGTGATGCCGACCGTGTTGAGAAACAGCAGTGAACTGACAACGCCCGTCATCGCAGCGACGGCCACAACGGTCACGTCATGCTGCTCTTTGAGGGTCCAATCGCGGATATTGAACATGCTTAACCCGAAGAATGGTGAGAGACACGCAAAAGTATATGGGATTTTCCTCGGCTTTGTTTTTTGACTTCGCTTGGATGACGGTCGTTTTGGAGGGAGAAAACCCCTGTAAGTCAACTGCGGGAAGGCTTAGCGAAATGTCGGTAGGTAATTTGTCTTACGGGGAAAGACTGATTGAGAGAACATTTGCTCTTTGATACGCTAGCCGAAAATCAGTCTTTTCTTCAACCCGATTTCCTTAAAGAGGCCGACTATGCCGATGCAGAAATGTGCCAAGTGCGACGATGTCTTTGGGCCTTACAGTTTCAAGGCTTTGACTGACGAAGATTTGAAAGTATTGAATGCCGTTTTGCAAGCCGAAACGCAAGCGCTCGATGCGATCGAACAATGTTTGGACGCGATCGGGCCGCGCGAAGCCGGCGTGACGGATTCGGTCTATGAGGTCCTAAATGCTTATCGTGCCGGGCGGGCATTGTTAGCCGAAGAGCTGAATTATCGGTTAAGCGGGCTGTTTACGGTTCCTCAGATCGCGGCCAATCATCCGCATTTCGAGCCGGATTTGCCAAAAATCCTTGCTCGTGAAATAAAAGTTCGCGGACTCGAATAAAATGTCATATAATAAAATACAAGTAAACACAGCAATGTGTTTTATTAGCGCGGCGTTCTACTCCCCCTTACGTCGTGTTCTGCCTACTCCCCGGCATGCAAATAACAGGGAGAACAAAAGGACAGCCGTTCGCGGCTGTCCTTTTACTTTATGAGGTGTCGGCAAAAAAGAAGTCGACGCACTTGCCGGTGCCAAAACGGAGAGCC
>JAHHRG010000125.1 GCA_020025965.1 Sutterella sp.
GCTTAGAAATGGGCTTTATGGCGGGTTACGTTGCCTCGGCTCACATCTATGAATATGACTTTGACTTTGCCCAATCCATTATGAATAAGGAAGAAGTGCGTTTGCGTGATCGCTTCTACGAAGCCGGTCCCCAGTCCATTCGCACGAACCCTCTCTTCAAGTAATGGGAAAACCAATGACAATTCACCGACTCTCAAAAAGGACCTGCGCCCATGCTTGATAAAGATGCTGTCGAAAATGATGCCTACGACTTTGCTCGCGAACTCATCATTCAGTACCGCTACTTTGAAGGGGACATTGAAAAAGATGAGTTCAATGTCCCGGTAGTTAGAGCCATTAACCGCTTTATTCGCGATCACTTGCCGGATCCAGACGTGGTGGGCTGGATCACGGACGACTCCCAACTCCTTACTGACATCATTCGAAATATCCTGGCTCAAGAGTTACGTCGTGCTTGTGTCGAATACCACAATCACGATGGCTCCGACTACCTCTGCGAACGACGAACTGGGGCGACAGAGCGATTTAAGGAGCCCGTGGACTATATGCCACTCGTCGGCTTATTGATTCACGCGATCCAGCTCACCTATGACCAGAAAGAAAAGAATCTCATTGAGCGCAATATGAAAATCATCGCGACCAATGCCAACACCCTATTCCACGACGAGCACCCGCGCGTGTTTTTCATCTACAAGTACCGCTGGCCGTTACTGTTCGTCTTTGGGATCTTCTTACTGATGTTGCTGAAGTAAGGGAAGACAAGCGCCCACACCTTTCCTTTATCGCAACAAGACTGGATGACTCACATGCAAAATTTAGATGACGTTGACTACGCCAACAAATATAGAATCCAAACCACATTAATGCTTGCCAACGGCTTGGCGAAAGATTTTTTCCTTGATCTCCATAGCGGAAAAATCCCTTCAATATCGGCAGCGGATTCCGTCCGTGCGTCGATTCAAGACACACTCACGACGTTACCGATTGACCCCCAGTATCAAGAGGCGGTGCTCAATTTAATCGTCTTAATTTATTACCAGCATTGCGTGCAAGTTCACGATAAGTACCGACTGTTTTACATTGAACAATACGAAGCGTGGAAGGACGCCTTCGTAACGTTGCACTCCATCGCAACGGACAACGATGTCAGAAAGGAAATTAGTTCCAGCTTGACAAAGTTCCTTTCCCTGCGTCCTCCGCGTCGCACCCGCAAGGGCACGCGCAAATGGATGTGGATTGTTGGGGGCATCATCCTGTTTTTTATCTTTTTCCACTAAACAAGTGGCGTTGCTTTCCCTAAACGACACCACTCACACGAGAGCCAGGTTTAAAAAAGCTTATGACCAACCCATGTAGCCAGAAGACTCAGACCAATACCGTCACCTTTAACCGAGATGAGTACGTTAAAAGCACGTACATCTGGGCCTTGCAATTCGTGGCATCGCATTTAAAGGACTTCCAGGACTGGGATCCTGATGCAGCCATCGAGCTCTACAAACACGAGATTCGAACCTATATCGAGTGTCACCCGGCGGACCCAACGGAAAACGCCAGCATGGCGCAAGACGTGGCGGCGCTCGCCGTAGCCAGTGCGTGCTTCCGTATTCATAACGGTGACGACACCGTAACCCACTGCTATGACTTCCCGGAGGGGCATCCCTTGATCAAGGACATTGAGGTGTTTATTCCTTTCGTGTGGATGCTCACGGCCGCCTCGAAAATCACCGAGAACGGAACGCCCATTTATCAAATAATTTATGAGGGCTACCAAACGTTGCTTCGCAACATGCGGGTGACCGACCCTGGCTACTACGATCGCTTCTGGGCGGACGCCATTGCCCGCGACCATGATCCCCGTCTAGCACGCAATTAAGGTGGCTAGAGAGCCCCCTTTCAACCGTACAACATTACATTTGTGAGACCAAATGCCTAGATATGACATCGACCCAGACGGCAAGCTCGTTGACATTGATTCCTTCGATGACGAAGTTGTGAGAGAATTTGCCCATAAGGCTCTGGATTGGGCTGTCACTTACGCCTTGGAGCATTATGGCGACTTCCGATTTTCTAACCAATATGACGCAAAACACCTCTATCGGAAGGACATGCAAGCGTTCCTTGATGAAAACTGGCCGCCTGAGCTCGCCTATGACATCGCATCGAATGTCGTGGGCTTATGCGTCTTGAAAGCGTGTATGGGGATACACAATTACGACCACGATATGGACCAGTGTCACGAGTATCCCGATGGACATCCGCGATTCACTCGATTGGAACAGTTTGATTCTATTCTTTGGTTAGTGGTTGCCACTGGTCAGTTTCTCACGCGTGAATCCTTTGTCCAAAAAATGCTGGATTACTACAATACGATCAATCGCAACCTGCATGCTATCGATCCGTCCTACAACCCTCCACATGCCACGATTGAAGACGTTGTGGTAGAAGACGGAAAGGGCATGTCGTAAAGTGACGGACTTTGCCTTCAGGCACTGTTCAATAATTCCAAAAGAAAGGAGAGGCGTGTCCCACGAGGACACCCTCTCCTTCTCTGTTTAGAGTGCTAAAGCGCTTTAGTGATTACTCACACGCACGCTTAAAGCCTTGTTCGCAA
>JAHHRG010000126.1 GCA_020025965.1 Sutterella sp.
GACCTGTGCATTTATACACTGCGTTTCCTGTGCATTATCTCACTGCGTTTCACAACACCACCCAAGGGACTTGAACGCTACAACGAAGGTGTTATGCTCATCGTTGATAGCAGTGGCCCACAAGACGTCCTAAAAGGGGTGAAGATCCTCACTGAGGAAGCGGAAAAAGGGCTCGATGAGGCTCAATACATGTTGTGGCTCGTATATGCGGAGTCTGACCGCTCCAAAGCCCTTTATTGGCTTCAACAGGCCGCTAATCAATATCACCCTGAGGGGCTCTACGCTTTGAGTGGTCTCTACAAAACCGGGCAAGACGTCAAGAAAGATGACGCTAAGGCGTTAGCTCTCTTACGTCAAAGTGCGGTTAGGGAGTGTTCCGATGCGCAGTACGAATTGGCCCTTCGTTATTTAACTAAAGATGGGGTTGAAGCCGATGCCCATCAAACCCTTAAGTGGATGATCAAGGCGGCATATGCTGGCAACACCGATGCGGAATATTACTGGGGCAAATTCGCCTATGACGGGATACTCTTGCAACAAGACATAACGGTAGCCCTTGAATGGTTGGAAAAAGCCGCCACAAAGGGGCACGCTAAAGCAATACGCCTATTAGGCGAAGTCCAGCTTGAGCTCGACAACTTGACAGAGGCCAGGAAATGGCTCCAAAAGGCCGTTGACGCGAATGATGTCAACGCGATGGCGCCTTTGGCCTTCTTGATGTGGAAAACGGACGAGGATATGGCAAAGATTCTGGCTCTTTTAAAGACGGCCAGCCAACACAATGACGATGAAGCGCTCCGACTGTTAGGGAGCTTCCTCTTCTACGGAGAAGGTGAATACGCGGATACGACAAAGGGGCTTGAATACTTGCGTCGCTCTGCAGAACTTAACAACCCTCGTGCTCAAATCCGATTAGGGATCATCTACCTCAACGGTGACGGTATTAAAGCGAACCCTGCCAAGGGGATGGAATACCTTCAAAAGGCAGCGGAACGAAACTATCCTGAAGCACAACGCCTTCTTGGTCAGGCCTACTTCGAAGGCAATGGTGTAGAACGTGATCCTCTCTTATCTCATTATTGGTTGGAACTCTCGGCTGAAAATGGGGATGGTCAAGCCTCAGGGCTTTTGGCACAAGGCTACCTTGAAGGCAAGCTTTGGAAGCGTGATTTAAAGAAGGCAAAGAAACACCTTGATGCAGCGTGCGAGAACGGCGCTGAAGACGTTTGTAAATCACTTCAAACACGCCTCAATAAAGCCCTCCAAGAAAAATAAGCCAAGAAATTAAAGGAGAAAGCCCGGGAGAACGAAGTCTCCCGGGCCTTTACTTTGGGTGTTAGAACAAGCTTTCGCTTTCAAAGCGCTTCAACGTAACACGTTCAGGCACAGCGCCTATAGCCGTGTAAGTATCAGGGTCAAGTTCTCCCAAGAGCGTGCTTGGTAAAGAGCCATCCCCATTCGTACTCATAATCACAAGATCAGTTCGAGCACGCGTCATCCCTACATAAAGCAAGTTTCGAGCCTGATTTAAGAGCGTTTCATACTCGTCTTCAGAAGCGCCTTTACTGTGTTTGGCGGAAGGGAAATACTCATCCTCAACGTGAGGCAAGATGACAAAGTCGTATTCCAGCCCTTTGGCCGAATGATAGGTCGATAGCTTTACCCCGGGTTCCAAGGCCGTTTCCGTATTATTTTTGAAATCGGCCTGCACTGAGATCCCACGCCCCTCTAGAAGGTTACGCGTGGCTCGAATCATTTCACGGGTCGGCAATAAAATCCCGATACTAGCGTTCGGATTTTCCTTCTCGATTAACTTCGTAACGTCACACAAGACCGAATTGTGTTCGGCAGAATTAGCGCAATACAAAATGCGAGGTTTAACGCCACTACTACGCTTGGGAAGACTTGACTCACTAACCCCACCGACATCAGCCGTTTCTGTGTTGTTGTGTGCTAAGACCTGAGCCAAAGCATGAATTTCACGGGTATTACGATACGTCCCTTTGAGTTCCTTAGAGTTGCCCGAATTAATATTGAGCCCCAACTCCGTCCACGTAAAGCTATTGGCGTAAATGCGCTGGGCATAGTCCGCGGCGATGGTGACGGCCTTTCGCGTCAGCCCCAAGGCAAACCTCATCTTGAGGATGGGTAAGTCTTGCCCCTCGTCAATGAGCACCAAGTCATACTTGTATTTATCATCAAAATCAAAGCCCTTAGACGCATTAGCTAACGCTTCGCAAAGCAAATCGAAGGTCATGAGATCGCGTTTCGCGAGCTCTCCGTAGTAGCGTTGGTAAATCTCAAAGACAAACGGTCGGTCACTACGAAGGTAGTGCGCGCGACCACGCCCTTTACGCTGACAACTCTCATAGTCTTTACTTTCAGAGAATTGGTGCTCCTTCATCCAGGCCATTTCTTCAAGAAGCCACTCACGACGCGGCATTTCTAAGAGTCGCTTACGCGACTCGGTCGTGGGGGTCATGTTAAGCAGTGCACACTGAAGGCATTCCAGTTCTTCACCCTTTTTCGCGAGCGTCCAGTTGTAGCCTTTAGGCTTATGGCGCTTCAGTAAGCGACAAATCTCGCTATCAATGGTACTCA
>JAHHRG010000127.1 GCA_020025965.1 Sutterella sp.
CGAAATGATTCGTTATGAAAACGATATCCGAGAAGCCGAAGCCGCCAATCCCGATCCGATCTCGCAGACGGGCATTATCGAGTCCGCCGTCGCCGAATCCGCTCGTCAGGCCGGTGTCGAACTCGTCATTCACGGTCACACGCATCGCCCGGGTGCGCATGTCAATGCCGTCATTGAGCGCTGGTCGCTTCCGAACTGGAACTTTGACTGTGAGGATCCATCTTCCGCCAAGAGCGGCTGGATTACCTTCCGCTCGCCCGGCCGTCCGCAGATTCAGCTGATGTAAGGACTTGACACAAGAGCGTCAGACAAAAAGAAAGGATTGAGAACCTTTGATTCGGAGACTCAATCCTTTCTTTTTTGTGCAGTACCTTCCGCCCTCTTCGCTTACTTGGTTGCGTCCTCGGGTTCGGACTTTTCTTCCTTCTCCGGTTCGTCGTCCTTAAAAGGTCCGCGAAGGCGCGTGAATTTCTGTTGCATATTTCCGTCTTCCATCACGCGAACGACGCGATTGAGCCCGCCCGTGTGAATGGTTTTCGGAGGTTCGGCGGGTTTCTTCGGCGCCGGTTCCGCCTGATCGACCGTATTGCGAACGACATTGCCGTTGCCGCCCGCTTCGTAGATGCTGACGGTTTCCGGCCCCATGATGACCTTTTCGGTCGTATCGCCCGACGTGAGATACACCAGTCTCGGGAAAGTGATCTTGAAGACCACGCCGCGATCGCCGTTACGTTCCACGCAGATATGTCCCGCATGACGTTCTGCAATATTGGCTACGATCGAGAGCCCGAGCCCCATACCGGCCGCACCTTTGCTCGTTTGCAAGGGCATGAAGAATTTCGCCAATGCCTCATCCGAGACATAAGGACCGTTGTCCGCTACCGTCAACACCCAATTGTCGCCGTCAACCGGCTCCAGAGCCACGTCGATTCGGGGATCCGGCACCGTTGAAACCGCATCGGCAGCATTTTTCAAGAGGTTAAGAATAGCGAGTTCGACTTCCCAGGAGTCCACTTCGGCCATACTTCTCGAATGCATGCGAACGGTGAGTTCGGCTTCTGTCGTACGGCTTCGACGGAAAGTCTGAATGGCATTTTCAATAATGATCGAAATGTCGGCGACCTTCCGAGGCGGGAAGTCGTGCTTCGCGTAAGCGCGTACGCGTTCGACGATTTTACTGGCACGCTCGGCCTGCAGTACCACTTCATTGAGAGCCGATTCAAAACTCTTCGGATCGATATTCCCGCGGCGAAGCCGGCGTAACAGACCGTTCCCATAATTCGTAATGGCCCCGAGCGGCTGTTTCAGTTCGTGGGCGATGATCGTTGACATCTGTCCCACAATCCCGGTTCGCTCAAGATTGGCAATATGCTGACGCGACTGCGCGACTTCGCGCTCGATCCGAGCACGTTCTTCCAGAGCGTGCCGAAGCTGATGCGTACGGCGTCGTACGAGAACCGAAATGGCCGTCATGTAACTCAACGCCAAGAAGGAGCAGAGCAACACCAACGCAATTAGGTCCGAGTGCTCGCGTACGACACGTCGGAGACTCCATTGAGCCAAGTCCTGATACGGGCCGATCTTGAGATCATAAAAAAGATCGTAGACGGATCGATTGGAAACCGGCATCGTCCATTCGGCCCCGTAGCGCAATCCCGACATTCCCAAAAGTACCGACGTCATCGCCTTTCTCAATGCCGGTTCGGTTTCGTTCACGGTTCCGAAAGTCCAACCCGGATAAACCTCCGTGGAATGTCGACAGGCAAGACCGTCTTTTTTCTTGTCGTTCAGAATCACGAATTCGTTGAAATTAAGACTGCCGGCTTCCTGCAGGCGCTCCATTTCACAGGCCGCGAGCACACCCACTGTATTGTCGTTTTGGCGAACGGCCTCAACGACACGCATCGTGTCATAACCGTAGAACTTTGTTTTCGCGGTGAGATTTTCAAAGGTGATCTGCTTTTGCCGCACGACTTCGACCGCTGCCGCAAGCCATGCCGAAAGAGACGACGGAGTCGTGCCGACAATCGGATGTCCGGTGAGCACCCCCAAGGGAAGCGATTCCATCTTTCGCGTATCCGTTCTCTTCATGAAGATGGTCGAAGCCGTGACGGAGGACGGGGTATCGCTCGTCATGGGCCAAAGGTTCGCTACGGCATGAACGCCCCCAAGGCTTTCTTCAAGCGCGTAAAAGTCGCTGTCGGCCAAAAAGAAATCCACCTTGTTTGTACGAACTGCCGTCGCAAGATCCTTATCCGAAAGAATGTAGATGCTCAGATTACGCGGCCCGAACATCTTTTCCAGATAGCTTCGCGTATGCATCACCATGGCAGCGTTGTGTTGACGGTCGAGCAACTGCTGAATGCCGATACGAACGGGACGGTTGAAATTCAGAGCCCGCACGATTGCAGGCCGTTTGTCTTCAGTGTCTAATTGCAGCTGATCTGTGGCCGTTTGCTGACGATCGGGCGTAATCGCCCCTGGAGCCGGCATCAGCGCCGCACGCACGTCCCCGGAAGGCGTTCCTGTCTGCATGCCGAAACCGATGTAAGAGGCAGGCTTTGCCGAAACATTTAAAGCGATCAAGGCCGACGCCAAGC
>JAHHRG010000128.1 GCA_020025965.1 Sutterella sp.
TACTGACCGTCACGGTGCGCAGTTGGAACGCCGCCTCGGAAAACCCCATCAAATCATTGAAGAAAGAATAACGATTTTCTAAAACAAACGGACAATGAAAAGTTTCTTTACTTTCCTTAGCCGTAATAAACTCTATACGGCGATCGAGGTGGTCGGTATGTCGGTGGCGATTGCTTTTGTGATCTTCATCGCGACCTTCGTGATCGACGAATATTCGACCGACCGTGCAATCAAAAACAACGGCAATTACTGTGTGGGTAATGCCGGAGGGTATTTTATCTATACCTATCCCGTAGAGGATATCCTCAAGGGGCGTTTCCCCGAGATCGAAGAGATGTGTCGTATGATGTCCGTTCCCAGCCTGCGCGGTGTTTCGCTCGATGTGCTGACCGCAGACGGCAACGAAAAGCAGAATGCACTAGTGGTCGATGATAATTTCTTCGAGATGTTTCCCTTCCCGCTCAAGGAGGGGAATCCGAAAGAGGTGCTGAAAGGCGATCGGGTAGTGCTCTCGGAGGAGTTTGCCCGCCGTCTGTTTCCCGAAGGCGATGTTGTCGGCAAAGGTCTGAAAATACGGATCAACGATCAAGAGGCGGTGCTTACCGTGTCGGGCATCTTCCCGAAATTGCGCAATACGATCCTGCCTTCGCCCGATTTTGTCTATCACTTCGACGAGATCCGCCGTTTTTGTCCCACGCTGATTCACGAGGGCAACGGTACCGTCACGCTTTTTTTCCGACTGCGTGAAGGGGTCGATGTGGAAGCGTTGAGCGTAAAAGTCGATGAGGTGTTGCAACGGGAGGAGCGGTATATGAAATCCATGGGCGACCGGTATAAATTGGTGCCGTGGAGCGAGATCTCCAAGACACAGGGGGTGAGCACATGGACACCGTTCGTAAATATCGTGAATGTGCAGTTCGTACGGTTGTTTACCGCCGTTGGCATTCTGCTGTTGTTGTTTGCCGTGCTGAATTACATCTCGCTGACCACGGCGCAGTCGGGATTCCGTGCCAAGGAGATGGCTATGCGCCGTTTGTTGGGTACTCTTCAGTCGGGAATCGTTGTGCGCAACATTGCCGAGACCTTCCTTTTGTCGCTTTTCTCGTTCTTGCTGGCGTTGGTCGTGGCGAAGATCTGCACGCCTTATGTGCAGACGCTGATCTTAAGACCGATTGATCCGTTTGACGAAAATCTTTGGGTGGAGAAACTCTTGTTCGGAGGGGTGTTCCTTGTGCTGCTCTCGTTCTGTGCCGGCATCATCCCCGCAAGCATCCTTGCGAAGTTCAAGCCCATCGAGATTGTGCGCGGTACGTTCGCCCGTGTGAGCAAGATGCGCATGGGGCGTATGCTGATCGGTGTGCAGTGTTTCCTGGCATTTGTCACGCTGGCGTTATCGCTGGTGATGGCCGCCCAACTCAAATATATGCTTCAAAAACCGCTCGGATACAGTCTTGAGGGAAACATCGCGATCCCGTATGTCAATCGTTATTCGGATTTCCATATTGATGAACTATGCCGTTTACCCGTGGTCGATCGGGTTGGTTTTATCATCAATTATCCGATGATGTCGGGGACCTCGCTTTTGACCTTCCCGTTTGATGGCGAATCCTACAAAAGCGAAATCTGCTATCTGGATCGTGAGGCGTTCGACATTATGGGTTTTGAGGTCGAGGATCGTTTCTCGGAGCCCTTACCCGAAAAGGTGTGGGTGACCGACGAGTGGATGACGGCACTGAATCTCGATCGGGAGCATATCGGAAAGTTCTCCCGCGAACAATTCGAGGTGTGCGGTCAGATCCGCGACTACCAGAAGGGCAGTGTCTGCTCGCCCGCAACGGGTTTCCCGAAAATGCTTTATCTGCTTGAGATGGAGGGCGGACGGAATTACGAATACTTGCGCCGTATGGTTGTTCGGGTCAAAGGCGATGAAAAGAAGGCCGTAAGTCAGATCCGCGAGTTTTACAAGGCGAAGGGGATGGAACAATACGACCGTATTGTTTCGTTTCGCGAGATGAACCGCCAACTTTACTCCTCGGAAGAGAGCAACCTGCGTCTGTTGATGCTTTTTTCGCTGATCACCATCTTGCTTACGGCACTTTCGCTGCTTGCGATGAGTACTTACTACGCCCGTCAGCATACCAAGTCGATTGCCATCCGCAAGATCTTCGGTGGCAGCAAACGCGCATTGTTTTTCGAGTCGGTCGGCGGATTCCTGCGCTCGGTGGCGGTGGCTGTCGTGGTGGGTTTGCCCGTGGCGTGGTGGTTGGCGGATCGCTGGTTGCAGGATTACTCCTACCGCATCGACAATACCGTGTGGTGCTATTTTGCGGCGGCGGGAATCCTCCTTTTGGTGAGCCTTATCTCCATCTCGTGGCAAATCGGATGGCTGGTGATGGGAAAACCCGTGAAATCATTGAAGAAAGAATAATAAACTAAAACAAGAAATAAAATTAATAACAATTTAAAACTCAGTATTATGGAAACTATGATCAAA
>JAHHRG010000129.1 GCA_020025965.1 Sutterella sp.
TGACGAAACGGAGAACGACAAGATTCTTCTGATGGCAACGGGCTCGGGCATAACCCCGGCGCTTGCCATGAGCCGCTGGTTCCTCATCAACCGTCCGAAAGCGAATGTCGTGGTGATCTACACCGTGAAGTCGCCCGACTACATCGTGCAACGCGATTATTGGAAGATGTTGCTCGAATGCCGTCCCGACGAATTCCTTTTCCTTTGCTTCGCAAAATCGGATCCGGTCGAGGGTTGCCTCACCGGCCGTCTCACGGAGGAACGCTTGAAAGAACTTGTTCCCGACATTGCCGAGCGCGAAACCTTTGTCTGTGCTTCACCCGGCTTTGTCACGAAGAGCCGCGAGTGGTGCCTGAACCTCGGTATGCCCGAATCGCAGTACCACACCGAAGCTTTCGGCCCCGCGTCAAGCACGGCATGCAAAGTTTGTAGCTGATCACAGCTTTCCAAGCAAAAAAAGGCCGCCTCTTCATACTCGAAGGGCGGCCATATTTATTGCGTATCTTCAAACTCAGTCAACGTTTTTTTCGGTCGATTCGACACAGCAGGAATCAACCTCCGTCCCTGCTTTTTCCAGCGTTTCAGCCGGCTGATCGGTTCCCGCTTTTTTCTGTCGGTGGTGACGGGCACGACGCGTGGCAAAGCCTACGGACTGCGCATTCAACTTCGGCAGATCTTCGACGGCCGTACCGCCCAAACGTTCGATTTCCGTATTGAGCTTTTCAATGACGGCATTCTGTTCGCGCGTCACGCGAACAAGTTCTTTAATCGCAATGCAATAAGGGTCTTCGCATTGACTGCTGACGGCGTAAGCATCGAACTTTGCTTGAGTATCTCCCTTTTCCGACTTCTTGTCACCAACCTGACGGCCGGGCACGCCCACCACCGTCGTGTTGGCGGGAACGGGCTTCAAGACAACAGCATTGGAGCCGATGCGAGCATTGGCCCCCACCGTAAAGGAGCCGAGCACCTTGGCACCCGCGCCCACAATGACGCCGGACTCAAGCGTCGGATGGCGCTTCGTGCCTTTACCCAGGCTCGTGCCGCCCAGCGTAACGCCGTGATAAAGCGTGCAATCGTCACCCACTTCGGCGGTTTCGCCGATCACGACGCCCATACCGTGGTCGATAAAGACACGGCGGCCGATCTTAGCACCCGGGTGAATTTCAATGCCGGTCAACCATCGGGCAGCCTGCGAAATAATACGAGCGGGCGTACGCCAACCCTGAATCCAACACCAATGCGAGAAACGGTGAATCATCACGGCATGGTAGCCCGGATAGGCAAAAATCACTTCCCACTTAGAATGAGCGGCCGGATCTTTTTCCTTGATGGTCGCCATCAATTCACTTGCATAACCCATTTCAGTCTCGTCAGTTAGTGTGGATTAATCAGATTTAAATTTCTATTTTGACAGAAAAGCCGCTTGATTGCGTCGGCCTGTTCTCAGGCCTTCGGTTTCTTCTCGCCGACACGATCGCGCTTGGGGCGAATGATCGCCGAGCAAATACCTCGAAGGAGGTCGATTTCGGTCTGCGTCAGGCCGCTGCGACCGAAAAGACGGCGCGTGATCGGCATGAGGTTCTTGGGATTCTTCGGATCGTGAACACCGCAAGCTTCCATCGCTTTTTCCCAATGACCGAAAAAGCCTTCGATCGCTTCGACGCTTGCGGGCTGTTCGTGTTCAAATCGCGACTGCCAGTCATAGAGATCCGTGGCATGCCCTTCGGCGGTCATAAGTGCCATGTGCATTTCATAAGCAGTAATCTGCACGGCCTGCGCCAAATTAAGACTCGGGCTTTCCGGATCCGCTTGAATGGCGGCACACCCCTGACAGAGCATGACTTCCTCGTTCGTCATGCCACTTCTTTCCGTGCCGAATACAAAAGCGATGTCGCCTTCGACTTCATTAAGCCAGGCAACGGACTTCTCAACGGCCGGACGCATCGGGGACATCGGAGGACCGTATTCGCGGTCGTATCCCGTCAGCGCCCAGGCAAAGGTCACGCCTTCCAAGGCTTCGGCCAACGTCTCGTGCATTTTGCTCGCTTCGAGGACATCAACGGAACTTGTTGCATAAGCAATCGCTTCTTCATGCGTACGATAGTCGGCCTCTCGGGGATTAACCACGCGAAGATCGCGAAAACCCATCGTTTTAATAGCGCGGGCGGCCGAACCGATATTGCCCGGATGCGCGGGTTCGCAGAGGACAAATCGGACGCGTGACGACAGTTGAGGAATATCCATGACGGTGTTCTATCAAAAAAAGGCTTCGGAAAGAATGGACATTCTAACCGTTTCGGTCGATAATCCTCCTCCCGCTCGAAAATCAACGATTCCTTTGAGTTAAAATAACCGATTGATCTTTGCGGTTGAGCTGTGCTCTCGCAAGACGGTTCCTATTTTTCATTCTCGTACCAATCATGACCTCGCCTTATAT
>JAHHRG010000130.1 GCA_020025965.1 Sutterella sp.
CATATATTCGGTGGGGCACACGTCCGAAACAAAGGTGACGATCCCGCGAAAACGATAGGAGCAAAGCGTCAGCCCCGTTTCCTCCAGCACCTCGCGGCACACGCAGTCCTCGGGGCTCTCGCCGTCCTCGAATTTTCCGCCCGGTCCGATCCATTTGTCGTGATTGTCGTCGTGCTCCTTTTTGGTTCGGTGCATCATCAGATACGCGCCGTTTTGCTCGATGTAGCACAGGGTGGAGAGCTTTGCTGCTGCCATAACATCCGCCTCCTTTTTGAATGGATTTGCTTTGAGTATACCATAAAAATCAAAAATCGCAATGCGTTTTGAGCGGCTCGTGCGGTGTGCTTTTTGCGCATCGTAAAAATCTCCAAAAACAAGAATCGTACTTCATTTTTCCTCAAAACAGACAAAATAAGGGGAAAGCAGAGGAAACGCAAGCATATTGATAAATTCACGGTGAAAATACCGTAATTTACAGGAAATATGCTAAAAAATGCTGGAAAATTAAAAAAAATGCGGATTTTTATTGACATATCGAAAATTTGTGATATTTTAGTATGTATAAATTTTGAACACCACAAAGGGGGCTGTTAAGTGAAAGAGAATATTTTGATCAGCTTGAAGGATATCGTTGTCGATTATGACGGGCAGCGCGTCCTCAAGGGAATCAACCTCGACATTCACGATGAAGAATTTGTCACATTTTTGGGGCCGTCCGGCTGCGGAAAAACCACGACCCTGCGCATTATCGGCGGTTTTGTGGAGCCGACTGCGGGTGACGTATTTTTTGACGGGAAAAAAATAAACGGGCTTCCGCCGCATCGGCGCAACATCAACACGGTGTTCCAGCGCTATGCGCTTTTCCCGCATCTCAATGTGTTCGACAACGTAGCCTTTGCGCTCAATCTCAAAAAGATGGACAAAAAGCTCGTGGCGCGAAAGGTCAAAGAGATGCTCAAGCTGGTGAACCTCTCCGGCTACGAAAACCGCAACATCAACCAGCTTTCCGGCGGTCAGCAGCAGCGCGTTGCCATTGCGCGTGCGCTTGTCAACGAGCCGAAGGTCCTGCTCCTCGACGAGCCGCTGGGTGCGCTCGACCTCAAGCTGAGAAAAGATATGCAGACAGAGCTGATGCGCATTCAGAAAAGCCTCAAGATCACCTTTATCTACGTAACGCACGATCAGGAGGAGGCACTCACCATGTCCGACCGCGTGGTTGTCATGAAGGACGGACAGATCCTCCAGATCGGTACGCCGCAGGATATCTACAACGAGCCGATCAACGCCTTCGTTGCCGACTTCATCGGAGAAAGCAACATCATCGACGGCGTGATGTACGAGGACTACGAGGTGGAATTTGCCGGTCAGGCGTTTCGCTGCGTTGACAAGGGCTTTGCCGAAAACGAGCGCGTGGACGTGGTCATCCGTCCGGAGGATATCATCGTGGGCGACTACGAAACCTCCCCGATCAGCGGCGTAGTGGAATCTGTGGTCTTTAAGGGCGTTCACTACGAGATCACCGTCGATGCGCACGGCTACAAATGGCTCATCCATTCCACCCTGAGTCAGGAGGTCGGCGCGCACATCGGCATGAATGTCAAGCCCTTTGACATCCACATCATGAAGAAAATGGAGGTGCAGTAATGAGCAATCCATCTTCTGAGCTTGTGAAAAAGCCGGGGCTTCGCCGCGTGGGGAGATGCGCTCCCGCTGTGCCGTATATGCTGTGGTCGATCCTCTTTATCGTTGTTCCGCTGGGGTTGATCGTCTACTTTGCGCTCACCGATTCGCAGGGAGCATTCACCATCGACAACATCGCGCAGGCGGGCGAATACATGAGCGTTCTGATGCGCTCCATCAAGCTCGCCGCCATTGCCACCGCGCTGTGCGTTGTCATCGCGTACCCGCTTTCCTACATCATTTCGCGCAAGAAGGGTTTTCACCGCCGCACCATTTTGATGCTCGTGATGCTGCCCATGTGGATGAACTTCCTCCTTCGCACCTATGCGTGGATGACCATTCTCGAAAACAACGGACTCATCAACCGCCTGTTCCTGATGATGGGACTCGACCCCGTGCGCATGATCAACACGCAGGGCGCCGTCATCCTCGGCATGGTGTACAACTACATCCCGTTCATGATCCTGCCGCTTTACACCACGATGGCAAAGATCGGCAACGACGTCATCGAGGCGTCGCAGGATCTCGGTGCCAACAGCATGCAGGTGATGTTCCATGTGGTGCTTCCGCTGAGTCTTCCGGGCATCAGTTCGGGGATCACGATGGTTTTCGTTCCGGCAGTCAGCACCTTTATCATTTCCAAAATGCTCGGCGGCGGCACGAACCAGCTCATCGGTGACATCATCGATCTGCAATTTTTCGGCAACG
>JAHHRG010000131.1 GCA_020025965.1 Sutterella sp.
GTGCAGAGCTGGTTGCAGAGCCGATGGAAGTATTGGCAACGCTGAAGACTGCATCGACTATCCTGCATCCGGACTTTGGACAGGTTACACCGGCGCTGGAAGGCGAGACGTATACCTATCACAATACGATCATCAACCAGATGCCTGTATCGAGCGATGGCAGCACCGACAGAATTGCTCCGGTAGTGCTCGACATCCTGCCGATGCGTGATGATTACACGATCATGACGAACGTTCAGAATCCGAGTAATATTCAGGAAAGACCGCGTCAGTCCAAGTGGAATGCAGTACTTGATAATCCGAGCTCGATCCGCTTTGGCAGAGAGAGCAGCGGTAAGTTTGTGCCGTTTGATGAAAACAAGGAACCGTATACCGTCTGGTTCGGTCCGGTCAAGAAGGCGGGCGGCGTATATGCCGGCGTCATGGACCCGAGAGAGGTTTATGAGAAGATGCCTCCGTACAAGCGTTCCGATACCAATCAGAAACAGAATGATCTTTATGATCGTATCCGACTGATTGCTGAGGAAAATGCTTCTGAACTGCGTGAGTATTCGATTACACTGGATGAGCTGATTGCTCTTGAGAAATCGCTTAAGCCGGAAGAGTATGATGAGCTGCGCAGGCATCTGAGCTTCTTCTTTGTAAGCTTCGACGCCAACACTGCGGCGGGTACTGTGTATAGACATAAGCCGGGCGAGAGCTTCGTGCTGGAGTATCAGGAAAGAGCACTGCTGAACCTCCCGTTCTATGCAGGTTCGATTGCAAGCGATACCGATCCGAATACGATCAACAGCTTGATTCTGCCGTATCAGGCAATCAATACATTTGCTTGTCAGTGGCAGGGTCAGAAGAACCCGCAGGAGTCTAACTCCAACAAGGTTTATGTTACCAATCCGGCAGACAGAGGCTATATCGGCGACTATGTATTCTTTGATACCGACAACGACGGCGAACATCTCGATGAGATCATGTACGAGCTGCCGGAGGAGAACCGTCAGAATCGTATGCGTAAGCTGCCCAAGCGCAAGCGCGGCATCGATAAGAACGGTATTGAAACATGGATTCCCGATTGGGGCACGGATGAAGACGGCAACCTCAAGCCTGACCCGGGCATCAACGGCGTTAAGGTTGAGCTGTTTACGCCGGATGGATTCCCGTCCAACAAGGACGGCGAACGTGTCGGTAAGGAGACCAAGCCCGGAAGTGGAGAATATTTCGTCCTTGATGAAAACGGAAACGAGATCTTCGAAGAGGGCGTGCTCCGTACAACAAAGAACGGCGCATACTCGTGTGTAACACAGGACGACTACTTCGGAAACGAAGGCTACTATATTCTGCCTGACCTCAAGCCGGGCGAGTATAAACTGCGTTACACGCTTCCGAAGGAGTACAACCATTACGCATTGACTACACCTGAAATTCGCAGCGTTGCGCTTAAGACTTATAAGCCGGGCGAGAAGATGAAGAACGGTGTAGGCGAGGTTAAGGCAGAAAGCCTGACCTTTGAGACCGAGCGCACCATCAGCGTTAAACCGATCGATCTGACCAATCAGGATGCGGTAGAACGATATGATGCAGAGGCGGTTTCGTGTGACATCGGCATCGGCATGCCGGTCCGCTATGGCGGCACGGTTTGGAAGGATGAATTTGTAGGAAACGAACAGTCGATGAACGACGGTATTTGGCAGACTGCAGAGAATCCCGAAGAGACTTACAAGACGCCGGAAGAGCCGAGACTGACCCGCACTGCCAACGAAAAGGGCGTAATCATTACGGCGTATGAGACCGACAACGATCATAGTGCAGACGGTGTACCGAAGCCTGCACTGGATATGCACGGCAGACCGATGATTACGATGACCGATGAAAACGGCGATTATCAGTTCGATTACATGCATCCGAACAAGAGCTACTACTTCACAGCAACAGTAGCAAATCCGCTTTGGATGAATTATCAGCCGAGCACAGTGACACACGCCGCTGTACCGACAGATGACGATTTCCGAAATGACCTTTATGAACATAAGGGCGTTAAGCGGACACACAGCTTTATTGCAAAGGCGCCTGCAACCAGAGTTACAGACCCGAACGATCCGTTTGTAGGACATTTCACCCTGCAGACGAGCATTGATATGGGCTTTGTCGAAGGTAAGCATGTGATCCTGAGCGGTATGGTTTGGGATGACGCAGACCGCAATGGCAGAAATGAAATCCGTGGTACGGGTGAACAGCTGGCAGAGCGCGGCGTCAAGGACGTAGAGGTAACGCTTGTACCGTATGCATTCGTTCCGAACGAGAGTGAAGGACACGAAGGCGAGGGCGAGTGGAAGCGCGTAAAGCGCACCTACGAGAACGGCACATATCTGTGGAACTTTATCACCGATCCGC
>JAHHRG010000132.1 GCA_020025965.1 Sutterella sp.
CTATGAGGAGGGCTCGGAGAGAGGCGTTTTGCTTGACCAGTCGACCTTTTGGTCGGCTGTCGGGAGCAGGAACTGCTCGCCCATGACGCGACGGCAGACGCCGATCAGCTCCCGGCATCGTTCGTTGTTGGGACCGTCTTTTCGAAGACTGAAAGCCAAGGTTCTCGTCGCAAAGGGATCCGACAAGGGGATCTTTCGATAAGTTAGGCGCGGCTCGTCGTCACCGAATTTGGCGATTTCTCTCAGCGCGCTCTGCGGCAGGATCGCGGCACCGAGTCCGCTTTCAACATAGCGCACCATTTGGTCGAAGTTGGGGAGCTGCACGATCGGTTCGAATTTAAAGCCCCTGTTTTGCGCCCGTTCGCGCATGGCTTTGGCGAGGGGCGTTTGTTCCTGCAGGCTCAGATAGTCGTACTGAAGAACGGTTGCGTAGTCGAGCGTGTCGCGATCGGCCAGCGGATGCGACTCGGGAATGATGCACACAAGCGTGTCTTCCATAAACGGAATGACTTCCAGTCGATCCGTGTGCAGATCCGCAAAGGTTTTAAGGCCGAAGCCGAGATCGACCGTGCCTCGCAGCACCGCATCGACGGCCGCTGCGCTACGCATATCGAGGATGCGAAGTTTGACGGGATGCTCATGCAGGAAAAGGCGCCCCGCGTGGCAAAAGATGTTCTGAAGGCCCGTGGTGTTGGTCGCTATCGAGATGGTATCGGCCGAGGGGTTCTGATAACCCCGTAAATCGGTTTCTATCGACGTGAGGCTGCCGAGAATGGCCACGGCATGCGGTTTCAGGGCCAAGCCCGCCGCTGTCATGCTCAAGCCCCGGGGACCTCGCTCAAAGAGCTGAACGCCGAGGGCATCCTCGAATTTTTTGAGTCTCAGGCTCACCGCCGAGGTCGTGAGGTGAACTTCTTCGGCCGTATGCGTGACGTTGAGCGTTCGTGCAAGCGTGAGAAAAATTTTCAGATCGACAAAGTCGTAACGCATGGTTTTGCCTCGTTGGTGGTTGGCGCTTCGGTCGCGGTTGCGGGTCAAGCTTCGGAGAGTTGACGCACAGCCCGGTCAGTCAACATTATCGACCTTTCGGTCATTTTGATTGTAAAAAAAAGCCTGCAGTCTGTTCCGGCTAAACAGTCTAGGCAGATTACCTCAGTGTTTTTTTCAATCTTCCTTTGTAGAATGAACGGTATCTTTTTGGAGTAAACGCTTATCTCATGACAACCGACGAGAACATACGGCCGATGGCGGTCATCACGGGCGCTTCGAGCGGGCTTGGACGTGAATTTGCCAAAATTGCCGCTCAGAAGGGCTACCGTGTCCTCCTGGTGGCGCGAAACCTCCATGCGCTTGAAGTCGTGAGCCGCGACCTGCGCACGGAAACGCATCTCTTGGAGCTTGATCTGACGGCGGCCGGCGCTGTCGATCAGATTTCCAGCTGGCTCTCGGACCGCGGCATCTCGCCGGAAATCGTCATTAACAACGCGGGCTTCGGCGCTTTCGGCGAGACGCTGGAAACGGATGAGGGCCGGGTCAAAAAGATGATCCGCCTCAATATCATGGCGCTCACGGCCCTGTCTCTCCGAATGGGGCGACGCATGCAGCGTGCCGGGAAAGGTCGCATCATGAATATTGCCTCCACTGCGGCCTTCCAGCCTTGTCCTTATATGGGGATTTACGGTGCCACGAAAGCTTACGTTCTCTCCTTTACGGAGGCGCTGGCCGAAGAATGGAAGGGCACGGGCGTGACAGCCACGGCTTACTGTCCGGGACCGACCCGCACGAACTTCGGCGTGAACGCCGGACTCGTGGCCGACAGTCCCTTCGATATGTTCGCCGCGGACGCCCGAGACGTTGCCAGACATGCCTGGAACGCGATGATGCAGGGGAAGCCCGTCGCCGTTCACGGGATCAAAAACCGCTTCGGCACCTGGCTCTCCAAATGCCTCCCGCGAGGCCTTGTGCGATTCGTCGCCGGTCGCATGCTCAAGAAGATGAAGTAAAGAATACTTGTTCGGGAACGGAAAACGGATCACCGACGGTTATAGAGCCGTCGGGCGATCCGTTTTCTTTTTGGGGATGAAGAATGGCTTCTCCGTTTTCTCGGAGAGCAAAAGAAAAAAGGCCGCGTCGTTTTCCCGTCGACGCGGCCAATTTTCCGGACTGTCGGGCCCTCAGATTTCCCGTTGTCCGATCCGCGGTATTCCCCCGAATACCGCTTCCTCTGATAAGGAGATGGTTTTTCGATTTTGTCCGGCGCGGCCCCCTCAGACCGCGTCGTTTTCGATCCCCCGATGAACGTTATCTTCGCAGATTTCTTCTCGAATCTCTGCAACGTAACCGCAAGAAAAGTTTCTGAAGTCCCGCAAACG
>JAHHRG010000014.1 GCA_020025965.1 Sutterella sp.
ATTCACCTCTATATTTCCGGCGCTGCGGCTTTGTCGCCGACCGTCGCCAAGACCTATCTGGGGTTGGGCGTCAACATCCTTCAGGGCTATGGTTTAACAGAAGCCACGCCCGTTATCTCCGTCAATATTCCGGGCGACAACGACCCGATGACGGTGGGCCCGGCATTGCCCAACCTTGAAGTGCGTTTGGGTGAAGGAGACGAGCTGCAGGTTCGCGGACCGACGGTCATGAAGGGCTATTGGCACCGTGAAGAAGCCACGCGCGAAACCATTGATGAAGACGGTTGGCTCAAGACCGGAGACGTCGTCTCACTCTATAAGGACGGACATATCCGCATTACGGGGCGCATCAAGGAAATCATCGTGACGTCGACGGGTGAAAAAGTGCCGCCTACCGATCTCGAATCCGCGATCGAATCGGACCGCCTTTTTGCTCAGAGCATGGTGGTGGGCGAAGACCGTCCCTTTATTGCAGCGCTTGCCGTTGTCAATGCCGAGGAATGGGCCCGCGTTTGCGGTGAATTGGGGCTCAACCCCGAGGATCCTGCGTCGCTCGCGGCTCCTGCTGCGAAGAAACTCGCACTGCGCCGTATCAAGGCCGCTACGGCGAGCTTCCCCAACTACGGCGTACCGCGTCAGGTGACCTTGTTGGCCGAACCCTGGACGATCGACAACGGCTATTTGACGCCTACGATGAAGAAAAAGCGTCGTGTCATTGTCTCGACTTACGCCAAGGATATCGACGCCATGTACGATACCCTCGCCGGAAAACGCTAAAGCGTACGAGATATCTTCCGACAGACGAGTCATCAAGAATTAGGCCGTGCCGTCAAACGCACGGCCTTCTTTTTATCGCTCGCTTCAGGTGAACGAAACTGCGCGTCGAGAAGAGAAGGGCAATTCCTACGTTTTGGTTCCCATGACAAACTGTAACGATTGTTGTCCCATGGAATTCAAGTTGCTTCAAAGCTCTTAGAATCGAACTGTATCAATAGAAAAAGGGAAACCATCATTATGCTTACCCCCGTTCTTTTCTTTGTCAAAGGTTATCGTTCCAACCAGCTTTATGAAGTGCCGCTCACGGCAACGGATGACCTGATTACCCGTTGTCCGGTCAATCGCAACGAGATTCTCGAAGCGATGAGCTTTCTGCCGAGCTTTGTGAACGGTGAAATGAAGACCCGCCTGGAGACTGAATTTGCCGATGCAACCAAGCATCCCAATACCACAGCGTCTTTCGGCATCGTTTTCCGTGACGGTCATCATTACGTTCGCTATCGTGTCGGCTTTGACTTTAAGACCGATACGGCCATTTCCGAACGCATCATTACGTCGGCTCACGAAGATTTCCATCCGCATCACGTGATTCTCGAACACAAGACGCCCGAAGGCATCCCGTCGACCGAATCGGTCTTTGCCGGTCTCGACCTGGCTACAATCGCCGATCACTATGACGAAGACTGCGCCTGTTTGGTCGAAACGCTTCGTGCGCTTCCTGCACGTATTGAAAAGGCGAAAGCGCACTGAGGCGATTGTTTTCAAATCGCATCGTCACATAACAAAAAGCGCCGACTGACAAACAAAGTCGGCGCTTTTCTTATTAATGCCAGTGGGCGTAGGCGATCTGAAGGCTCAGTGTAACGACAGCTGTCAAGAAGCCGTAACCCACACGTTTCGGTACGGTACGTTTTCCCATCAGAAGTAAATATACGGCGAACCCCGCGAGCGTGGCGGCCGGTCCGATCAATCGAAAGGCTGCGACAAAAACGACCGCTTCAAAGAGTCGATCGATTGTCCAGAAGAAACGCCGTTTCCACTTGGCGAAAAAACCTTCTTTCTCGAGGGGCTGCGGCTTTGACTGCGGTTTTTTCTTTGTGAAGAAGGGCAAGCGCATGGTTATTTAAAATCGGCCGTCCAGGTATTGCAGGCGGAGGGCAGCCCGGTCTCAAAGCCGCGACGGAACCAGGAATGACGCTGTTCGCTCGTGCCGTGCGTAAAGCTGTCCGGCACCACGCGCCCCTGTGCTTCACGCTGCAGGCGATCGTCACCGATTGCCGTAGCGGTATTGAGCGCCTCTTCGAGGTCGCCCGCCTCAAGAATGCCTTGTTTTTCCATGTAATGGCCCCAGATGCCTGCATAGCAGTCGGCCTGGAGTTCCATTTTGACCTGGATACGGTTGGCTTCGACTTTCGGCACGCGCTGCTGTCGGCGGTGCACTTCATCGGAAATCCCGAGCAGGGTCTGCACGTGGTGACCGACTTCATGCGCGAGCACATAGCCCAAGGCAAAGTCTCCGCCGCCGCCCAGCTTCGTCTTCATATCCTGATAAAAAGAAAGGTCCAGATAAAGCTTTTGGTCCGCCGGACAATAGAAGGGCCCCATGGCTGCTTGGCCGTAACCGCAGGCGGTCGTAGTCGAGCCGCGATAGAGAACGAGCGTCGGATACTGGTAACGCTTACCCGACGCTTCGAAAATCTTCGTCCAAACGTCTTCTGTGGTCTTTAAGGCGACCTTCGAGAAACGTGCGAGTTCGGCTTCTTCGCTTGAGGGTGCGGCACTTTGACGCTGCATTTCAGGATAGGGCTGAGACGGGATTTCGCCCGTAATCAGGGGCGTCAGGTCGATGCCGTAATAGCTTGCAACGAGGACGATGACAATGATCGCCACACCCGTTTTCCCTTTGAGGGGGATGCCGCGGCGAACCCGGCGCGAACGAGGAAAGCCGCCGGGTATCCCTCCCGGAAAACCGCCTGAAAAACCGCCCGAGCGTTGACGTCGGTCTTCCACATTTTGGCTCTCGTCCAAATCTTCCCATTTCATTTTTCTGTTTCTCTCAATCGGTAACGGCGGGCACGGTCACAAAACGTTCTTTACTGAGCACCGTGTCACCGGGTTCGTATCGGTAGGCGGCCAAGAGACCGCCTTTGGCCACGCTGAAGTCCAAACAGGCAATCCGATCGGTCAGAGGGCCGAGCTCTTCGGGATCCAGCCAGTAGTGTCCGAAGAAGGTAAAGCCGAGAATAGGGTACGGTCTAAAGTCGACGGTGAAGGGCACGTCAGCGCCTGCATCGGCCAATGTCATGCGGGATCGTTGACCGGCCATCATCATATCGACGAGACTCGTCTTGTGGTCGGACTTTAACCACCAGCGGATTCGAAACGCGCGGCGCTCCGTTCCTTCTTTGTCATAGTAGTACTGCCCCTTGGGCAAAGCCGCTTCGGGCCCGGTAATGAGCGCACTTTTGAGTTTGAAAGACAAGGGCGTCTTCCCGGTCACGGGATCCCGTCGGCGTCCCGCGTCCATGAGGCCTTCCGGCGTGAAGCACGCGGCGTCGGGCGAGCCCGTCAAAAGGGGCGCTCCGCTGCTCGTTCGGCCTTCCCAGAACCGGTGAATGTCGTTTTCATTCCAGGCGGCGTGAATAAAGCGGAGTTCCGTTCCCGATTTGTCTTTTAATTTGAGCCATAAAGGGAGCTTCATCATCCACTCGAGCCAATAGGCCATCGCAGGACCGTCCAACTGCGCGAAAGTTGCCGCGCATTGTTTGTGATGCGCTTCGGTATGCGTTCTGAGGTAAGGATCCGCCTTTTTAGAAAGAGGATCGCGGGTTGCATAGTGAAGCGCATTCATTTCATGGTTACCCATGATGGCGTAGGCATTGCCGGTGTCGACCATGCCGCGGACAATTTCAAGAGTACGCAAGATTCGCGGACCGCGATCGATATAGTCGCCGAGAAAGACGACTTGGCGGCCGTCTGGATGACGATAAGCGCCGGACTTTTCTTCGTAGCCGAGCTTGGCCAAGAGGGCTTCCAGTTCGGTAGCGTGGCCGTGAATGTCGCCGATAATGTCGTAGCCCATGACTCTTTGTCCTTATCTGTCCCGATGAGGACTTATCTGAGGAACTGTCCCCAGATAAAGGCCTGAGCAAGAAAACCGATGATGACGCCGATCAAGCCGTATCCAACGCCTTTGACCATACCCCAGCGTTTTTTGGAGTATACGTAGGCTACATAACCTACGCAGGCGGTGAGAAGCCCGAGAACTTCAGCCACGATAAAGACCGCCAAACATTCAATGGCGAGTCCCATAAAGTTCATCGTGTCCTTCTTTTCCTGGGGGCTTCCTTCCGTCAGGGATTGCGTCGCGGGTTTGATGTCTTCGACTTCTTGTTTCTTAGACTGACGGGCGTTCTTTTTCGTACTCATTCTGTAGTCTTTATCCGATGAATTTGATGCCGTTTGGAGGGCGGTTCTTACAGTTTGCCAGAATCCTTACGGATCTGCGCATTTCGAGCCTTTCTTTCAGTGTTTTCCTTGGGGTTAAGGTCCGATAAAATGCAAGAGTTAAGAAGGAGCTTTTTATGATTTCACGCCCCGTTTTTGCGACCGTCACGATCGCTTCGCTTTTTGCGGCTGCCGTCACGCTGCCGATGTCCGGCTGTGCAATGACGGATGCCCTTGAAGTGTCGGCTTTTCTTCCGCCGCCGCCCGTTGTCGAATCCGCCGTTGATGCCGATGAAACTGCATGGTTGAGAGGGAAGGAACTCCGTGAGGGCGAACGTCTTCAGGAAGCGAGCTTTGACAGTCAGAAGGTGTCTGCCCGCTGGATCGAGGCGATGATGACGCCGGTGTTGGGGCGCGAAATTAACAAAACCGCAACGCCGGCACTCCATGCCCTGATCAAATCGAGTCTTAAAGCGGCGAAACACGTGAGCCGCGGTGCAAAAGGGCGCTTTTACGGCCGTCTGCGGCCCTTTGCCGTGCATCCGGAAGATGAGACCTGCAACCGCGAAGTCCGAGACGATCTCAATGCCAAAGCTTCTTATCCGTCGGGGCATACAACGGCCGTCTGGACTGTGGGTCTCGCACTCTCGGCCGCGATTCCCGAGAAGGCCGGAGCGATTCTCGATCGCGCCTATCGGGCCGGTGACAATCGCTGGATTTGCGGACACCATTGGAAGTCGGACGTCGATGCCGGCCGTGCTTTGGCCTCCGCTACTTACGCGAAATTAAGTGCCGATCCTGACTTTCAGGCGAAACTTCGTGCGGCTCGTGAAGAATTTGCTCAGTCCAACTGACAATTCGCCCGTGAATCGAATTTAATCGGTAGAATAGTGGCGCTTGAAAGTTCGAACATTCCAGGCTCGAGCTTTTCCTTCTGAAGATTTATATTTTGCCGTTTGTTATTTAACGCGGTTTAAAGGGATTCCTTCCTCATGTTTTACCCCATTGAAGTTGCCGGTCTGAAGCGCAATCTGCCGCTCTTTCCGGTGAGCGATTCGTTGTCCATTGCCGCCTTTATTCTTCTGGGTGACCAGGAGCTGACCGTGGCCTGTGCTCGCGATCTGCTTGCCAAGGCTCCCGAATACGATTATCTCCTCACGGCCGAAGCCAAGAGCATCTCCTTGATTCATGAAATGGCCCGTCAGGCCGGCGATAAGAAGTACTTCGTCGCTCGTAAGGGTTTGAAGGTTTACATGAAGGACCCGCTCGACGTTGAAGTGAAGTCCATCACGACGGCTAAGGTTCAGCACCTTTATCTTTCTTCTGAAGAAGCCGAAGAAATGAAGGGCAAGCGTATCCTCATCATTGACGACGTGATTTCGACCGGCAAGTCTCTCGAAGCCCTTGAAATGCTCGTTAAGGAAGCGGGCGGTATCGTTTGCGGCCGCATGGCCGTTCTGGCCGAAGGCGATGCCATCGATCGCGACGACATTTCCGTTCTCGCTCCGCTTCCGCTTTTCACGGCCGACGGCAAGCCCCTCGCTTAATGGAAAGAATCAGACATCATGGAAATGATTCAGAGTTTTCGCATCAACCACGACGTGTTGATGCCCGGTATCTACGTCTCTCGCATTGACGGCGATATCACCACTTATGACCTCCGTACGCGTCGTCCCAACATGGGCGACTATATGGATCTGGTCACGATGCATTCCGTCGAACACATGATCGCCACCTATATCCGCAATTCGGATTTGGGTCCGGACGTGATCTACTTCGGTCCGATGGGTTGCCAGACGGGCTTTTATCTTCTCGTTCGCAACGCAGACAATATGCGTGTGTTCGAAACCCTGAAAGACTGTCTCAAGAAAACCATCGAACATGAAGGTGACGTTTTCGGCAAATCCGCTGCCGAATGCGGTAACTACAAGTGTCTCGACATTGAAGCGGCCAAGGTTGAATGCCGCCGCTACCTCGACGCGCTCGAAGCCGTCGGAACCCCTGATTTCATGTACAAGGAGTGAATGAAATGATCGGTATTATCGGTGCAATGGACGTCGAAGTCGCCATCCTTCGTGAGAAGATGGAAAACCCCGTCGTCGAAAAGGTGAGCGGCGTTGATTACATCCGCGGCAAGCTTGAAGGCCAGGACGTTGTTCTCGCTCAGTGCGGTATCGGCAAGGTTTTTGCCGCCATTTGCGCTCAGACGATGATTTTGAAGTACGGCGTCGAAGCCATCGTCAATTCCGGCGTTGCCGGTACGCTGACCGGCGAACTCCATATCGGTGACGTCGCCATCTCTACCGAATGCGTCCAGCACGACATGGACACGACGCCGATCGGCGACCCCTACGGTCTTCTTTCCGGTATCAACATCGTTCGCATTCCCTCCGACAAGAAGATTGCCGGCGAATTCGACGCCGTCTGCACGGAGCAGGGCGTAAACCATCGCTTGGGCCTCATCTGCTCGGGCGACCAGTTCGTGCACACCGCCGAACGTCGCAACTGGATCAACGAAACCTTCAAGGGCGGTGTGGCCGTTGAAATGGAAGCCGCTTCCATCGCTCACGTTTGCTACGTCAACAAGGTTCCGTTCGTTTCTCTGCGCGTGATCTCGGACGAAGCCTCCGGTGAAGCCGGTATGGACTACACGACCTTCGTGCAGTGGGCTGCCAGAACGTCTTCTCAGATTACTTTGGCCTGGCTCGAAAGCCGCCAGTAATCCTTCGTTTGTAGCGGTCGATCTTTGACCGCCGCCAAGACGATTAAAACCGCCTTTTCCTTCGTGGAGAGGCGGTTTTTCTTTTTAGGTACTTCCAGTCCTTTGTTTTTTTTGATTTCAATGGAGAAGGGCGGATGACGGACCGGGATTAGGGTGTAAGACACGTTGACTGCGTGATTTATACCGTATCCGAACGGAAATTCTACCTAGTTCAATTGGGACACGTTTTTCGTTGAGCTCTGCAGCCAAAGAACTTCATGTTCCCAAGCACAATGCAGTTAATTCACGTTGGTGTGGTTAAAAAAGTCGATGCAAATAAAAGGGCTGAATAAGGCTTAATCGATTCGTTGATCAAGGAACGCAAAAGAAAAACGCTTATTTTCCTGCGATGGAAATCTGACGACGAAGATAAATCAATCGCTCTGAAGAGATGGCAATCAGAATGGATCCAAACGAGCCAGGTTACCCAGGACGTGTGTCATCGAATCCTAAGACTCGTGGGAACGACTCGGTTGGCATGCACCAAGAGTGATGTCCGCTAAGGAGCAGGAATGTTCGTCCGGTGGAGTTAATACGGCGAGTGTCGAATCCGGCGGAAAGTTGCCGATTTTCGTTGTCGGTTTCTTTCGGAATCGGGAAAAAGTTGAACAAAATTTTTATCCAAACAGAAAAAAAGGGCTCACGAATTTTTGCGCCGGGCTTTGATGGCTCCGGATTGGTATAGAAACGAAATCAAGTTTGAGTCGTCAGTCGGAAGAAAACGCATAAAAAAGCCGTTTTCATTACTTAACATAATAGTCGTTATGTTAAATGATCGGTTTTTTCATTCGAAAATCAAGTTTTTGCCGTTGATCGTCGATTTGATTCCGATTGACGGTTTTTAAGCATGTTGTTCTCTGTCATTTGTCATCAGTCGGCCTTTCGTGCCGGCAAATTTTTCTCTTTGACCTTCTGTGTCGATTTCGTTTTACTTTGAACCTTCCGTGACGTGAAGGATAAAAAAATGGAGCGGCTTTTTTATTCCGCTCCATCTTGATTACAGAAAACCTTTCGGCTCACGAACGTTTTGCGCTCCCATTGGTCCGCGTTCGTGCAGATCTCATTGCTGTTATTCAATAGCGATCATTTTCTGTTCCGGTGCTTCGATTTGTTGCTTTCTCGGAAGCTTAATCATCAGCACGCCGTCTTCGAACTTCGCCTTGACGTCTTCTTCAGTGATATCGTCACCCACGTAGAAGCTACGGCTCATTGAACCCGTCCAGCGTTCGCGACGCAAGCAAGCACCTTTTTGCTTTTCTTCTTGCTTTTGAGCCGCGATCGTCATGTAGCCGTTTTTAAGGCTCAGTTGAATGTCGCTCTTCTTCATGCCCGGCATATCGATGTCGAGCTGCCAGCCGTTTTCGTCCTCATGAACGTCGGTCTTCATGCATTGCTGGTTAAAGGACTGGAAGAACTTGGAATTGTCCGGGAAGGCCATCTGACGGAAAGCGTCGTCAAAGAGGTCTTCGTGATATAACGTCGGAAATAACATACGTTTCTCCTAAATTATCAGCCGTCGACCATGGCGGTTATGGACTGGAAGACGGGCGTTTTATTGAACCGCCCTTTTCTTCCCTTTACTTAATACATGGGGATAGATATTCTGATTTCAAGGCCGTTTTCGGAAACGTCGATTTTTTGTTACAAAACGCTTTTCACCTAACGCGAGCTCGATATATCCATACCGTCTTTCATGCTCGGGCGACACGTTTTTGCCGATTCCGAATGCCTTGCGCTAAACTCAGACTTTCCCGAAACCTACTTCTGAAGTACACCATGGCAGTCTTTAGCACCGAACTTCGTCCCGTCATGATGAGCCTCTCGGCCGCCGACGTGGCCCGTCTCCTTGATTTGGCTCTTTTCGCTCGTCTTTACAACATTGACGAAAACCTCAACGAGACTCTCAATATGGAACCGTTGATTGAAGCCGGCATGCTGATAAAGGACGACCAAGGACAGTATTTGATTACGGGCGTTGCAGGCTTTTTCTTCGCGAAGTCTTTCTCGCCCTTCCCGACGCTTGCTCGTACCGGCATTCGCGTCGTCCGTTATCCGGGCAAGGACAAGAGCGGGATTCCGACGCCGCGCTTTTTTGACGGCGGCTATGCGCGTACCTTTACGGAAGCCGTGATGTTTGTCCGTCAAATGACCGCTAACTTTAACGATAAGTATGACGTTGAAGATCTGCGCCTTTTACTCGCCAACCTTCTTGCTCAGCGTGCCCCGCAGAATCCGGCGCCGATTGCTTTGATTGAAATCTTTGACGATCGCATTGAATTCTTCCGCTCCGGCGACGACGATCGCGCCTGGGCCAATCCCAAGACGGCCAATCTTTTGAAGCGTTATTTCTTTAGTGACGGTCAGGATTTTGGCACACTCGCCCTGCTTTTGGGTTTAAAGAGCATTCCCGATATGGATGTCGATGCCAAGGGAACGCGTTTCGTTTTGCCCGCTAAGTGCTGAGATTGAAACACTTCGGCATCTTAAATGCCTGACACACAGGCGTAACGACAGAGACCGCTTTTCAGTTGCGAAAGGCGGTCTTTTTTCACCCCTGATTGCATTCGGTTCTTGTTGATTTTTAGGCTGCTACTAGTTAGACTTACAGCAACTAGAAGCAACTAACAATTAGAAGGAGTGCCGATATGTCGACAGACCTTTCCAGCGCCACCAATCTGCCCTATGAAATGCGACCGGCCGAATACCAGGTTAATTCGTTTGAAGTTTTGGAGAAAATCTGCCGTGAAAACGACGTTGAGGTTGACGATCGTAACTTCCGCTGGCTCGGTATACGCACGCCGGAAGGCGAATTGACGAACTTGGGTTTTCTCCTTTCGGACGAAAACTTTCATCAGCTCTCGATTGTCGAAGTGAATCCCGAGAACCCCAAGTTCCTCGTCGGCACTCATGTCTGTTCGGGTTCCGTGCTGAGTCAGGTGGACGATGCGGTTGAGTTCATATCGACCCTTTACGGCAAGAATCTTTTTGCGCTCGAAGAGGTTTATCCCTTGGCTGCCGTGCGCGAGGCCGTGGTGAATATGTTCATTCATCGCGACTACGAAAGCCGCGTGCGCCCCATGATTCGCATCTGGCCCGATCGCCTTGAATTTATCAACGGCACGGCGGGTGAAGTGTTGGATGCCGAAGCGCTGAAGCTCGGCGTTTCATTAAGCAATAATCCGCATATGGCGAACGTCTTCACCAAACTCCATCTTTCGCACACGATCGGTTCCGGCCTCATGAAAATCCGAGAGGCTTATGCAAATGCCGACGTTCAACCGACGGCCAAGGCACTGAAAAATGTTTTCGTTCTGACGCTCCCCAATACGAAATTGGACGCCCCTCTTCACAGCGATCATCGCGACAACCATCAGCCGATGAGTCTCAAGGTGAAGGAAGCCATGAAGCTTTTCTCGGATTCCGATGAGTTGACGAGAAAGGAAGTGGACGATGCCCTCGGCGTCTCGCAGACGCGCTCCAGCGCCATTATCCGCGACCTGATCGCTATGGACGTGATCGAGAAGGTCGGTACGGGCCGCAATATTTGCTATCGCCGCAAGAACTGATCTCTAAAAAATCCCGAACGGATTCTTTATAAAAACGGCCGGCATCTTCAAGGATGTCGGCCGATATCGTTTCTGAAGAAACGGCGAAAGGATTAAGCGCCGAAGGTCTTCAGATAAAGTTCCTGGGCGTTCAAAACGTCCAAGCGGTCGGGATGCGTTTCTGACAAGGTACGACGGGCTTCGCGTTCCTTGATCATTTCGCCTTCGCCCAATTCGGTCATGTGAGCAAAGCGCTTTTCGTCAATGCGGCCGCGGCAAAGGAAGGTGGCTTCAAGCGTGTTGCCTCGGTCGGTACCGACGGCGGCTTCGCAGATCATGCGCATCCAGGCTTTGGCGTGGCCCGTACCGGGGTCGCTGCCCATCGTGCAGAAGCAGGCAATCTTCTTGTCCTTAAAGCGAGGCATCACGGCCTTGAGATCCGGAGGAAGATCGCCACCGGCGCACCAGAAGCAAAGGCACACCGGGTTGTACTGGGAAAGGTCTTCAGGCAGTTCGGCAGGTGTCACGATATGGGTGCCGGCCGCATCGGCCACGGCGTGCGCAATGATGCGGGTATTGCCCGTGCCGGAACTGACAACAACGAGAGGTTGAGTCATGGAAAACTCCTTAACTTTGAAAACTCTGAGCACTGAATAAGACCGCTGAAACCTTGCGATCCTGTTCAAAGTATATCCTGAAGCGTCGCTAAAGAAAAACGTCTTTTTGTTTGCCGTATGTTTCCATTAAGACCCCTATTCCCGATCAGAGTCTCAACAACAAAAAATCGGTGCTCCGTGACGATAGAGTCCTTCAACGACGCCCAAAAGGAGTTCGGTATCGATCAAAGCCCCGTGATGCGCTTCACGGCACGAACGGTCCACGCCGTAGACGTCGCACAAGGCATCAAGCCCGTTTCGCGTACCGGGACCGCGAAGCCGTCTCGCCATTTGAAGCGTGCAACGGATATCGACAACGTGTTCGCACAAGGGGCCTAAAGCGAGTCTTGCCAATTCCGCATCGAGCATTCGTCGATCGAAACTCGCATTATGGATGTAAAGAACGGAGCCTGACACGAAATCCAGAAAGTCGCCGGCCACCGATTTAAAAAGCGGTTTGTCGGCGAGGAAGCGATCGGAGAGTCCGTGTACGCGGTAAGCCCCGTAAGGCATCGGACGACACGGGTTTAAATACACATGAAACCGACTGAGGGGTTTGAAAGTCACGGGGTCGAATTCCATCGCGGCAATTTCGCAGACCCGATCGGTGACTGACGAGAGTCCCGTGGTTTCGGTATCGAGGCAAACAAAACGAGTGGCCGGTGTGATCGGCATGGCGTTTTCCCAAATAAAAAAAAGACCTGCAGACATTGTCGCAGGTCTTGGCTGATGGAAGCTTGATTAAGTCGATCAGTTCTTTTTGAGAACGTAGAACTGAGCAAGTTCCCCTTCAACCGGTTTACCTTCAGCTGTCAGGAAGCGGACGGATCCGTCCATCTTTTCGAGCTTATAGGGTGCCTCTTTGAGGGGCTTCATATGAATGACGCCCTTGTTGTCAATCGTCCATTCACCCGCTTCATCGAGCACCACACCGCGTTCAAGATAATCGGACGTGCGGTTGTAGGTCTTGTCGGCCTTCAAATAGAGGGTCGTACGAATCCCCGGGCAGTCGGCGGCAGGCAAAGTGCCTTCGTAAATACCGGCCGTCTGCTGATACACAGCAGGGTCGACGGACGTTTCGTCGCTCTGCGTACAGCCGGCGAGAAGTGCAAGAGAAGAAGCGGCAACAAAAAGAAGTTTGCGCATGATTTGAATCCTGAAGTCAGAGAGAACGATTTCATTGTAGACGAATTGTTCGGGAACGGTATCTTTCCATTTGTTCAAAACGTCGGAAAGTGTTGCAGACTGCGTGTTTATCCCAATTTCAGACCTGTTTCTTTGTCGTAGAGTTGAATAACAAATGAACGTAAAAGGCACGGAGCTTTTTCGCTTTCGCGTCGAACAACTCTAAAGGAAGGTAAAACAATGGGTCATCCTTTTGAGAAGCACTATATTGACGGCGAATGGGTTGCGTCGAGCGAACCCGCCATGATCGACGTTGAGAATCCCACCACACTTGAAACAATCGCACACATTCCCGACGGCACGCCTGAAGATGCGGTCAAAGCCATTTTGGCCGCCAAAGCTGCACAACCCGCCTGGCGTGCGGTCCCCTTGGCGATCCGCGTGGAAATGATGAAGGAGATGCTTCGCCACTTCGTAGCCATGCGCGACGACATCATCGCGCTTGAGGTGAAAGAACTCGGGGCGCCCGTCACCTTTACGCAGTCTGCGCATTGCGATTATCAGTTCACTCGCATTCGTTCTTATATCGATGCCGTCCAAACGATCAAATTCGAGGAATCGTATGAGGCTTCGACTGTCTGCCGCGAACCCGTTGGCGTCGTCACCTGCATTACGCCTTGGAACTACCCTTTGGGACAGATCGTGCAGAAAGTCGTGCCCGCGATTTTGATGGGCAACACTGTTGTCCTGAAACCCAGTCAGCACACGCCCTTAACAGCGGTACTCATGGCCGAAGCTTTTGACTTCGCAGGATTCCCCAAAGGGGTCTTCAATATGGTGTCCGGCCGCGGGTCGCGATTGGGTGAAGTCTTGGCGACGCATCCGGCCGTTGATATGGTCTCCTTCACCGGGTCGACTCGTGTCGGAACCGAACTGGCTCGCTCGGCCTTACTCTCGATGAAGCGAATCAGCCTTGAATTGGGCGGCAAATCGCCCTTCATTCTCCTCAAGTCCGACGACTACACCAAAGCCATGGCGCGTCTTGTGCCGTCCATCTTCTATAACTCCGGACAGACCTGCACCGCCCTTTCTCGTTTGCTTGTCCCGGCTGAGGATCTCGACAAAATCAAGGCACTCTTGAAAGAAACGGTGGCGAAAATCAAAGTGGGAGATCCGACGGATCCTGCGACTGAAGTCGGTCCCCTCTCCTCCTTAGCCCAATTCAGGAAAGTTCGCGACTATCTGGAATTGGGGCTTGCCGAAGGTGCCGAACTTCTTGTCGGCCGCATTCCTGACGAAGCGGAAGCTAAAAACGGCTACTACGTCGAACCCGCGGTCTTTACCGATGTGACGAACGACATGCGCATAGCCCGCGAAGAAATCTTCGGGCCGGTGCTTTGCGTGATTCCGTATAAAGATGTTGAAGAAGCGGTAAAGATTGCCAACGATACGCCTTACGGACTTAACGCCGCCGTTTTCGGCCCCAAGACCGAAGCGGAAGCCGTGGCTCGCCGGATCGAAGCCGGGAACGTTTACGTGAACGACGCGCCGCGCGATGTAACGGCTCCGTTTGGCGGATACAAGTCCTCGGGGATCGGCCGTGAAGGCGGTGTAGCAGGTCTTCTTGAATTCAGTCAGCTGAAGGCCGTTTTCGATCGCTCTACTTTCTAGTACGCGACAAATCTCAGCGAGAGCGTCGTTGATCGTCTCTCTTCATTTTTTACACATACAAAAACCCGCACTCCTTGATGAAAAAGAGTGCGGGTTTTGAGCTTTAATCAGCGCTTATCCTCAATTCTCGAGCATTGAGGACGAGTCTGCTTCATTAGAAAGCGTGCGTCAAACCGACATAGGCCTGACCGACCTTGAGGTGCTGCGTGTTGTCGGCGGCATCATGCGAATCGAACTTCCATTCGCCGTAACCAAGACCCGAGTAGACGGACGTACGGTTCGACAAGGCGTAGGTGTAGCGAGCGGCGACGCCGAGGTAATCCATGCCGGAGCCGTTCTTACCCGTCACGCCTTCGCTGGTGGCTGCGTCGGCATCCGTGTAGTAGACACCCGTCGTCAGTTCGCCGCCCATCATCGGCGTGATAGCGCCCACGTGATAGGCTTCGCCGTCGACGTTATCGAGGCTCAAGAGCTGACCGGAGAAGCGGTCAAACTGCGAGAACGTCGTTTCGCCGCGCAGGTTTTCGAAGTGCTGGCCCATGACGAAGAGCTTCGTCACGCCGAGGTCGTAATTTGCGCCGAGCGAGGAGATCTTGCGATCGAGACCTTCACCCATGAGAACCTGTTCGTAAGCAGCGACGGCCTGAAGAGCACCGTATTCGCCCGTCAAGGCAAAACCGGCATAGCGGTTGGCATCGTCATGACCTTCACGGCCTTCGGTAACCTTGTTGTCGTTCTTGAAGGAGTACTGCATCGTGGCCTGAAGACCGGCCATCTTCGGCGTCTGGTAAACGAGGCTGTTGTCGAGACGATCGGTCGTCACCATGCCGAAGATCGCGTTGTCGCCGCCGTCAAAGGCATCGCCGATCGCGAAAACCGTGTCGTAAGAACCGGCAGAGGAACCGAGCGCGCCCATACGGCCGGCAGATACCTGACCGAAGGGACCGGCAAGCGTCAGGGAAGCTTCGCGACCGAAGAGTCGGTCATCGTTGTCCATCGTACCGTCGTCGGACTTGAAGCCGTTTTCAAGCTTGAAGGAGAGCTTCATGTCGTTGCCGAGGTCTTCGGTACCCTTGAGGCCGAAACGGGAATTGGCATTCAAACCGGATTCAAGTCCCATCTTTGACGCACGATCGTCTACACCCGTGCCGTTCGGGCCGAGCGGGAGATTTTCGAACTTCTGGGATTCGTAAAGCATGCCGTAGTCGACGACACCGTAGAGCGTAAGATCGGCTGCCGAGGAAGCGCCTGCAAAAGCGCCCATAATGGCAACGGCCGTGAGTGATTTTTTCATGATGTTTATCCCTTAATAAGTTGCCGACGTTGGACGCCGACAGAAGGTTTCGACTTGATCGGGGTCGAGTTTACAGATCAAAACTTCGCACTCGGAGAGGCGTTTTGAAAAAATCACCTTTGTCTCTGATACACAGATTTTTCTTAGTTTTCTCTTAATGTCCGACGACAGTTGCATGGCCCGACCAACAGCCCGTTGAGTTTCAAGAGTCTGTCGGAATACCCGCCGTTTTTTTGTTCGCCTGTTTTTCGAGGGGCACCGCGCATTTGGGCTAACGTCTTTTTCTAAAAGAAATTTTCTTCACGCCCCCTTTTTTCTCCGTCATTTTTATTAGGGTTTCCTCTGATTTATTTGTGAGCATCGACGTCTTTTATCTCAGTCTTTTAGAGTCCTAAAAGTGCAGGACATAGGCTTCGTGTATTGGGAACGTCAGATACCGCTTTACATCGAAACATAATTTCACAAAAAAACGCGAACGCCTTCTCACGGAAGGGTTCGCGTCGGGATCGAATTTCGCGGCAATGGCGTCAATCGGTGAAAGCCGTATGGAGTTCGTTTAGCTTTCGAGACTGCGGCCGATCGGGGTTTTCGCCTGCTGGTCTTTGATATAGAGTCCGAGCCACTGATTGGCGGGTTTGCCGGTAACATCGGCGAGCTGCCCGGCCACAACGGCTGTCATGGGGATCTCATCGTCAAGGAGTTTTTGCGTGAGGTAAGTGGAATAGGCAAGCTTCTCTGCAAGATCGTCCGCAGACCAGTTGTTTTCTATCAGTAATGCATGCAGGGCCTTGCCTGGTGACGTATATCGATGCATGAGCAAACTCCTCCTTTATTTTGCAACGGATGCCATCGACGATTCCGGGGGTTCTTATTCGCCTCGTGGAAATCGAGCGAATTCATTCTAGGAAATCTCTTTCTCTTTGTCCGACAATCAAGAACCCGTTCGGGGCTCTTCACCGACTAAGCGTTTTATTCCGATCGGGAACGGCTCTCTTTCCTCTTTCTCACTTCGGTTCCCGAGCTCTTAGAGAAAACCCTTGAAAGGGAAAACCTCAGGTACCTCTAGACATTTCCTCCCACCTTCATGCGGCGTCATTTTGCGGTTTGTTTTTTTCTTTCGAAAAGCTACGAAATGCTCGCTCGACGATCCCGTCTCTTCCGCGGAAAATTGACGTTTTCAGCCTTTTCAAAGATAATTAAAAGATATCTTGTGGGAAGCACTCCCGCTTTCTTTCGAAAGAGACAAAAATTATGGCAGAAGAAAATTATGTGACGCTCGAAGTCGCGATTGACGACACGCTTTACGAGCGCATCATCCATGCAGCTGCGAATCGCGGCCAGTCCCTTAGCGAAGTCGTTGAAGCAACCCTGGCTCGAGAAGTGGCTTCTGCCCTCGCCGAAGCACCTGTTGTGGTGAAAGATCCTGAAGAAGACTAACTGAGGAAAGTCGTTATGCAGGCTAAGAAAAAAGTTCTTCTGATGATTCTTGACGGCTGGGGAATCGGTAAAGGCGACCGCGCCGATGTGATCAGTCAGGTGGCTCCGCACCGTTTGCGTGAATATGCCGAACGCTATCCGCACGCCCAGCTTCGCACGGACGGCGAAAACGTCGGTCTTCCCGACGGCCAGATGGGTAACTCCGAAGTCGGTCATCTTAATATCGGCGCGGGCCGTGTGCTTTATCAGGACTTGGTCAAAATCAACCGCGCGATTGCCGACGGTTCTTTGGGCGACAACCCCGAAGTTAAGGCTGCGTTTGAACGCGCCAAGAAGACGGGTTGCGGCCTTCACTTCATGGGACTTCTCTCCGACGGCGGCGTTCATGCTTTAAATAAGCATCTTTATGCTTTCCTAAAGCTCGCCAAGACCTACGGCATTGAAAAGACCTACGTTCACGGCTTCCTTGACGGCCGCGACACGGATCCGAAGTCCGCTGTCGGTTATGTCGCCGAATGCATCGAAGAAATGAAGAAGCCCGATTCCACCGGTCAGCTTGTTTCCATCATCGGCCGCTATTGGGCGATGGACCGCGACAAGCGCTGGGAACGCGTGCGTCAGGCTTATGACCTTCTTGTTCACGGCAACGGCAATCCCGTCGCCGATATGGTCGATGCCGTCCGCGTTTCTTACCGCATGGGCGTTACCGACGAATTCCTGGAACCGCAGTATCTCACCGACGGAAACAATCGTCCGGTCGGCCGTATCCAGCCTAACGACGTCGTTATTTTCCTCAATTTCCGTAACGACCGCGCCAAGGAACTCACGACGGTTCTCACGCAGCAGGCCGTACCGGAACACTGCATGGAACCCCTGCCGCTCTACTTCTGCACGATGACGCCTTATGACGCCACGTTCGAAGGTCTCCATGTTCTTTTCCCGAAGGAAAATGTGGTAAATACGATCGGCGAATGGGTCTCGAAGCAGGGTCTCACGCAGCTTCGCATTGCCGAAACGGAAAAGTACGCGCACGTGACCTTCTTCCTCAACGGCGGCCGTGAAGCCCCGTATGAAGGTGAAGACCGCTGCCTTGTGAAGAGCCCGAGCGTTGCCACGTATGACCAGAAGCCCGAAATGAGCGCACCGGAAATCACGGAAAACCTCATCCTCGCCCTTCAGAGCGAAAAGTACGACTTTATCTGTCTTAACTTCGCCAACGGCGACATGGTCGGTCACACCGGTGTTTACGAAGCCATTGAAAAGGCTGTCGTTACGGTTGACGCCTGTGCCGGCGCCGTTATCGATACCGCTCTCGAACACGGCTACGAAGTCGTTCAGATTGCCGACCACGGCAACTGCGACAATGCTGTGAATGCCGACGGTTCGCCCAATACGGCTCACTCCCTGAACCCCGTGCCCATCCTGGTCGTCTCCGATCGTGTGGCCAAGGTTCAGAACGGTGTCCTCGCCGACGTGGCCCCGACCGTTCTTCACCTGATGGGTATTGAACAGCCCGCTGAAATGACGGGTCACTCGCTCGTGACGATGCGATAATCAGCCTTTCGTTTCATAGCGACAAGAAAGCCTCCGTGATGACAATCCCGGAGGCTTTTTTCGCTCGTTCTTTTCACTGCAAAGAGCTATTCCCTCTATAAAAAACAACAAAATTGCTAGAGATTTCGGAAGAAACGGGTATCGGCCTTAGTGGAAAATCGATCCTTTACAATTGGTTACCGACATTTTTGTTTATTGCTGGATAGCCCTTCCAAGCATCCTTTTGGGACTGCGCAGGCTCCGTTCGGGTATAAAAAAAAGCCGCCCCCTCGTTAGAAGGAACGGCCTAATCTCGCACAAGAGCGAGGACGCATACTCAGAACATGCGCCCTTCTCTCGCGATGCGGTTAGAGCATGCCCTTGCCGCTACGGTCTTCGGCAACCTTAACCTTGTCCGTTTCAACCGGGACAACGTCAAAGCCGACGACACGGTGACCGTTGATCTGGGTATAGAGCCAGAGATCCATCGCGGCACCCGGCACGGCACGAGCCGTGACTTCGTTGGACTTGAAGGTGAAGACCACGTCCATGATGCCGTCCTTATTCACATCCTTATATTCCATCGTCTGAGCGGCCGCAAAGGTCTTGAACTGACGGGTGGAGTTCATCTGGTTGGCGGACATGGCGGCGCGGGTAGCGTCCATATTGGCGCCGAGAACGGAGCGATCCTTCGTACCGAGGAGAGCGAAAGCAACCGGCGTGTCCTTGTCAGCATGAACCGTCTTGGCGAGGATCTTGACGGGCATCGGCATCAGGCGGGCGTTTTCAGCCTTCATCTGTTCGAGCACTTCGTTATAGGCACGGGTATTGAAGTCGTGGAGGAACTTCGTACGAGCTTCGCCCTTCAACGTTGCGGCTTTCTTCGTGACGGCCGGACGTTCGGCGAAGTTCTTGGCTTCGATCTTTTCAATCAAAGCCGTGCGGTGAGCGAGTTCGTCGCCGCGCAGATAGTCGATCGCATTCGTACCGGCGCTGAAGACGCTGTGAGGCGTAAAGTCGGCGCGATAGTCGAACATGGCGGGCGTACCGGCGAAGTGTTCGGCCGTAGCCGTCTTCCAATCGGTGAAAGCGGTGCCTTTAGCCGGGCCAGCGAGCGGATAGAGCGGAATAAAGACGGACTGGCAGGGACGGCCGATCGTCTTCCAGGCTTCGGTCAGCGTCGGATCCTTGGCAAGGTTATAAACGATGGCATCGTGAGACGTCGTACGGCAGATACCTTCGGACTTGCTGTGGAAGAGTTCCTGATCCTCGCCGATGTAGTCTTCATGCAGACGCAGGAGAGACATGGCGTCCTTCACACCGAGCTTGCGGTCGATCTTGGCGGAATACGGGAACTTTTCAGGATCGTTGTATTCGATACCCGTAAGGAACTTCCAGGCGAGAACGTTACGGTTGGCATTCCAGCGTTCGTGGCGGACGGATTCCTGAGCCACTACCTTTCGCCAGTTGAAGATCGGGTTGTTGGCATCGTGACGGCCGTCCTTGATGGCGCGTTCAACCTGCTTGGGTTCGATCTTCCAGTTTTCCTTGTCGTTCAGATCAACCTTATCCATCATGAAGTTGTTCGGAATGTAAACGACTTCGTCGTCGGCGATCTTGCGGGCGACCCAAGAGTTGCCCTGGTGAATGGCGAGCTGCCAGGCTTCGTTAGCATCGGCGAACGTATAAGTACGACCGTCGTGGAAATAACCGTATTCTTCGAGAAGCTTCGTGGCAATTTCAACGGCTTCGCGGGCGGAATGTGCGCGTTCGGCCACAATACGACGGATACCGTAACCGATACCGCCGTCCTTGACTTCCATGCGGTCGGCATCAAAGATTTCACCGCACCAGTTGGTGGCGATGGCTACACCGGCATCGTTGAAGAAACCGTCGGCAAAAGAGGCCCCATCAGGAACGAAAGTCTGCGTCCAGTAGAACCCTAGCGTCTTCTCGACCTGCGGGATGGCTGCGGCCTTCGGCTCGAACTTCAGCATTTCACCCTTCTGGTGAGTAGCAGCGGGCACATAGTGCTGCATGTTAAAGAGACGACCGCCGTTGTCTTCGTTGTGAGCAACGATGATGTTGCCGGTTTCGGAAACGGCTTTACCAATCACGAGCGTGGAACAGGCCTGAGCGGTACCGATAGCGGTAAGCGCCGCGGTAAGCGCGACGATGGACTTCTTGAGCATTCTTTCTCTCTCCTCTTGAGATTGCTGAATGATGTGGGTTTGAAATAATCAACTGCCTATTGATCCTTGGCAGCGGATTTGTGGTGACCCTGCATGTTAGCGAAGTTTTTAATTGTTTTGGAATTCTTAAAAAAACGTTACAGCCTAGGCGATTTGAGGGATTTTGAAGATTAGTGTCATCAGAAATAACGTCGATTTCAATGGAGACGGCGAAACCTCGATAACCACTATGCCCAAACATCGCAATTCCTTGATAATTGCTGTTGGATAGTCAATTCCAATAGCTCACATAGTTTTGGCTAATTGATTTTCTGACCGCTCTCTTCGCAGGAAGGAAGCCTTTAGACATCAGAAAGAGAAATCTTCAATCCTCTGCATTGTCTTCATTAGAAAACGTAAAGGAAAATGTGATCTCAGGGTAATTCCGAAGATACCCTCGGGATAATCCCTATACGACAACAGATGCAGAACGCTACATAAGCAATGTTTGTGGTGGAATTCGTTCTTTTGCAAAAAAGATCATAGCTTAAACTATCCCCAGAAAGGTGTCTCCCTTTCTGGGGATAGTTCAGCTTTTTGAGAGCTATAACCTTAACGGAATGAGCGGTGTGAACTTATTTGAGTCGCTTGAAGAGAAAGGCGGAGTAGAACATCAGGGTATAACCTACAAGTTCAGTTGCTTCTTCGGAAAGCGTTTTGATCGCGTTCCAGGAACAATCGCCTGCGTAAATTGACCACATACCTTTGTAACCGTAGATACGCGAATAAGCGAGAACGATCACGGTGCCGACCAACATCAGGGGGAAAGCACGCGAACGAATAAAGTGTGCGAGACCGGGGACGATCGTTTCGCGTCCTGCTTTCCAAATCGTGTAACCCAACCAGACAAGGTAGACGATCAAGAAATACTTCCAGGATCCGTGGAAAATGTCGTCTAACCAAGCATCGAGTTCACGAATGAAGAGTGCCGTCAAAAAGCCCGCGATCAACCACAAACCGCCCGCATAGGCCTTGTCCTTCTTAGCTTCGAAACTCATAACGAGCGTAGCGGCGAGAAGAAAGGCTTCCTGCCCCACCTCAATCCAGGATTCGTGAGGCATGGGATGAGAATAACTGAAGAGATAGAGGCCTAAGGAACCGGCGGCAACGAGCACACCGACCGCAAATTGAGCAAACCCACTCAAGATGGTTTTCAAATCATCACGCATAACGAAAAAGGTCTCCATTAATGATTGGCGAAATTGTAGGCAAAAAGAAGGCCGTCTGCAGGAGAAATTTGCAAACGGCCTACTCTTTGCTCACACAAAGACGCGAGAGATGAACGATCGGGGCGTTTTACTTCGTCGCAGCGGGTTCAAGCCATTCTTCGTAGACCTCTTCGTCAGGAAGAATGCGCTTGGCATCGCCCGTTTCGGTAATACCCGTACGGTTCTGCCAGCGGATCGAAGAACCCGTGAGGTTCCAACCCACTTCGCGTCCCACTCTCAGGATGCTCTTTTCAAAGACGCGGGCGGCCGAGGCCGGCGTATCCTTGAGGCCCGGCTTATTCTTGTAGAGCTGATAGCCTTCGCGATACTTGGTGGGCGTCAGATTCGGCATCATGACGTTGGCGCCGTAGCGAATGCCGAGCTCGCGGCCGTCCGGACGAATGGCCTGGAGCGCGGTGGCGGCGGCAATGTTGACGTCCTTCAAGACGATGCGCGTGACGGCAATCATATTGAGAGACAACTGGATCAACTTATCCGGTTCCATCATGCCGTATTCGGTCAGGTCGCTGCCTTCGGACAAAAGATAGGGGCCCATACCGACCATGTCGACATTCAACTTCTGATACATGCGGATGTCGCGGCAGAGGTCTTCCAAGGTCTGCGTCGGAATACCGATCATGACGCCGGTACCGAGCTGATAGCCCGCTTCGCGAAGATTTTCCATGATCTTGAAGCGGTGTTCGAGCACCTTTTCATGATTGCCGTGCGCGGCGTGGAGAATCTTAAAGAGATTGACGTTCGAGGTTTCAAAGCGAGCAAGGTAACGCAAAGACATCGTGCCGGCGGCCTTCGCCCAGCGCTTATAGGTTTCGAGCGTCTGTTCGCCGAGACTCAGCGTAATGCCGAGTCCCTCGGGGAGCAATTCGGACACGGACTTTGCGTGAATTTCTTCGAGAACGGCTTCGATCCAGTCGACAAACTTCGCATCGCGTCGTTCGCCGGCCTGCAGACAAATCGAGCCGTAGCCCATCTTCGCGGCATCGAGCGCTTCTTTCACGATTTCTTCGGTTTTCATCGTGTAGCGTTCGACACAGTGGTTTTCACGGCGAATACCGCAGTAGCGGCAGCCCGCGGTGCAGATGTTCGATACTTCGATCAAACCGCGATAATATACATAGTTGCCCATGTACTTCGTGGTGACATCGAACGCTTTCTGCTGAAGCAAGGCACAGTCTTCGGGGTCGGTAAGCCCCAGCAGATAAACGATATCGTCGTCGGAAAGAGTATCTTGGGAAAGGACGGTCTTGGTTTTATTTATTGACATAGTCGGAACCCTCTATTAGGAGAAACCATTATGCCCGAAAACCGATTAAGTTCCTAGGTTTCATCAATTGCAATTAAGTTTGATTCAGTTAAAGGTTTTGCAACAATGAAAAAAGCGCGAATTGCCATCTTTGCCACCGGCGGGACCATCGTCAGTTCCGGCGACTCCGCCACTCAGATGACGGGCTACTCTATCAAGGGGCTCAACGTTAACGATCTGATCGCAGCCGTGCCCCAATTGACGGATGTTGCCGACATTGAAGCGCGTCAGATCGCCAATATCGACTCGAGTTCGATGAAAGCCTCGGTCTGGTCGGACTTGGCACACGCCATCGAAGAAGAAGCCCGACGAGACGAAGTTGACGGAATTGTCGTCACGCACGGCACGGATACCTTGGAAGAAACCGCCTACTTTTTGAATTTGCTTCTCTCGACCGATAAGCCCGTCGTCCTCACGGGGGCCATGCGTCCCGCGACGGCTTTGTCCGCCGAAGGTCCTTTGAATCTCTTAAATGCCGTCCGCGTGGCAGCCTCCCCTGACGCCTGCGGTAAAGGCGTGTTGATTGTTTTGAACGATTCGATCGGTACCGCTCGCGACATGACGAAAACGCACCCGACGAATGTCGCCACCTTCCGCGGTCCGGACTTGGGTGCGATCGGGTCGATTTCGGGCGATCGCATAGAATTTATCGGTGCTTCCGCCAAAGATCACACGACGAAGACGCCCTTTACGCTTGAAAAGCTCGATCTCTATTTAAAGACTCACGGTAAACTCCCGCGCGTTGACATCGTCTATTCTCATACGGACGACGACGGCGTGATGGTCAAGGCCGCCGTGACCGCAGGTGCCGAAGGGATTGTTCATGCCGGAACGGGCAACGGTTCTATCCACGAAGAGACTGAACCCGCCCTCTTTGAAGCGGCTAAGGCAGGGATCGTGATTGTCCGTGCCTCACGCGTTCACGGCGGTGCGATTGTCGAAGGGCTCGAGCGATGGCAGCAGGCGGGCTTTGTCCCGTCTGGGAGCCTTAATCCGCAGAAAGCTCGCGTTCTTCTGCAGTTGGCTTTGACCGTTACGAAGGATCCGACAGCAATCGACTCGCTCTTCCGCCGACTTTGATCGGATCTCTGAAACACAAAAACCGCCGACTCTAAGAATCGGCGGTTTTGTTCTTTAGTCGATCGATTTCTATTGCGAGTTATTTCACAACAGTCACTTCCGCACCGGCTTCGGCATTGACGTGGAAGTTATATGCTGCATCGTGAAGAACGACCTTGCCGCCCTTTTCGACCAGAACCTTAAAGTCGGCCTTTTTAGCGCGATCGCCCGCCAAGATTTCAAGCACGGCTCCCTTTTTGACCGTCACGGCACCGAGGCCCAGCGATTGCGGGTAAGCAATCAGACGGCCGGCTTCGACCGTTGTACCGCCGCGGTAGGTATTCGTGCCCGTCATCGTGAGCGTACCGTTGCCGGCCTTTACCAAAGAACCGTCGTAAATGCGGGCTTTGATGGCATCGGCACGGGTCTTGAAGAATTCGGCACGCCACTTCTTCGCATCCTCGAGATCAATGAGGTGATTCGTCATATCCGTATCACCGTCTTTCACCAAAGCTCCGGCACCGAGTTCATACGGGTAGGCATCGAGCTTCGTTCCGTTTTCCGTCTTCTTCATCCAGGCCTTTTCTTCACGTCGGCGCTGATCGAGCGCGACCTGCGAAATGTCATTGTTCCAAACGTCAGTCCCTTCGAGTCGATAAACGAATCGTCCGAGGAACTGGCGGGGGCCTTCCATAGCGGCCTTCAGATCGGGAACACCCCAGCCCATTCGGTCCGATACTTCACCGGGAGCAGGTTCCGTGCCGTCCGTATTGGTCCAGCCCTCCATACCGTCATGACGCGCCGTCGTCAGCATCACGTCGCGTGCCTGAGAGGCGGTCATGTTGGGATAACGAGACAGAATCACGCCCAAAGCGCCCGTTGCGTGCGGGGCTGCCATTGACGTACCGCTCTTGATGCCGTAATCGTCGGTCGGCGTTTCGGACAAATAGCCCGTATTGTGCGTCACGTGATTGGGATTCGAATAGCCGTCTGCCTTATCGGGAAAAACGAACTTGCCGCCGTGATCCTTTTCCGCAATGGTCGAATAGACGAATTTGCCGGGGGCCGTAACGGTCCACCACTTGGCTTCGCCCGCTTCATTCCAGTTGCTGACCAAGCGATAGCGCCCGGCTTCACGTTCGGTAACGTTTGCCTTTGTCCCGATACCGTTCCCTTTTTGATCCTTTAGTTCAACCTTGAGATCCTTCCCGTCCTGATCTTTCACGTATTCCCAATACTGCTCGAGCCCGGCCACGGCTAACCACTGACTTTCGATGGCTGGATTGAAGTAGGGATAAAGCGGACGATAGAAAGGATGTGCGAAGTCGCGGTTCCCGGTTGTAAAGACTTGCACGGTGTCGTGTCCCGTGATCGCATCGCGTGCCGCATCGACAAAGTCGGGTTCGCCGCCATAGCGCTTTTTAAAGAGCATGTACTCGTATTCGATCTGCGCTTCGGTATCGGTCGCAAGGTGATCCTTGTATTTTGAGGTGTTGACGACAGGCTTGCCGTCCTTCATCACAATGGTGCCGTCGGGATTGATGTCGTAGCGCTCGAAGACTCTGGTGTTCGTGCCCCAGGAGTTGTTAATGATGCGCGCACCGGCATCGACCAAGGCCTTCCAGCCCGTATAGAAATATTGATAGTCCTGGAAAGGACCGTAATTGTTATTGTCGGTGGCGCCGGTGTTGCCGACGACGACACGGGCGTTAAAGGCCACGCCGTGCATTTCACGGCCGTCTCGAGCGGCGGCAATCGTCCCCGTGCAGTGCGTGCCGTGAGAGTCGTTGAGCCCCTTGACGAAGTCGCCCGTCAACTTAAATTTTTCGCCTTTTGTATAAGGCAGACCCACATCGCCTTCCTTCACGGCCTGCGGATAGCGGTTTCCCGTCGTACCGTATTCGCCTTCAACCTTCGTCACCGTAATGCGGCCGTCAGAGAATTCCCGATGTTCTTTTAGGACCCCCGAATCCATAACACCCAATTGCACGCCCTGACCGGTATAGCCGCGGGCGTAAGCGTCCGAGGCGTTCATCACGGTCAACCCCCAGTCCTTCTGATATTCGGGCGTTTCCCAGGAAGCGGGATTGCCGCGAACAGCCGAGTCATGCCACTTCGGAGAAGTGGCGTTGGCTGTCATGGACGCAACGGCAAAAGTGAGTGCAAGCGCTACGGCCACAGGTGAGCGTCGTAAAAGAGTGGAATGCATCAGAGTCTCCTCAATGAAGATTAGTCCCGGTCTACGGTCATTAGGCCGGCAAAGTCTCGAAAAGTCTACACGGCAAGGTTTTCGAGGGTGTGAAAAACGAGGGTTATCAACTAGATGCTTACGGGTTACTCCTCACCGTCGCGAATAAAAAATCGGGCGGTTCCTGTTTTTGGGAACCGCCCGATGGGGTATCAGCGTTTTAGAGATGAGGCTCAGGCTTCTTTAGCCTTGGCCTTCTGGAGACGTTCGGCGCGCTTACAAGCGGCAATGGTAAAGAGAACGTCGGAAGAAGAGTTCAAGCCGGTTTCGGTCGAGTCCTGGAGGACGCCGATGATGAAGCCGATGGCAACAACCTGCATGGCGATCGTCTGATCAATGCCGAAGAGACCGCAGGCCAAAGGAATCAGCATCAGGGAACCGCCCGGAACACCGGAGGTACCGGCCGCACAAACGGAAGCTACGATGGAGAGGAACAAAGCCGAAGCGAAGCTCACTTCAATGCCGAGCGAATAAGCGGCGGAGAGCGCCATGATCGTGATCACGACGGCGGCACCTGCCATGTTGATCGTCGAACCCACCGGGATCGAAATCGCATAGGTGGATTCCGGCAACTTCAGGCGGCGACAGATTTCCATATTGACCGGAATATTGGCGGCCGAGGAACGCGTGAAGAAAGCGGAAACACCCGATTCGCGCAAGCACATCAAAGTCACCGGATAGGGATTTTCATGCGTGCAGCAGAAGACGATGAAGGGGTTCAAAATCAAAGCGACAAAAGCCATGGCACCGATCAGGACAAGGAGGAGATGACCGTATTCGAGCATTACGCCGAGGCCTTCCTGAGCGAGGGTATTGGCAACGAGACCGAAAATACCGATCGGAGCAAAACGAATGACAAGCTGCACCACGATTTCAACGGCACGGGCGGCATCCTGAAGCACAATGCGAGTTTCCGGACGGGCACAGCGAAGAATGATGCCGAAGGCGATGGCCCAGGAGAGAATGCCGATGTAGTTGGCGTTCGCAATGGCGTGCACGGGGTTGTCAACGATGTTGAGAAGGAGACCGCGCAACACTTCACTGATGGCGGCAGGAGCAGCCGCCGTGGCGGCTTCCACGTTCATCAGAGTCAGGGTCGTCGGGAAAAGGAAACTCGCCAAAACGGCCGTAAAAGCGGACGCAAAAGTTGAGATCAGGTAAAGGACGATCACGGATCGAATGTGAACGTCGCCGGCCAATTCCTGATTGGCGATGGCTGACATCACAAGAACAAACACAAGGACCGGCGCCACGCCCTTCAAGGCTGAGACGAAGATGGTGCCGAGAATGCCGACTTCATTGGCGGCAGCAGGCCAAACCATGGCCAAGGCGGTACCCAGAATGAGACCGACCAAAATCTGCTTCACAAGCGAGGCTTGAAGGAAAGGCATCGCGAAGCTAAAGACGTTCTTAAAAGTTTTATTCACTTTGTGATCTTCCAAAGTTGTTTTTGTAACGCTGAGTCGCAAATCGTTTTCTAAGTGAAAACGCGAAGTGCGAAATGTAAACATAGCGAAAAAAACTGATGCTTGACGGCTTTTGTTGCCTTTTACCCCCTAGATTGAGGGTTTTCCCTACTGTATTTGATGATTTTCGAGACCACTTTTGTGCTGTTTCGACGAAGTTCTTAGCAAATCGAAGAGGGATCTCAGGAATTAGCGTAAACGGTAAAATGTGGATTCGCCAATTTTTGTTTCCCCAAGGCCCTTTCCCGACATGTACGCCTCGCCTTTTACCGTTCCGCCGTCACCGGAGTTGCAAATCAAAGCCAAAGCTGAAGTTTTGCCCGCAGACTTTCAGGGGCGTGCGGGCGTACTTCTTTGCCGATTGACGATCACGGGCGAAGAGAGGCTTCTTTCGGCGTTGGAGCCGGCTCCCCTGGAAAAGCACCTCAAGTGGAACGATCTGACGCCTGCGATGCTCTGGCCGGCGCTTGAGGAAGATCGCCTTCCAAGCAGCTTACTGATGACCGGGAAGTTAAAAGAAATCCCGATTGAAGCCGTTTTGGCGACTATCTTTGCCGGCTACTCGAATTTGCCGCTTGATCAGGGCGGTGCCGTGTGGGAAAAGCGTAAGGCTCAGTGGCGCTATGCCGTCGCCCGCGGCCTTTCGTCGCCGACGGTCGTCGTGCTTGAGCGTTTCAACCGTCTTCGCGCAGCGGAGCCCGGCAAAGAATGGACGCTGATCGGTACCGCCGAGCGATGGATCGGTCCCTCAATGCCGCACGAAATGAAGCACGACGGTACGTTCGTTGCCCCGGTGACGAGTGTGAAATACCTCATCAATGCGCTCCTTGACGGTATTCCTCACGAAGACGACCGCCCGATCGTTACCGCCGACCCCGCCCTCCCCGTCCTTTTCGAAGACGATGCCATGATCGTGATTGACAAGCCCGCACGGCTCGCTTCGGTACCGGGCGTTAGAGAAGCGATCTCCGCCAAATCGATACTCGAAAAGACGGCGGGGCCGCTTCGTGTGGTGCATCGTCTCGATACGGATACTTCGGGGTTGCTCGTTTTTGCCAAGACGCTCGAGGCCGAACGGATTCTTCACGAAAGCTTTCGAAACGGGACGGTTTTAAAACGTTACGTGGCCAGACTTGAAGGCGTACCCGACGAGAACAGCGGTTCGATTGATCTACCGATTGCTCTGAATTCGCTTGATCGACCTCGGCAATGTGTCTTGTCCGCCCAAGCAGGCGGCAAGCCATCCGTCACCGACTGGGAACTTATTCGTATTGAGACACCTCCCGACGGCCGCCGAAAAGCTCTCGTCAACCTCTGGCCCGAAACCGGCCGCACGCATCAGTTGCGTGTTCACTGTGCTCATGCCAAAGGACTCGATCGTCCGATCGACGGCGACTCTTTCTACGACTCGCAAGGCATTCTTGCGGAAGCTGGTCACACGAGGCTTTGCCTTCATGCGGCAGCCCTAACGTTCCCGCACCCAACGACGGGCGACGTGATGACCTTTGAGACGGATCCCGACTTCTCGATCTTCTGAAAAAAACACCGTTCAACACGAGAGTGGCGTTCGAACGGTGTTTGAAGAGATCCGAGATTCTTTTAGAGCAAAGAAATCACTTTCTCGACATTGGCTTCTTGAGTGGCCCAGGAAGTCACAAAGCGAACGATCGTTTCCTTTTCGTTCAACGGTCCCCAGTGCGTAAACGTCACGTCGGGCGTGAGTCGTTCGACGTCTTCGTTTTTCATCACAATGAAGATCTGATTGGTTTCCGTTTCAAGAAAGAATCGGTAGCCCTTTCGACGGAAAGCTTCGGTCAGCTTTTCAGCCATCGCAATGGCGTGACGGGCAATCTTCACATAACGATCGTCTTCAAAGAGCGTGGCAAACTGGATGCCCAACATGCGGCCTTTGGCCAGGACAGCCCCCGACTGTTTCATGGTCGTGAAGAAATGCGGCATGAGCGTCGGATCGGGAACCACGACGGCTTCGCCAAAGAGCGCCCCGACCTTCGTACCGCCAATATAGAAGACGTCGCAAAGACGAGCGAGATCGCGCAGCGTCAGATCGCAGGACTTCGCAGCAAGACCGTAACCCAAGCGAGCGCCGTCGATAAAGAGCGGCAGATGCAGACGTCGGCAGACGGCATAAATGACTTCGAGCTCGGCCTTACGATAGAGCGTACCGTATTCAGTCGGGTAAGAGATGTACACCATGCCGGGTTTGACGAGGTGCGTTCTCGATTCGTCCTGATACCAGGCGTTCCAATAATCTTCGATTTGCTTTGCGGTGATTTTGCCGTCGGTGTTGGGAAGCGTGAGCACCTTATGGCCCGTCGCTTCAATGGCGCCGCCTTCATGCCCGCAAATATGCCCCGTGTCGGCCGTGATGACGCCTTCGTAGTTTCTCAGAATGGCACGGATGACCGTCGAGTTGGTCTGAGTCCCGCCCACGAGTAAATGAACGTCGGCCTCTTTCATGTCTACGGCCTCGCGAATGCGTGCCCGGGCAAGGTCGCACCACTTGTCTTCGCCGTACCCAGGCGTCGAATCAAGGTTAGTTTCATTCAGGGCCTTCAAAATCGCGGGATCGCAACCTTCCAGGTAGTCGGACTGAAAATAGAGCATGTTGGAAGCACCAAAAAGAGTCAAAGAAGCCGATATTCTACGCTTAGCCTTTGGGCTCGGCCTCTCAGGGAAACCCTTCGCCGCGCTTCGGAAAAGAGCCCGGGCATCCCGTCTATACGCTATCGGAAGCCCTAAAGCATTTAGTTTTTATTTATTAGCCCGCACTTTCAGGTAGAGCGCGTCGAAAAACGCTAAAATAAACGACACTTTTTACTTAATACAGAACAACAAAGGTTACACACCCATGTCCGCTCTTATTCTCGGTCATAAGAACCCCGACTCCGACAGCATCGTTTCCGCCATCGTCTGCGCCGACCTCTACAAGCGCCGCGGTCTTGACGTTGTGCCGGCAGCTCAGGGTAAGCCCGCTCCGGAAACCGCCTTCATCCTCGAACGCTTCGGTCTCGAAGCTCCGGAAGTGGTGACGAGCGTTGCCGGCCGCGACGTTTATCTCGTTGACTTCTCCGACAAGGCCCAGGCCCCTGCCGACATCGATCAGGCCAACCTCAAGGGTATCGTCGACCACCACAAGCTCGGTGACGTGACGTCCACCTCCCCGGTCGAATGCATCATCTGGACGGTCGGTTGCTCCAACACCATCCTCAAGGCCATGTATGACTACATGGGCTTTGAAATCCCGAAGAACCTGGCCGGTGCCATGCTCTGCGCCATCCTCTCCGACACGGTGATCTTCAAGTCCCCGACGACGACCGATCTCGACCGCGCAGCTGCCGAAGCCCTTGCCAAGATTGCCGGTATCGATGATATCGAAGCGCTCGGTATGGAACTCTTCACGGCCAAGTCCGCCGTGTCCGGTTGCACGTTGCGTTCCCTCATCTTCCGTGACTTCAAGGATTTCCATATGAACGGCTCCAAGGTTGGCGTCGGTCAGCTTGAACTCGTCTCCCTCGACATCGTCGCCGACATCAAGGCCGATCTCGAAGCCGAACTCGCCAAGGTGAAGTCTGAAGAAGGCCGTCACACCGCCATGCTCCTTCTCACGGACATCATGAAGGAAGGTTCCGAACTTCTGATCGTTTCCGACGATCCCGCTCGTGTCCTCGAAGGCTTCGGCAAGACATACGAAGAAGGCAAGCACGCTTTCCTCGAAGGCGTCATGAGCCGCAAGAAGCAGGTTGTTCCGGCTCTTGAAGCCGCCTTCCGCAAGTAATCTTTTTTTTAAAGATTCGAATAGGCCCGACTACCACTTGGTAATCGGGCCTATTCTTTATTTAAGGTTTGCTTTCAAAGCGGTCACAATCGGGAAAACGTTCGGACAAAAAAACGCACTCGAATTCACGGGTGCGATCTTTAGACAAAAGAGGCGGATTCGAAATCGCGCTTAGTCTTGTTCGGTGAGAGGGAATCCCTGCAGGGCCTCGGCATCGTCCAGGCCAGCAAACATCATATTGGCGCGGCGTGCACCAGCGAGCGACGTACGGAAAGGATTCGACGGAATGCGAGCCTTCGGATCCGGTGCTTCGGGCTTCGGTTCGGAATAACCCCACTGCTGCGACCACTGAGCGAGCATGCGCAGAACAGGAATGATCCCCTTGCCCTTTTCAGTCAACGAATAGCAAACGGAGGCATCGTTCAATTCGATTTTGACGATAATGTCTTCGTCAATCAAATAACGGAGCTGATTGGCGAGCACCGTATCGGAAATGGGGCGAAGAGCTTCGCGCAATTCGGTGTATCGCAGTGCAGTGTAGTAATTGATCACCGCCAGGATGCGAGAACGCCATTTACCGTCGATGACCGAAACGCCGTGCATATAAGGAGTCGGCAACGGGGTAATCGGAAGTTTCTCGTAATGCATGGGATATCTCCGTAAGGATTTCGTTGTCAATATTTTTAACACATTATGTCGCTGAATTATAGCGAGGATAAGCGTTTACCCTAATTCCGAAATTGGTTTTTTTCTGCACACGATTTTTAGTGTAATCGGTCGGTTTTTGGAAAATACAGTCGTTATCTTCCCCAAAGGCCGATCGCCCTGTGCTCGTTGGCGCTGTCCTTTTCAGCGTAAAAACTATCAAAGAGCTTATTTCGCTCGTCACGCCCTCTTCAATCGCTCGTTTTCTCCCTCTTTCAACGAAAGATGAGAAGTTGGGAAGAGAAAAAAATATTCACCGCATGAGCAACACTTGATGTAACAGAATGTATGTAGACTAAGTTTGACCTCAGTCTTTGTTTGTTCTCTTACTACGACCTGCAATTTTTGCATTTATTATGTCTATGCAAGACGGATATCTCATAGCATTCGACAATTCAACTGTCTGTCGTTTCGGAATCACCGACCGACTCCTCACCAGAAGGACGACCTTGTTGTCGCCATCGGGGCGAATCATCACGACCGATAGCTTTCCACCGTTTCCTTGGGCGTATACTTTTTGACGTTGACCGATCGAAAAGCACAAGGACCGTTCGATTCGCGATCGGCAAATGACAGAAGGAAAAAACATCATGGTCAAAACTCCAGTCGAAGACATGTTTGCGATCGGTGACGCCGCTCCCGACTTTACGCTCGAATCGGATCGCGGCGAACCCGTGACGCTCTCAAACCTTCGCGGACAAAAAGTGATTCTTTACTTTTACCCGAAGGACAATACGGCCGGTTGCACGACCGAAGCCCAAGCTTTCCGAGACCATTACGATGCTTTTAAAGCGGCAGGTTTCGAAATTCTCGGTGTGTCGCGCGACAGCGTGAAATCTCACTGCGGTTTCCGCGATCGTCAGGAGCTCAACTTCCCGCTTCTTTCCGACAAGGAAGAAACGGTCTGTCGGCTCTACGGCGTCATGAAGGAAAGGAATATGTACGGAAAGAAGTGTTTCGGCATCGAACGCTCGACCTTCGTGATTGACGAGACCGGCCGTTTCACTGCAGTCATGCGCGGCGTCAAGGCCAAAACCCACGTTGACGATCTCGTCGCGACCTATCTCTAAGCTTCTTCTTTAGAAAGAACTCAGGACGGCAATGCTAAAATTTGCCGTCCTTTTCTTTTTCTGTCGAAACACTAAGACCTTATGCTTGAATTGCTCCTCGGAACGCTCACCACGGCGCTTCCCTTTCTGATTCCCGTGGTGGTGCTCTTGGTCGCACGTCTCACCGGTTACCGTTGGGAAGCTCAACGTCACGCGACGCGCCTCTCGCTCGCTCTTTATGCTTTCTCGCTCCTAGCGTTCGCCATTCACGCGACCGACTACGGCGATATGAACGAATGGTTCCGCGCCTTCTATGGTGAACCTCAAGAACGCACAACCTGGTGCCTTTTGGGTTACTGGGCGCAAGGACTTTCCGCCGTCGTGATTCTTTTTGCCGTCAACTGGCGCGTGATCCGCCTCTTTTACGGTGAAGACACAATGGCCGACAAGAATGTCGACGGCAAGATGAAAGCTTTCCTTGACGCACGACGCCGCGAGGAAGAAAAAGCGAAAGGAAAATCAAAAGAATAGCGTCGATTGCACGTCCCTTTCCGCCTTAAATAAAGAGACTGCCTGACTGAGAGTCGGCAGTCTTTTTTATTTCCTATACCCCAGAAAAGCCTCGTTAAAACGCGAAATACTCTCAAAACGTGTGTTTGAGACACACAAATCATTTTTTCTCAATTCTCCAAAACCCTAGAGAACAGCTACGTTTCGGCCATGCCTTGCGAGCCCCGAAAAGGTGAACGCACCCTCCAATCTTTGATTTGGGTCATAAGCTGTCAAAATAATCGACTTTTATCAATCGCCCTCAAAGAGAGGGGTTTAGCTGAAAATAAACTTTGCTAAAGCTTAGTTATGACCCGATCGGTATTTTTATGTGCATAAATTCGATGGAGCCCCTTCGATTTGTTAGGGTTTTCCCAAGCTTTCCGCTCGATTCCGTACTCTACTAGTCGAAATCGACCGTGAGCCGACCTGAATTCGGGGTGGTGATTTTTTCTTCAATTTGTCTTATATTTTGACCAACGCCGCACCGCATCGGCCCAAAAGGGCGATAGGGAAGTAAATAAAGAAAAGACTTATCCTCTCGATCCGTGACGGCGCCCTTCGCTCTCTGAGCAACAGTATTCAATTTACATAGGTTAGTGGGTCATCCAAGGAGTCATTATGAACAAGTCCGAACTTACCGATAAGATCGCCGCCAAGACCGGCCTTAACAAGGTTCAGGCTGGCGAAGCCGTTGAAGTTCTCATGGAAGAAATCATCACCGCCGTTGCCAACGGCGAGGATGTCCGTCTCATCGGTTTCGGTACCTTCGCCGCTACCGAACGCGCTGCTCGCGTCGGTCGTAACCCGCACACCGGCGAAACCATCCAGATCCCGGCCTGCCGTACCCCGAAGTTCACGGCCGGTACGGCCTTCAAGGATCGTCTCAAGTAAGAAGCCGGACTTTCCGTTGAGCGTAAGTATCCGAACAGGTTTCTTCGCTCTTTAAGCCCGTTCCTGAAGGAAGCAGGAGACGCACCTCCAGTTTGGAGATCGTCTCCTTTTTTTTTGCCTCTCCTCCGGAGCCTCTTTCAGACGGATTTCTTTCCTTCTTTCTTCCAAGAGAAGGAAATCACGCGTATTCCACTGAAGACGGCTCTCACCTATAATAGGCAAACATCCATCAATACACATTTGGGAAGAGAGAATGTCTGCTAACGCTCCCGCCAATACGCTTCTCGGGAAAACGACCGACTACATCGATCACTATGCCCCCGAGCTTCTGACGCCCATTGCCCGCTCTCTCGGGCGCGACGCCATCGGCCGCCACGATTTCCGAGGGACCGATATCTGGCGTCTCTATGAAATGACCTGGATCGACGAACGCGGCCTGCCGCAGGTTGCCGCGGGTGAAATCCATATTCCTGCAACGAGCCCGAATATCGTTGAATCCAAGTCGCTCAAGCTCTATATCGGGAGTCTCACGCAGACAGTCATCAAGTCCGTCAAAGAAGCCGAAGAACTGATCCGCCGTGACGTCGGTGCCTGCGTGGGGGCTGACATTGCCGTCCATCTTTCGCCCGTTGACCGCTGGCACTGCCCGGTTCGCGACGTGCCCGGCACCCTTCTCGAAAAGGAAGCGGGCGACATGACCTTTACCGTTTACGATGTCGATCCGACGTTGCTCAAACCGGCTCCGGCCGAAGAGGACGCGAAGCCCGTCACGGAGATTCTCTCCTCGAACCTCTTGCGTTCCCGCTGTCCCGTCACCGGTCAGCCCGATCACGCCAGCATCACGATCGGCTATTTGGGTCCCAAGATCGACCATCAGTCCCTCTTGGCTTATATCGTTTCCTTCCGCCGCCATCAGGGCTTTCACGAACAGTGCTGCGAGACGATTTTCAACGATTTGATGAACGCTTTTAAGCCCCAGGCCCTCACAGTGTTCTGTTGCTTTACCCGCCGCGGCGGCATCGACATCAGCCCCTTCCGTTCCACCGAGATGGATCTCCCGGGCACGATCGTAAGGAGCGTGCGTCAATGATGAATCTCGTTAAAGTGACGACCAAGGGTCGTTACGCCCTGCGTCTGATGTTGGATCTGGCCTGTCAGGACGGGAAGTCCTACGTGCCGCTCAAAGCCGTATCGACCCGCGAAGACATTTCCCGCAAATATCTTGAACAGATCGTCCCCATGCTGACGCAGGCCGGCCTTCTCAAGACCGTGCGCGGCCCTTTAGGCGGCTACAAGCTTGCCAAGCCGACCGATGAAGTGACGGTCGCGGATATCCTGGCCGTTACGGAAACGAATGTCACCCACATCGCCTGTCTGGACGAACCGGGATCCTGCGATCGAAGCGAAACCTGTCCCTCCGCCGAACTCTGGCGCGAAGTGGACGGTTTGGTCAACAACTTCTTCTCCGGTATTACCCTGGCGGATCTGGTCGAACGCAAGAAAACGATGAAGTTGCCGATCGTTTGATTTGATCATGTACGAAAGAGACATCGCTCAAAAAGCATGTCTCTTTTTTATGTCGATAGCGTCTTTAGGGGAAGGCGACGATCTACTTTTTTCGACGCTCTACTGCTATTATCCAAAGACCGCCGAAAACACTACACATTGTGTTTTCCTAGATTTAGAACGCCCATATAAAGGGGTTATCGCTCCGATAACTCTTCTCAAACAGAACCCGCCATGTCTCTTACTATCGATCTCTCCCGTGATGCGCTCTTTGACGAACTCGGTCTGATGCGACTTCGCGAAAGCTATATGCGTCCGGACGAAAAGAGCCCTCAGGAGCGCTTCAAGTTCGTTGCCGAAACCTTCGCTTCGAATCCCGAACACGCTCAGCGCATTTACGACTACGCTTCTCGCCACTGGCTTTCCTTCTCGACCCCCGTACTCGCCTTCGGTCGTACGAAATACGGACTGCCCGTTTCCTGCTATCTCTCCTATATGGACGACAGCGCCGTGGGTCTCGTTGACACGCTCTCCGAAGTCAACTGGCTCTCGATGCTCGGTGGCGGCGTCGGCATTCATGTCGGCATCCGTTCGGCCGACGAGAAGTCCGTAGGGGTCATGCCGCACTTGAAGGTCTACGATGCCGCCTGCCTCGCCTATCGTCAGGGCTCCACGCGCCGCGGTTCTTACGCAGCCTTCCTGTCAGTCGATCATCCGGACATCATTCCCTTTGTGGAAATGAGAAAGCCCACGGGCGACCAGAATCTCAAGGCTTTGAATCTGCACCACGGCGTCAACATCACCGACGCGTTTATGGCCAAGATCGAAGCGTCGATGCGCGATGCCGACGCAGACGACAGCTGGCCGCTCGTCAATCCCGCCAACGGCGAGGTGGTCGACACGGTCTCCGCACGCGATTTGTGGCAGCGTATTCTCGAAATGCGCATGCAGACGGGCGAACCTTATTTGGTTTTCACGGATACGGCTAACCGTGCCCTTCCTTCGTGGCTCAAGGACAAGGGACTCTCGATTCACGGTTCGAACCTTTGTACGGAAATTTTCCTCCCGACTTCGAAGGATCGTACGGCCGTCTGCTGTCTCTCGTCTTTGAATCTCGAATACTTTGACGAGTGGAAGGATAACGAAGCGTTCGTTCGCGATGCGCTAGAATTCCTTGACAACGTCCTGCAGTACTTCATCGATCACGCGCCCGATACGATTGCGCGTGCGAAATATTCCGCCATGCGCGAACGTTCCGTCGGTCTCGGCGCACTCGGTTTCCACGCCTACTTGCAAAAGAAAGGCATTCCTTTCGAGTCCGTCATTGCCAAGGTGACGAACCGCAAGATTTTCAAGCATATCCACGACGAATGCGAACGCGCCGACGCCCTTCTTTGTGAAGCTCGCGGGGCCTGTCCCGATGCGGCCGATTCGGGCGTCAAACGCCGCTTCTCTCACTGGATGGCCGTTGCGCCGAATGCCTCGTCGTCTCTCATCATGGGCGGTACGAGCCCCTCAATCGAACCCTACCGCGCGAATATCTATCGCCAGGATACGATCTCGGGTGCCTACATCATGAAGAACCGCTTCCTCAAGGCTGAGCTCGCCAAACGCGGCATGGATACGGATGAAGTTTGGGCCGATTTGATTGCGCACGACGGCTCCGTGCAGCATCGTGACGATTTGCCGGAAAACATCAAGGCCGTCTTCAAAACCGCCTTTGAAATCAATCAGCGTTGGATCGTCGATTTGGCCGCCGACCGTCAGGCCTTTATCGATCAGGGACAGAGCGTGAACCTTTTCTTTGCGCCCGACGTCTCGATCGGCTACCTCCATGCCTGCCACTTCACGGCATGGAAACGCGGCCTGAAGTCCCTCTACTACAACCGCTCGGACAAACTGCGTAAAGCGGACCGCGTCGGCGTTCAAGTGGAACGAAAGCGTATTGAAGACGAAATTGACATGCAGGCCGTTGCCAACGACACCGAATGCCTGGCTTGCGAAGGATAAGAATCATGACCGACAAGACGATCGACACGACGACCGAAAACGTTCAGGGATCCCGCCGACCCAATTTGCTCGAAGGGCGCGATTACTACAAACCGTTCAACTATCCGTGGGCTTACGAAGCCTTTATGGAAAGCGAACAGATGCACTGGCTCTGGACCGAAGTCCCGATGATGGAAGACGTCAAGGACTATCAGCGCAATCTGACGGACTCCGAGCGCGACTTCCTGACGAAAATTCTCCGCTTCTTTACCCAGGGCGACATTGACGTCTCGTCCGCTTATGTGAACGCCTATCTGCCGCGTTTCCGTCAACCCGAAGTGCGCATGATGCTCTCGTCCTTTGCCGGACGCGAAGCCGTTCACATCGCCGCCTATTCGCACTTGATCGAAACGCTGGGTTTGCCGGAGTCGATCTATAACGAATTCCTCGAATACGAGGCCATGGCCGCGAAACACGAATTCGTCAAAACCGCCATCAACGACAAGAGCGATTTGGCCGCACAGATTGCCGTTTTCTCCGCTTTTACGGAAGGCATGCAGCTCTTTTCATCCTTCGTGATGCTTCTCAACTTCACGCGCAACGGCGCCATGAAGGGCATGGGCCAGATCATTTCCTGGTCGATTGCCGACGAGACGCTTCACACGGAATCCATGACGAAGCTTTTCCGCGAATACATCAAGGAGAATCCGGAACTCTGGACCGACGAACTCAAGGCCAAGATCTACGGCATTGCCGAAGTGATGGTCGAGCTCGAAGACCGCTTCATCGATCTGGCTTTCGGGGTCTCAGAAATGCGCCGTTTGACCAAACAGGAAGTTCGCGACTATATCCGTTACATTACCGATCGACGTCTGATCGGACTCGGTATGCACGGTATTTTCGGCATCAAGAAGAACCCGCTTCCTTGGGTTGACGCGATGCTGGGCGTCAGTCACACCAACTTCTTTGAAAATCGCGTGGTGGATTACGCCAAGGGCGCCATGACGGGCGATTGGGGCGACGTTTGGGGTAAGGCAAAGTAAACCCGAACCTCGTACTCTCCCGATAAAACAAGGGCGACTTCCTCTACCGGGAACGTCGCCCTTTCTGTTGATTTAGTTATGGCCGGAAATCTTCACTGAATATGCCCCGATCATAACCTTTATTCATTTCGATCTTCGTGCAGCATTTCACGAATGATCTGACGATCGGTATCGACCATGCCGAGGCTCGCAATTCGCCCGACAGCCGCTGCCGTTTCGTCCGCCGTTTCCTGCACGATCCCGTCGCCTTCTCGGAAAACTTTGTCGTTGCCGACCATATCGACGGCAATCAAAGCGCCTTCAACGGCCATGGAAATCTTGGCGGCACAGGATGACTTCGCGCCGTCGCAAAGAAGACCGGAAGTAATTGCGAGAGCATTACTGATAACGGATTCGATTTCTCCGTCGTTATAGCCCTTGAGCATGGCAATCCCGGCGCCGCTCCCGCACCCCGCAGATACGGCACCGCAATAGGCGGACAATTTGCCGATACCCTGCTTCAGCGCAACCGTTACGAGGTCACTCAAAAGCAGTGCACGCAAGGTTTCGTCTTCGGTCTTTTCGAGTGCTTCGCCGAAAATAACCACGGGCACCGAAGCGGTAATGCCCTGATTGCCGGAACCCGATACGATCACAACCGGCATTTCGCAGCCGTTCATGCGAGCATCCGAGCCGGCGGCCGCCCACGCTCTGGCACGCACGGCCGGATCCTTCGGATCACGCATCAAAATAATGTTGCCGATCGTGGCACCCCATTTGCCCGAGAGTCCTTCCTTGGCGATCGCCATATTGCATTTCATCTGACGTTCAAGGTAGGGCTTCAACGACCCGAAATCCATGGTGCGCGCCACACGGATGAGTTCTTTAATGGACCAGGCATCGTTCACGGCGTCCGCATCGTGACAGACGTGTTCTTTTTCCTTAGTGAAAACGACTTGGCCGTCTTCGACGATTTCGGTGATATTGGTGTGGAAAGTACGGATCGTGACCGTCACCGTTTTGCCCGCGCGCTCGCCCGTCACGCGGATAAAGAAGACGTCGGGTTCGTCGGTCTGACTAATACGCAAACCGCCTTCTTTGACACGTCGCCCGATCTCGGCACATTCTTCGGGAGTGACGGCCGCCAGAACCTCCAATTCCGCTTCGGGACGTCGCGACACAAAACCCGCAATCACCGCCGCCTCAATCCCGTAGAGTCCGCCCGTATTGGGAACGATCACGGACTTCACGTTTTTGACGATATTGCGGGAAACTTCCGCACTCATCTTGTCGGGATACCCGCCCAAACGAGCGCCCGCTACGGCTGCGGCGTAAGCAAGCGCAATGGGTTCCGTACAGCCCATAGCCGGAAGAAGTTCTGCGGCCAAAGTGTCGCGGTAATTTTGAAGCGTGACGGTCATGTCTCTCGATCCTTGTCTTGGATTTGATCGTGGCAGATCGGTTGAATGGGGGGGCGTTTCAGACGGCTTGTCAATGGCTCGCAAAGCTGTCGGACCGATATCTGCCCACTATATTGAAGGAATACCCTTATTTCAATCAAGTGTTTTGTAAGAGATATAGAGGTTTACGATAACTTACAAAACCGACATCTGATTTTTTAACATATGGGACGCTTTTTGCCTGTTATCTTTAATAAAGAAAAACCTCGCCTCAATGAACTATCCCCACTTTGTGAGACAGTTTTAACAACGGCGGATTAGACGCCACCACGCGATATCGC
>JAHHRG010000133.1 GCA_020025965.1 Sutterella sp.
ACAACGAAAATACGGGAAGAAAAAGAAGACATGAGACGGGTTCGGAAAATGAGCACCGATGTACCGAGTCGGCTTGACTCTGGCACAATGGAGAGAATCATCGTTTTCCTAATTTTGCAACATTTTTCCCATGCCCGTTTCCGATTTACCCAAGGCTCCGCCAACGAAGGATGCAACCGACGCTTTAAAGCCCGTTCGCCTTCGCTACGATACGGCCCTCGCCTCGGTTCTTCCCGAGGCGCTTGCGTTGCCGTTGAAGGGTTACGATATTCTGACGGCCGAAGACCTCTACGAACTCGTCGCGGCCGTGGGACCGGGCTGGTTCAAAAATGTGCCGGGAATCGATTTGAAACGAGCGACCGACCTTCTCACCTGGCTGTGGGAAAACGGCGACGACGTGGGCGAGGTAACCTCACGCTTTTTCATGCCTGGTCATGCGCCGGCAGCTCTGGCCAATACCGATTCTTCGCCTTCCCTTGAGGAAGTCGAATCCGCGGGCATCATGCCCCTGGAGAGACTCACCCTCTCGGAAGCCTTGTCGGGGAAAAACGCCGTTAACCGCGCTCCCGCTTTTGCCTGCGCCTTGGATGCCGAGGACGATCTTGACGCCATTCGCATTTGGTTGAACGCCCGCGCTTCGAACCCCAATACCGAAGGAAGCTACAGAAAAGAAGCCGAGCGCTTTTTGCTCTGGTGCCTTGTTGAGCGCAACACCGCTTTGTCGGCCGTCAAGGCGGGCGATGCCGCGCTTTATCTTCGCTGGATCGAAGCCCTTGGGCGTACCGACGAAAAGGCCTGGGCGCAAAAGTGGAAAAAGCCGCAGTCTCTCTGGATCGGTCCCAAAAATACCCCGCGAGAGTCCCCCACGTGGCGCCCCTTCAACGGTCCGCTCGGCCCCTCAAGCCGCAAAAACGCCATCGTAGTAGTGAGGCAGCTCTACAACTTTCTGAAAAAAACGGGTTACCTTATCTTCAATCCCTTCGATCAGGTGAGCCCGAAGGTTCCTCTCTTAAAGGGCGAGGGGGCGCCGCAGGCCTTTGCCGACCGCTCTCTCACGGAAGCGCAATGGGACGACATTGTGGCGCATTTGGCGATCCTCCCCGAAGGTTGGCCTCGCGAACGCATGAAACTGATTCTCATGATGGGAAAAAGTCTCGGCATGCGAGCCTCCGAAATGATCGAAGCTCGTGCAGACTGGATTGTCGAGCGCCGCGTGGGCTTTAAAGTTCGACGCGCCATTGAAATTCTCGGGAAAGGTGCGAAAATCCGTCGTTTACCTTTAAACGACGAACAGTCGCGCATTATTGACGATGCCTTCCGCGCCCGCGGCTTTATGGGTTTACAAGGCGCCGCTCCCGAGACGCCCTTCCTCGTCAATTTGGGCCGCGGACAACATCCTCATGCCCCGCTAACACGAACCGGGCTCTATGTGGTGTTGAAAACCTATTTTGATAAAGTCGCTTTGGAAGTGGCCAAAACTCGCCCGATGGATGCCGCCAAACTCACGGCCTCCTCTACTCACTGGCTTCGTCACACCTTTGCCGTCAATGCCTTGTCCGAAATGAGTGTCAACGTCGTGCAGGCCGCGATGGGTCACGCATCCGTTGCGACCACGGGCCGCTACTTGTCGCCTGAAGAAGAGACGATGAGCGAAGCCATGGAAAAGATGAAGGCGCTCTGATCTCAAAGACGCTCTAAAGAAGGAAAGCGCTGGGGATTAAAAAAGGCCCGGTTCATTACGAACCGAGCCCTTCGCTTAGTTTGCTTCTTCTGCCAGCCGACCGGTTGCACCGAATCAACGACTCTTGAGTCGCGGCAGTCTGGATTTCTTCTTTGAAGCCTGCGGTTGTCCAACCAGAAGGTCTTGAGGCCTGTTTCACTGCTTCATAGTTTCAGGTGTATTCGAAGTTGTAATAGATTGATGGATTATGTACATCGCCATAGGCGATCAAATTGGCGGGCAAAGTGATTAAAACCGCCCCTGTGGCATAGGTCATGATGTTATCGGTGATGTCATAGCTCACAGAGAACTTGGGCAGAAGTTCGAAGTTGTCGAGCCGCTCGGAGCGTTTCTTGTTGCCGATAACATTTTCATTATAGGGCTCCTCGTCCTTATTGATGTACACGCCAATCACCAATCTGTAGTCGAACTCCCCTTTTAGCTCGGTATACTCGTAACGCAGACTGACCGTGAGATGCAGACGATCCAAGAGGGTGTAGGTTCCCTGACCGAAGACGGACAAACTGTCAAGCGACATGCAAGTTGACCCACCAAACGACATAAACTGACCCACCTAC
>JAHHRG010000134.1 GCA_020025965.1 Sutterella sp.
TTGCGTCTTCCCTTAAAGAAGCGTCTCCAAATTGCCGAGAATGCCCGCAAAAAGAGCCAAGCCGAAAAAGTCACCAAATCTCATGACGTCACCGACGTCGTCGCCGCTGCTTTTTTGAAGGAAGCTAACAAGTTCGACGCCTCGATAGTTATTCACGGACACACGCATATTCCCGCCGTCCACGAAGCAATCGGGGGTGTCGTTCGTGCCGTTCTTCCCGACTGGGTTTTCGAAGGTCAAAAATGTGTACGAGGCGGCTGGATTTCGATTGAGGAAGGACAGCCGGTTCTTCACGGTCCCGACGCGCTTTAAGGTTTGCCATAAGACACTCGCAGAAGGCTTTTGAGAAAGTAATTAAATTAATAAAACTTTCCAACTCAAGGCGACACTCGGCTATTACTGCCGGTGTCGCCTTTTTTGCTGTCTTCCCCGAGAGACTAAAATTTCCGACCGAACGTTTTTTTCTAACAAACCTTCCTATCGCAGAGGCATTGCGGGATGCTAATTTTTTCCTCAGTGTTTTACATGACGAATATTATTTTTTACAATTTGTCAACCCCTAACGCACCCTAAACGACGAAAAAAACGACATTTCCCTTTGAAATAATTTTTTTATCAGTGTAATATATAGCTAAACGTAAAGAGCGCTTGACTGACAGTACGTCAATTGCTTGATACGCCCAGGGAAACGGGGGTTGAAACCGTTGGTCGAGACCTGAAGATTCCGTTCCGCACACGCATGACAATCGTCAAGTTGGTGCCGATCGGAAGCTTCAACTGTTTCGCCTTCTCTCCCCCTTACTGACAGAGAATCATTATGAAGCTTCATAAGTTATCTACCTCGGAATACAACAAGGCTCGTCGTGAATTCGAACAGATGCTCAAGACCGCATACGAAAACGATCCGGGTAACGGTACCGTTGTTTGCAAGTGCATCGGCGAAATCGCTCGTGCCTATGGTATGACCGAAATTGCTCGCGAAACGGGTCTTTCCCGCGTGAACCTCTACCGCGCCTTCTCCGGTGAAGGTAACCCCGAATTCAGCACCGTCCTGAAGGTGATGCGCGTTCTGGGTCTCCGTACGGTTCCCGGCATTCGCTAAGACGTCCTTGAGACCGACGGTCTCGGGCCTCAAGTCAAAAGGTCTTCAATCGTGGATTGAAGACCTTTTTTCTTGCCTCTCATTTATCTCCCCCGCCTCTTTTCTCTTATCTTCTCCCCTACTAGGGTATTTCCTAAGTTGTGTATTAACAACATACCGGGTCAACTCCAAGTTTTCGGGTAACTCCGTTTCGGAAAATCGGTTATCGTTGAATTCCCCCCCTCATTCAATCGTTTGATCTTCCATGCAAGCTCTTTCCCCCGAGATATTCGAAGAAATTCAAGCCAAACTTCGTCGTATTGAAAACGAAAATGGCGTCCGTATTCTGTATGCCTGCGAATCGGGCAGTCGTTCGTGGGGCTTCGCCTCACCCTCCTCCGATTACGATTTGCGCTTTATCTACGTTTCACCCGTGCGTCGCTATCTGCAGCTCTCTCCCTGGCGTGACGTCATTGAAAGTGAAACAAACGACTTGTGGGATATTTCGGGTTGGGATTTGAAGAAAGCCGTTTTGCTTCTCAAGAAAGGGAACGCCTCGCTCGCGCAGTGGCTCTATTCCCCGATCGTTTATCGCTCTCATCCCGTCTTCATGACGGAAATGCGCAAACTTCTCGCGCACAGCTCACCGATTCCGCGCCTTTACTGGGCTTACCGCTCCATGGCGCAGGCGCATATCACGAATTATCTGGCCGGCCGACCGGAAGTCGAATACAAACGCTTCCTCTACGTCGTGCAGGCGCTCCTCGCCATGCAATGGGTCGAAACGAAGCAGTCGATTCCGCCCGTGATCTTTGAAGAACTTGTCCACTCGCTTGTCACCGACGAAGCATTGCTTACCGAAATCAGCACCCTCGTTCGTATCAAATCGTCGGAAGGCGAAGGCGAAACCGGTCCGAAGATCATGTTCCCGAATGTGTTGGGCTTTATCGAACGAGCCCTCGTCAACACACAACCGCCGGTGAGTACCGGCGATGAGATCCCTGCCGACGATCTTGACGCCTTCTTCCTCAAATGGATCGGCGCGTCCTAGTCTTTGAAGATACATGTCGGAAGGCCTTCGCAACCGCCTTCGACAAAAACAAAAAAAACGGCCATGACTTATAAAATCATGGCCGTTTTTTTGTCTATATAC
>JAHHRG010000135.1 GCA_020025965.1 Sutterella sp.
ACACTTCTAAGAAAGGCTTGTCTTCATTGGAACGGAACTCAAGCCAGACAGAAACGCACCCCATAAACGACCAGGGACAGAGCAGTGCTAGATAGCGTTGTCCTGCCCCGCGGGAGCACGATAAATATCAAAGAGACATTCATCGTGCGCGTAGTAACATCCCACTTGAGGATAGTACCATGGATATCAAAATTGATAGCCTTCGCATTGCCGGCTTTCGCGGCATTGCCAACCTTGAAATAAACCTTCCGCGCGTTGCGGTATTGGTCGGTCCAAACAACTCCGGGAAGACCTCGGTCATCAAAGCCGTCGAGTTAGCGCTCGGCGATTACGGCCAAGAGCTTTCCTCGGAAGACTTCTATATCAACCCCAACGGCCAACGCGCTGAAAAAATCGTGGTTGATATGCTGATTCGTCCTGAAGTAGGCAATAGTGATTTCTTTCAATCCTTTATGGACAACCTCTCCTATGAAACCGTTGTTCTAGATGACTCAGAGGAAGTCTACCTGCGCACAGTTGCCTACGCGGATGAGGAATCGGGGGGCTTTAAGGTTCAACGTTGCCTTCTCCCCCAATGGCCGACTTTTGAAAAGTGGTTGCAGACTACGGTCGACAACCAACTGATAAAGCTTCCTGATTGCCTGAACTTTATGGCCATCGATGCCCAGCGTGATATTCAGGAGGAATTCAACAAAAAGAATTCGCTCATTCATAAGTTGATCGCAGGCGCTAAATTCTCTCCCGTACAAACGGCTAAGATTGAAGAGCTCGCTCAGGAAATCAATCAACTAACGCAAAGTCAAAGCCCGCAGATTGCTAAGCTTCGAGCCAATCTTGATACGCTTAACCAATCTTTCCAAGACATCGGGCACGCCGAAGTTGCGCCGTTCCCCAGTCGAATTCAAGACATCACGAAGCGAATCACGCTGAGTTTCGGCACCACGCCCGCTCACATGTTCACGATGGAATACCATGGCATGGGGACGCGTAGCTGGGCCTCGCTCCTCGCGACGAAAGCTTTCATTGAAAGCTTGGCTAAAAACCGAGAAATCAACGACAAGCTGCTTTTTTCTGTAATTGCCGCCGAGGAACCGGAAGCCCATCTTCATCCTCAAGCGCAAAAGACGTTGTACCGTCAGCTGGTGCAGATGCTGGGTCAAGTGATACTAAGTACGCATTCAACCTTTGTTTCGCGCACTGCAGACCTTAAGTCTTTGCGGTTTTTACGCAATACGCCGTCAGGGGTTGAACTCTACCAATTAAGCCCCGAAATCGATGGAGAAGACCTTCGTCGCTTACAACGCGAGGTCTTTAACACGCACGGTGAATTACTCTTTGCTAAGGCCATTGTGCTTTTCGAAGGGGAGAGTGAAGAGGCAGCACTACCAGACTTGTTCCGTGCCTACACGGGACGAACCGACTTTGACAGTGGGGTCTGTTTCGTAAGCGTGAACGGTTCGGGTGCTAAGTACCGCCCCTTCTTGATGTTTGCCAAGGATTTACATATCCCGGTTTTCATCTTTAGTGACGGTGAGCCCAAAACGCTTAATGATTTAAAGCGCCATTACGACAAGGTCTTTGGTGAAGGGAGTTTCGAGGCTTCTGAAAACATCATCTGCCTCGAAGACACCGACTTCGAAGGCTACCTTCTCAACGAAGGCTATGGCGATTTGATCGAAAAGGCGATTGTCGAGGCTGGGCGTGACGACATCGATCAGTGGATAACGAAGCGCGAGGGTACCGTTTTGAAACGCGAAAAAACCTCGTTGCCACGGTGCGAGACGTGCAAGCAACCGATATACACCGACGTTTTACGTTCTTACGATGCCCCTGACGGTCGGCAACGCGCACTTCAAGAAATACTCGATGCTCGCAAGCCGTTTTACGCAAAGGTCATCGCACAAGCCCTTTGCGCACTGCCCAAGGAAAAGTTGCCTTCGAAGATAAAGGAACTTTTCGACATCGTGACCACGGTTTTATAACGTGTTCATGTAAGTCACCCTAGCTCTAGTCCGCGCCTCCCTTTTCCAATAAGGGAGGCGCTGGCTATGGCGAGACCTTTGCAGGAACAATTTGTCTGAGCCGCCCCACATTACACGGTATAGACGACTACACTGTAGTTAAAATAGTCGAGGAGTACCCTAAGACTGACACCCCTTGCCAATCACCATCTTTCCACTGTATGACGATGCGCTTTACTGACATTCAACAACAGATCATCGACGAACCGA
>JAHHRG010000136.1 GCA_020025965.1 Sutterella sp.
GCTCTTTGATTTCTTGGCAGTTTACGATCGCCAACGTCTTTAAGTCGTCCGCTGATGACGGGTACTTCCCACGTCTTTTCTCGAAAGTCACGAAAGACAATGCTCCCATCCTTGGGATGCTCACCATTGTGACGATTCAAAGCTTAATGAGCTTGATGACGATTTCGCCGTCGCTCTATAAGCAATTCAATACGTTGGTCGACTTGGCCGTGGTCACCAACATCATGCCCTACATCCTCTCCATGGGTGCGGTCTTTGTGATGATCAAGGTGGAAAAAGTGAAGGGTCAACAAGCCTCGGCTATTAAATTCACCGCTTTGGTGGGGTCGCTCTACAGCTTCTATGCGCTTTACGCCTCCGGCTTTGAAGCCATGATGTGGGGGTCGATCGCGACCTTTGTCGGGTGGACCCTCTACGGGATTGCCGCTGGCAAACTCACCCCCATGGGTAAGAAGATGCAAGGGGCGTAACGCTTGATGTGGTAAGAAAAGAAAGGGTGCGAGCATCGCACCCTTTTCGCGTTAAAGCTTGTTTTGATTATTTCACCCAAACAACAATCCCCGAAGCCACTAGGGCAGGGGATCACCGTTTATTTGCGGGGCTTCGTTAAGATATGCTCAAAGTAATTCGCATACTGTTCGCTACGCTTGTTGATGGCCTCCAGCGTCCAATAATCTTTTTGGAACACAGGATCATCGACAAAGAAACGTTTAGCGTCTTCAACCAACTTGCCAACCTTCGCTACGCTCGGGGCGTCGCCACCATTACTGATTTTGGTCAAGTAGATGGACGAGGTCTTGTAGGTCTGTAACTTATCGCGATATTCCTTGTTGCCAATGGCCGAATTCAACGGCTTTTCAAGGAGCAAGAGGTTGCCTGCTCGATTCAAAGCGCTCTCACGGTCACTCTCAGAGAGGAACCCTTCATCCGCCAACGACACTTTCTTATTGGGCGTTTGCGGCATCATGTGTTCGATCGAGCAGTCATCCAACGATTTATTGTCAAAGACGTATTGCTCAAAGGCACAGAACACTTTTTGGTGCTTGTCTTCCAAGGTGTTCTTCATGAAGTTGGTCTTGAGCGTTTCGATCTTGTTGTCGCAATGCTCAAGCTTCAAGCGTTCATAGAGCGTTTCAAATGCGGCCGGATCAGCCTTATTGGGCACGTATTCGCGAAGGAGCTTCTTCATGCCGGACTCAATCTTGTTCGGATGCACCCCAGTGCCTTGGTAGGCAATCGCACAACGGGCAACCATGTCCAAGATGCGCGACTTGTTAAACGGGCTTTCGTCCTTCGTTGCCATCAAGATGGCAAACAATTGCTTGACGCCAAGGTATTTCAAAACACGAAGGTTCTTAGCGTCTTCGTCCGTTTTGTATTCGCTCGACTGCGCGTCCATTAATTCGTTAAAGAGGATGGCGTAGGTTTTATAGTCCTTAACCGTGTCGAGCACCACATCGACAGCATTTTCCGTCGTATGCGTGCGTTCACGAATGCTTCGACTGATTTGCGTATATAAATTATTTTTCGTATACGACTCGCCCTTGGTGGCCTGATAGTAATAACGCAAGAAATTGACGATTTCTTTTTCTTGAAGCAACTGGGTTAAATCATTCCAGCGGACGGTAAAGTCGTCGATTTGCCCCTTGGTGGCATTTTGCGAGTTCAATAACGACAGCAATAAGCCCTTGATCAAATCGTGTGCAGCAAGCTCCACCCCACGAACGTTTAAAACCTCAAACGTCTGATAAGCCTTCCCCCAATCGTTGGTTAAGGTCATCACGAGCGTGACTTTTTCTGCGAAATATTTACAGAAGACTTCTAATTGCTCGTCATGCGTGATTTCATCGAGGTGCTGCCCAATGCGCTTCCAGGCGGCATTCAATTTGGCAACGTTAGGATTCTTCTTGGTAATTTTGGGCGCATCTTCGCGCATGTACTCGCGGTACTGCTTGGATAAGTCAGGGGAGTCCATGTAGCCCAGACGAGGCGTATCGTCGTTGGCGAGATAAAACTTGCGAAGCTTCGGGATGTAGTTCTTAACTTCACTTAATTCGAGCGCGTCATAAATCCCGAGGGTGCCGGGTTTATTTTTCAAAACCTTGCCGGCGTCCACTTT
>JAHHRG010000137.1 GCA_020025965.1 Sutterella sp.
CTTGAAAACATCGCCGAAGACGATGAATTGGCTCAAATCCGTCAGAAGTTAGAAAAGGCACTTGAGCTCACTGAAGACTCTGATGCGGAAGAAGCCCAAGAGGCCATGGAAGCCATTTACGAAGCCCGCAAAGTGCTCTCTAAACTGGCTAAAGTCAACCAATCGGCGATACGTGAATCCCAGTTAGCGAAAGTCGAATCCGACGTCGAAGGTTTTATCCAAACTGAACTCATGACGGATGACGATCTTAAGGATGTTCGCGCCTCTATCAAGGCAGCGCGCGAAGCCATTAAGCGTCCTGACGGCGACTTTGAAAAACTCATGGAACAAATCTCTCAACAAGTCCTTGTCGCCCTCTTACACAAGAAGGAATTTGTGGTTGATCAGTTCCGTCTGCTTATTCAGGATGAAGACGCCTTTACGGATCATGCCGCCTACAACGATCTTAAGAACCGAGGCTTGATGTGCATTCTCAACGATGATATCGATGAGCTTCGATCAATCCTCTTCGAGCTCGTTGGTCTCTTGAAGCAGAATCAACCCTCGCCGTTTAGCAATATCACGAACATCATTCGTTCTTAATACGCTAGCCGACAAGCCCGAGTGAGCAAACCCTCGCTCGGGCTACGCCTTTTTCACGCCACGTATCGTAGACCATGATTTTATTAGACAACCCGTTTTATATCCTTGGCGCAACGACGACCGATTCACGTGCTGACATTAATGCCCGTGCTGAAGAGGCTGCGCTTTTCGACGACAATCAGGACGCTATCGCTGAAGCCCGCGCGATTTTAACGAATCCTCGCCGCCGCATTGAGGCTGAGGTGGCCTGGCTCATTGACTACGATGAACCTCAAGAGGCCTATTCCCTCTTGAAGAGCAAGCGTCAACGCATGCAAAACCTTATCGACATTGACGAGTGGGATTATCCCCTGTCAGCGCTCAATGCTCGTACACAAGGCTTCCTTCTCGACAAGGAAGGAAAAATCCACAATATCGAAGATTGGTTAGATGCCATTCTTGATTGCGAAGAGCACCTCAAGAAAGACAAAATTCTGGAAGCCATCAACGACTCACGCGATGATATTGGCTTTCCGGACGTCAAAGATCCTGAATTGGTCTTTAGCGCTTTAGATCAGCACTTTCAAAATCTTACGCAAGCCATTAATACCAGGCTGCGCACTTACCCAACTGAAACGGTAGCCGAGGCCTTGAGTAGCTTATGCGTGTATCAAGACAGCGCAGAAAAACTTACACCGCTTTGGTTAAACCTGATTAGCGACTATGAATTGCGAACGAGCGCGCTCATTGAAGGACTGAAATCGGAAGCTGATGAACTCTACGAGAACCTCACCGATGCCAGCAAAGTGAAGTTTTCCGCGTTGCGCGCCACTCGTATGCTTGAAGAATGGGCACCTCTTGCACTTCCCTTGATACGAACCGCCAATTTTCGCGGAACGCCTCATGCCAGCACGATGGAGTTTCTACGCAAGGTTCGAGGGATCGCCATCAAGATCACGAACGAATATGATGAGGAACAAACCTCACTCGATATTGCTGAAAAAATCGAGTTCCTGTTTGACGAAATCGACGAGATCCAAAAGCTTTGTAAAGAAGACATTAAAACCCTTGAGGAACGTCTTGACGCCCCCGACATCACACCATCCGAATACGTCAAAGACGCGATCAAGGAAGCGGAATCAATAGCAAAACGCGTATGTCAACAAATCGTGACCATGGATTTTATTGAAGAAAAAATCTTGCGTCTCCTTTTTCAAACAATTACCGATTTCATTGCAAAGCATCATGTTTTGGGGGCTGAAATTAGTACTGACATTATGATCGCGGCTTTGCTCGGCAGTTGCATTGAGCTCCATAATAATGGGCCCAAAATCACAACGAGAGTGGGATACTTGCCTTATCAAACCATCTTACTTACCTGTCAAGAACTTGTTACGGATAAGGAACTCAAAAAGCGAGTCATCCACAATCTCAACGTGATGCGAGAAAACGCATCTAATTTGCCGATATCTGGTGTAACTGCTTTCTTTGGGACCATTATCCGATGGGCCATGATCATTGGCTTCTTTATGT
>JAHHRG010000138.1 GCA_020025965.1 Sutterella sp.
GAGCAAACTCTGTGTTGACGCGTGACCGAGCATGACTTGTGCACGAGGATGAGAAAGAACGTCCGATTGGTTAACGCGATAAACGGCAAGATAGTCCGGGAAACCCAGGCTGACCGCGCTCTCCGAAGCATTGCCGCCGTCAGCCTCCAGAACCCTTCTGAAATCCGTTGGCGTGCGAAACCCCTTCAAGACCCGAAAGCTTGATTCACGAGCGGCCCGAGGGGAACACTTGGTGAGCGTCACCATCGACAAAGACGAATAACCGAAAGAGAGTCCCGGGAAAAAGTTCGACGGAAAAATCAGCACATCATCAATTGCCGATTCGGACAAAATTGTTCGTCGAAGTGCGCAGTGAAAATTGAGATAAAGCCAGGTATCGGGGATGATGAAAGAGAGTCGCCCGCCCGGCTTCAACAAACTCAAGGCTCGCAGGAGAAAAAGCGAATAGGTTTCCCGTACGTAGTAACCGGGAAAGCGGACTTTCAAAGCCTCGCGTCTTTCCGGATCCTGCCACGCTCCATACGGCGGATTCGCGATGATTTTGCTGTAGTGCCCGCCTTCTCTCACAAATCGGTCGAGATCCTCGTCAAAAAGCGTATCGGTTTCTTTCAGGACGAGCTGCGAAGCCCCGGAGCTCATCGGCTTGCCGGCACTTCGGTGCGAGGCGGTGAGCCGACGACGTTTATGAAAGGCCACATCGCACCGCTCGCCGTATTTTCTTTGCAGTCCCGACACCGCATCGGGATTCTTTTCCAGTGCGTCGATCGTGACGGATTTCCCGCTAGCGAACACCGCATCGATCAGCGCGCCGTCACCCGCCGACGGATCCAAAACAATGTCCCCGTCTCGAATCTCAAGCTTAGCGGTAAGCCACTCGCAAATCTCGGGAGAATTCGTGTAGTAGGAACAAAACGGATCTTTCATGAGGATGAGCTTAAGGGTTAACTTAAGGAGAAAACTTTGTCGATCTTAGCACACTCTTTTTCACTTTAATACTGAGCATTCCACCCTATGAGAAATGTTGCGGTACTTTAATATTTAGACCAATCGTCTATTATTCATTTAACCCTTCTTCCAACAATGTCTCGTTATGCCTCGCAAATCTCTTCTTCTGATACCTTTCATTCTGATACTTGCCGCCTGTACTTCTTCCTATCAGTACCATCCATACATCGGCGATCCCGTCATCTATGAGGGAACCGGCGGAGCTGTTGAAGTTGTCGACGGTGCAACAATCTGGATTAAAGGTACGCCCAACCGTAGATATAGCGTTATCGGCTATCTTGACGGAGAATATACTGACGAGTGGCTCATGGAAGATGATCTCAAGAAATCCATTGCTGCTAAAGTAAAAGAACTCGGAGCTGATGCTGCCCTTCTCAACGAACGTCGCAAATCCCCCGGTGATTCTTATGTTGTGGGCTATTCTGTTGTGACCGATATCAACGTACATGACGAATATCTGATCATTAAATATCAAGACTGACCTTGCCACCAGACGAAAAAAACGGAACCGCATACCTTCGGTTCCGTTTGTCGTTTGAGGATATCTCGTAAAGTTAAGTCTGTTTAGCCTTCGCCGTCTTTTAAATAGGCAAAGAGGACCGCCAGAGCATAACCCAACAGGATCAGGCCGCCCATAAATACCATATTGGACGGAGCCCAAAAGCCCATCAGCGCCATATTGCCGAGAGCCAAAAGAATCACAAGGGGAAGAAAAAGAGCCTTGGAGGAAAGAACGTTGCTGCGCATTTTTATTGCCTCGCTATCAATCAGTGGACAAAGTTATTTTTCTAGTCGGAAGGCCTCGTAGTCGGTTGCGCGCTTTTTGATCTAGAAAGCGTTGGAAGAACAATCGGACAAGCTCGAGAGTGCTTCGCCGAGCGACCTTTTTGTCTCTCCAACGACCATCAATCATAGTTTCTTTTTTCGATTCTCTTACTCCATTTTGCGTCAAAAATCCGTTAGAAATGTAACGGGCTGTGACCTACTCGATTTTCTTCGTTTTCACTCCTGTTCAGGCGTTTTGAAGAAGGTTTCTCCTCTGTGACCGCGAATCTGCGACAAGCTTGCCGAGAGTATGCGAA
>JAHHRG010000139.1 GCA_020025965.1 Sutterella sp.
GTCAAGGGCTCTAAATCCGTCATCGGTCAGGATGCGATCCGCCATATCCAGCCGAAGAGCGTATCGGATATGTTGCAGCTCCTCCCCGGAGGACTGACCTCCAATCCGACGCTTAATGCCGCTGCACAGGCAAGCATCCGTGAGATCGACGCCGACGCCAACAGTTCACTCGGTACAGCCGTCATGCTCGACGGTATGCCTCTGAGTAACGACGGTAACCTCCAGTCGCTCTCACCGACCAAGAGCGGACTCGGCTCTACTTCGACCGCGGACGGCATGAACGAACAGACCACTTCAGGACGAGGCGTTGACCTCCGTACCGTGGCTGCCGACAACATCGAATCTGTCGAAGTCATCCGCGGTATTCCCTCCGCCGAATACGGTAACCTCACCTCTGGTGTGGTGATTGTCAAGACCAAATCCGGCCGTACCCCTTACGAACTTAAATTCAAGGCCGACCCTTACTCCAAGCTCGTCTATGCCGGTAAAGGTTTCGGACTCCGCCGTGGCGGTGCCGTGAACTTCGGTATCGACTGGTCACAGTCCTGGGGCGACACCCGCCGACACTACTTGGGTTACGACCGTATCACAGCCTCATTCGGCTACTCACAAGTATTCAATCCTCATGGTGAACACCCGGTGTCACTCAATTTGCGAAGCTCGTTCTATACCAATATCAATAATAGAAAGACAGACCCGCAGATGAACGAACTCCAGCTCAACTTCAAGAATGAGAACCGGGGTGTTCGCATGGCGATCAACGGTAATGTCCGCATGAACAACTGGATCACCTCGTTGGATTACGACTTGGGCGGTGAGTTCTCCCGCACCCTCGACAGCAACCACAACTGGGTATCCAATCCCGACGGCGTAGTGAGCAACAGTATGGAAAGCGGCGTCGCTCCGGCTTTTTTCCTGACCAAAGCCTATTTCTCAGACTACAAGATCGAAGGCATGCCCTTCATGTTCTATGCCCGTGCCAAGGCAAGTAAATACGTGCAGCTCGCACACAACAACTATCTCAACTTCAAAGCCGGTATTGACTACCGCATGGACGGCAACCGCGGTGACGGTTTGACCTTCGACATGGCGAATCCGCCGCAGGCAATGGGCGCGCACACCTTGCGTCCCCGTTCTTTCAAGGACATTCCGACCCTGCACAACCTCTCCGGCTTCTTCGAGAACGTGACCAACGTACGTATCGGTACGACCCGACTCAACCTGACCTCAGGTATCCGTCTGAGCAACCTCTTCCTCAATAAGAACAAGAGCGGACAGAGCCACCTCTTCGTTGCAGAGCCCCGTGTCAATGTCACTTACAGCCTGCTCAACAGCAGCAACAACCGTTTCTTCGATGACCTCTCGATCAGCGGCGGTTTCGGTCTCTCCAACAAGATGCCCGCCCTCGTTTATCTCTATCCCGATTTCGCTTATTTCGACAATATCAGTCTGAGCCATATTGGTGAAGGCCCGACCTCGTCCATGGCGTTGATGACCACCGATGTCGTAAAGAATACCACCAACCCCAACCTGAAGCCTTCCAGCAGCCGCAAATGGGAAGTCGGTCTGAACTTCCGCATCGGCAAGGTCAAAGGTTACGTGACCTACTTCAACGAGTGTTATAAGAATGAGTTCGGCTTCAGTTCCAACCTCATCTGGCTCCGTTATAACCGCTACAACGTGCCTCACGGTGCGACCGATCTCGCCTTCCGTGACGGACAGGTACACTACAACATGGACGGTGCGGCACACACGGCAACCTTGAAGGAAATGGTCGAAATGGACACTTGGGGCCGTCCCGACAACTGTTACGAAAGCCATAAGCACGGTATAGAGTACGCCCTCGACTTGGGAACCATTCCTTTTATCCGCACTTCACTCAACATCGACGGTGCGTGGTTCCACATCAAGCGCATGGACTCTTCATCCGGCATCAACTTCATCAACAAGAGCTATCCTTACGTTCCGGTCATGCCTTCCGGCGACGGTACTGTCAGAGACCGTGTCAATACGAACTTCCGCTTCATCACACACATTCCCAAGGTGAAGATGGTTTTTACGACCACCATTC
>JAHHRG010000140.1 GCA_020025965.1 Sutterella sp.
ACATTCGACTTATGGAAGTAACCATGATGGAACACGATGCCTATCTGGAACTGAGAAGGCGTCTGTGCGGCCTGTCGGTCGCCGTAACGGAATTGTATCGTAAGGTAGCTCCGCCCACACGGGAGAAATGGCTCAGCACGCAGGAAGTATGCGAGGCGCTGCATATCTCGCAGCGGGCTTTGCAGAATTACCGCGATCGGGGAATCATCCCGTATTCCACGATAGGTTCCAAATTCTATTACCGGGAGACCGACGTCGAACGCGTCATCCGCGAAGCTCTGATCCGCAGATAGTATGTCGGACATTATTACGAAGCGATCCGAAGAGTTCAAGGAATTGACGGATTGGATGGTGCAAACCACGCGCGAGATCGAAACGGCCATGAAACATTTGCGGCCGACGATCGGTCAGGAGCATTATCTGACCGGAGATGAGATTTGCAGACGCTTCCATGTGTGCAAACGGACGTTGCAGACCTTGCGGGATACGAAAGCGATTCCCTATACGACGCTCGGTGGAAAAATCCTCTATCCCGAATCCGGTATCTTCGAGGTGCTGAAGAAAAACTACCGCGACTTCCGGCCCTGGAATAAGTAAACGGACGGCGACCAGACTGATCTGGTCGCCGTTCGTTTAGGGTTAAGCCTCTTTGGAAAGCAGCCGGGTCGTAGGCTGTGTGAGTTCATACAGATTGCCGATGCGCTGCGTAAGAAGACGTACGTCTTCCTTCATCTTGTTGGCGGTTAATTTGGCGTAGATTTGAGTCGTCGTAATCTGCTTATGTCCGAGCATTTCCGAAACGGTTTCGATAGGTACTCCTTTCTCCAACGTGACCGTCGTTCCGAATGTATGCCGACCGATGTGCGTCGATAGGTTTTTGGTAATGCCGCATTTTTGGGCAATACGTTTTATCGTTGTACACATACTTTTCCGATCTTTCACGGGAAAGACCCGCGTTTCGTCGATTTTACCCGGATACCCCCTATATCGTTCGATAAGCTCTTGCGCAATGGGCAGCAACATGATGTGATAAGGCGTACCGGTCTTCTGACGGCGATTGTAGATATATTGTTCTCCCGTCGGAGCTGTTACGATATGATCGTAAGTCAGATTCTTCAGATCTATATAAGCCAGTCCGGTGAAACAACAGAAAATAAACATATCCCGCACGGCCCGCTGCCGATGATAACGCAATTCTATATTCATAAGCCGTTGTATTTCTTCGTCGGACAGGAACATGCGGGGCTTATAATCCGGAGCACATTTGAACGCCAGAAAGGGATGACGGTCTATCCAGCCTTGTTCAACGGCTACATATAGAACACATTTCAACGTCTGGGTGCGTTTGAAAGCCGTTGTCTTGCCGCAATGTCCGTCTGAGAGCATCCATGCGTAATATCTTTCGATGAACGTAACATCCAACTCCTTCAAAGTCACATCTTCCAGTTTTTTCAGAACCAGATACCGCATCAGGCAACGGCGTTCTTCCATCAGCCTATCATAAGTACGTTGCGCTCTGTCACGTCCGATTTTCGCTTTTATAGAATCGGCATGGTAGTCGAAAGCTGCGATAAGCGTTTTATATCGGTCGCCGAAACCATGGTAAGCATTCTTGACCTTATTGGCCGTGACATACGCATCACGGTCACTGATCGACTGATAGTGTTTGGCGATTTGAGCCTTGATGTTTTCAAGCATCTGGTGAATTTCGCGCGAAAGCGTATTTCGTTGTGATTTCAGATAATTGGCTTTCTCATCCCATAACGCCGGGTCGATATTCAACTTGCAACTGAAACCGGCTTGCGTGCCATTGACCGTGATGCGGCCCATGACCGGAACTTTCCCGTCTTTCGAGATTTTATCCTTTTTCAGATAAAACAGAACTTTGAACGTGCTTTTCATAACTCAACAATTTTTAATGTGACAAAGGTATCGGTTGTTGAGTTCTCAAGAATTACGTATATTTGCGCAAGAAATTGTAATTCAGTCGCATATATGCTATTATAAAGCAATTCGACGGGGTTACGA
>JAHHRG010000015.1 GCA_020025965.1 Sutterella sp.
GAGTTCGGTCAGCGTCGTTTCCAACGCTCTCCGTTTACGTTTCTTCAAACCGCAGATTGACGTGCATCAGATGACGGAATCTGCAGAACAATCCTCTACTAGGAGTTTAATCATGGAAAAGTTGATCCACATCGAAGGCATGCATTGTGGTCATTGCACGGGTGCCGTTGAAAAAGCCCTCAAGGCTCTGCCTGGTGTCGAATCCGTCGAAATGAGCCTCAAGGAAGGCACGGCCCGCGTTAAAGTCGCCGATACGCTTTCCGATGTGATGCTCTCCGCCGTTGTGACGGGAGCGGGTTTCAAGGTGACCGGTATCGATACGCTATAAGCTGTTGAGTCTTCACTCTGAATAAAGGAGGTTGTTCAGGTTATTACTGAATTGCCTCCTTTTTCTTTTGCAATCTCTCAAGGCATATGTCGCTCATTTCTGTACGCGTCATTTTTCTTGCCAACCTACCGGTCATTTCCAGTCCGAACTCTCAACTTTTTTCTTGTTTATCGAAACCGTACGCAAAACATAGACATGAGTAGCCTCTTGATCATCCAATCGTCGTACTTTAGCATCATAGATCAACACTCATTTTACAAAATTTCCAAAAGTCACTTTACAAAATTCTAAATAATGACTTTACTAAATTTGATAAAATAACTTTACAAAATTTATGTTAAGCGCCCTTACTAGGATGGTTTTCAGATCCCTTGACCCTCCTTAGCCTGCAGATTAGGAATTTCACAAAATGGCAGAGCAAACCTATCTTCCCAGAATTGCTGACGACCTCTTGAAGACATACTTACAAACTTTTGGTGCAGTTTGCATTGAAGGCCCTAAATGGTGTGGCAAAACACGCACAGCTAAAGAGATGGCCAAAAGCGTCATTTTTATCGGCGATCCTAGCAATAACTTCCAAAACCGAACATTGGCGGAAGTTTCCCCATATCTAGTTCTCAACGGAGAGACTCCACGTCTTCTTGACGAGTGGCAGGAACATCCCCCTTTGTGGGATGCCGTCCGTCATCGCGTCGACGTACTCGGAGAAAAAGGTCAATTCATTCTGACTGGTTCTGCAACGCCCAAACAAAAAGGGATTATGCATAGCGGAGCAGGTCGCATCGGCCGTTTAAGGATGAGACCGATGTCTTTGTGGGAATCGGGTGACTCAGACGGGAAAGTATCCCTTAAAGATCTTTGCCAAGGAAAAATTACCCCTCAGTTAACTGGTGAGGTAGCCCTGGACAGACTTATTCATCTTGTGGTCCGGGGAGGATGGCCTGGTTCTTTGACGCTAGATGCCTCCCAAGCTCAACTCATTGCAAAACAATACATTACTGCCATCCTCAATGACGATGCCTCTCGCATTGATGGTATCAGCAGAGATCGCAACAAATTGGAAAAAGTTTTGCGCTCACTCGCTCGCCAAGAAAGTACCACGGCCAACACTAGTGTGATTTTCCGAGACATTAAAGAGTCTGAAAATGATGAAATCAGTCGTCCGACCTTGGTTTCGTATTTCGACGTTTATAACCGTCTCTTTTTAACTGAAAATCAACGGCCGTTTTCTCCTTCAGTTCGTTCTTCAATGCGTTTGAAGCAATCGGAAAAGCGACATTTTTGCGACCCTTCATTGACTGCTGCCATTTTGAATGCAGGTCCTATCGCATTGCGCAACGATTTAAACACCTTCGGTTTTCTGTTCGAGGCTCTATGCGAACGTGATCTGAGAATCTACGCGGAAGCCTTTGGCGGGGAACTTTTTCACTATCAGGACTACAACAATCAGGAAATGGATGCAGTGATCTCATTACCCGATGGATCTTGGGTCGGCTTTGAGATCAAACTGGGAGCCAACCAGATTGATGCTGCGGCTGAAAATCTTCTTCGGGTACAGAAAAGCTTAAAGACAGACAAAGCCAACACCTCGCCTTCAGTTTTGTGCGTTCTTTGTGGTATGACAAAGGCGGCTTACCAACGGCCTGATGGAGTTTTTGTTGTCCCCATTACATCCCTTAGACCTTAATTTTTTTTAGAGTGCTCCGTTTTTTTATCAGGAGCACTCTTTTCATATATAAAGTTTTTTGTTTTTACGTTCGTTCTTTGGAATCATGACTGACATTGGGCTTTTCCCTCTGGTATTTTATTTTTCCTTTGATCTTTTTGCCAATGCCATAGCGATGCATCAAGATATCTTACACTACTCAACCTTCCCTTATTAATATATTTATCAAAAGTTCTCTCTATTTTTTTTGACAATCTTCATTAGTAATGAGTTATTTTTCCATTATTATCTTGAATTATTTTATTTAAAAATCTCTTTACATGAGTATCCGGTTTGCACAACTTTTCATCACCTGTTAGCATCCTCAAGTAGGCATATCCAGTTTCCCCTACTCCTCGGACGCCAGTCACAACGATACGCAGGAACTCCTCATCACTATAATTTTTGAAATCCTCCTTCGTATTGATCTTTAATTTCTTCAGGTATCTTGCCAACTGTATGACCGCATATGACTTGAAATCTTCAAGTCTATCTTCTTCGACATTCCTCTTCGAAACTCCAGGTAATTTCTGTTTATTCCTTAAAACATTCATCAATTCAACAACCTCACCAATCTTATTAATATCTTCATTCCCATCATTTATATCATCCAAGAAATCAGATACGTTTTAGTCGTAGGATTTACGTCGTGAACAATTTATAACAAACCTCTCAATTACATTCTCTGTCGTTGTATAATTCGCCCTCAACGAATACACAGTTTCAATGAGGCATAATGGTAGATTGCAAACACTCTTCGGCGTATAAATAGGAAAATGTTCATCATTCACTTTCTCAGCCACATACATGGCGATTTGATCAATCTTTTTTATTTTCCCTCACTAAAAAACTCATAGAAAAAGGTGAACCCCACCAACGAGATTCACCTTAAAGATTACTTCAATTCAAAAACCACGGGCACCTGGACCGTGAGTTCGCGCTTCACAGGGAGCTGACGGCCAATGAGCTTGTCAGCAGCCTTCATCGCAGCTCGATTCAAGAGCGAAGAACGAGCCTTCTGAGCAAAGTCCACCGAGACTACCGATCCGAATCGATTGATCTGGATCGTGAGCAACACGGTACCTTCCTGGTTCGTCTGGCGGGCTCGACGCGGATACTTCTTTCGCTTTTCGATTTCCGCCACGATCATGGCAATCGCCATGTCGGCTTCCCCCTGAGCGGCATTGCCGGCCATATCGGAAGCAACGGACTGAGCGGAACCGGTAGCAACACCTCTGTCACCCGTACCAACAGGCTTTTGCGGCGGCTCGACCTGTGGTTCAGGAGCGGGCTTCGGCTTCACCTTGGGCTTGGGTTTCGGCTTAGGCTGAGGCTTGGGCTTTGGTTTCGGTTGCGGTTTCGGCTCCACCTTAGGCTTCACGGGCTCAGGAGGCGGTTCAACTTTAGGCGGCGTCTTGACAGCATAGTCGCTATCGTCAACCGTATGTTCGATCAGCTTTTCCTTCTTGACCTGCGGGACCTCTTCGATCATCTGGGTCAATACGATTTTTTCACGAAGCAGTCCGACCGGCAGACTCGGAACGGCAAAGTGTTGCTGAACAAAATCGGTTGTCAGAAAAAGGAGCACACCGCCCACAACAACCGCGACGATTCCTCGCGCAAGCTTGGTGGCTCGAATGGACTCATTTGAGACCATCGGCACTCTCCTTCTTCGCCGGAGCTGGTTCGCCGTCGGCACGCGTACTGATTACGAAACGACCGGAACGCTTCACCTTCGCCAAGTCGAGAACTTCTACGAAGGAAGCAAAGGGCGCCTTTTCATCCATGTAGATGTTCAGGAGCTTATCCGGATCGGCATCCAGACGGACTCCGAGCTCTTCGATCGTGACGGACTCTTCGTTAATGTAGAGTTTGCCGTCGTCCTTGACGCAAAGAAGCAGTTCGTTACGCTCATGACCGACTTCGGCATGCTGAGCTTCGGGGAGCACGATTTCAAGAACCGGGCGCGAGAAGCCCATCGTCAACACGAAGAAGATAATGAGCATAAAGAGACAGTCGATCAGCGGCGTCAGGTCGATCTGAGGCTCTTCGTCAAAATTACCGAACAATCCTGAATCCATGCCGATCCTCCTTAGTGAATCGAGTCGTTTTCTGCGATGTCGGCCTTCACACCCGCCTTGCCCGCGCGGAGCTTGCGAACCACTTCAAGGGCACGATAGCTGTGCTCGATGGCTTCGATGTGGAAACCGCGAAGCTTCAGCATCAGGTAGTAGTAAGCCATCAAAGTCGGGATGGCAACGACCAAGCCCATCACGGTCGTGATCAAGGCTTCCCAGATACCGCTCGCCAACACGTCGGCGTTGGCTTTGGACATATCGGACATGTGCTGGAAGACGTCAATCATGCCCCAGACGGTTCCGAGAAGACCGAGCAAGGGGGCAATAACGGAAATCAGCTTCAGCCAGTACAGGCCGTTCGTCACACGCTTAAAGTTGCGGTGGAAAAGATAGCCCACTTCGGCACGGATGTCGTCCGAGTGATCGCCGTGGGTTTTCACGATTTCGTAAATGATACGAATCAGGGGATTCGCGCGCTTCGGGTCGATGTCGCGAAGGCAGCGGTCACGACCGCGTTCCAAATCGAGGAAGTCGCGCTTGAAGTTGCGCCACACGGCCGTCATGTAGATGATCTGCCAAACGGAAATGTAAAGCGCAAAAATCGCTACCAGAACAAGCACGACGCCCGCCGGTCCGATCATTTCGTAAATATGACTGAGACTGTCTGCCGAGAAGTCCATTTTCTTTTCCACCCGCTATGCTGATTAGTGCTGACCGAAGGTCTTCTTGTAAAGTTCCTGTGCATTCAGAACATCGAGACGGTCCGGATGCGTTTCGGATGCGTCGCGTCGAGCCTGACGAGCCGGATCGTCCTTACCGCCCATCATGGCAGTCATGCGGGCAAAGAGTTCCGGATCAATACGGCCGCGGCAGAGGAAAGTAGCTTCGAGCGTATTGCAGCAACCCGCTTCAACGAGTTCCTTTGCGGTCTTTTCCATCCAAGCAACGGCACGTTCCGCCGTCGGATCGCCGCCCATCGTGCAGAAGCAGGCAATCTGCTTCTTTTCAAACTTCGGAGCGATCGCTTTGATGTCTTCCGGAGCCATACCGCGGTCGCACCAGAAGCAAAGGCAAACAGGATTGAAGTCGGAGAGATCGTCAGGGAGAGCGTCGGCCGCGGTAATGACGGTACCGGCAACGTCGGCTACGGCGTGAGCGATGATGCGGGTGTTACCCGTCGAAGAGGAACAAATAACGAGAGGCTTGGTCATTTTCACTTGTCCTTAACTGAATGGTATACCGTTGAAATTAAGCGCAGAAGGAATCACGATCGCGCATGAAGGCTTCCTTCACGCTTTCGATGATCTGATGGTTTTCACGGCCGGCGTAAACCGAGAAAGAGCACTTACCGTCGTTATCGAAGAACTGGACGGACAAGGATTCGCGCCCCATGAAAGGCATCGTCATAAAGGCGGCGGCAGCCACATTTTCATAATTCAAATGACCGCCCACCACGGCATCCTTGGCGAGGATGTTGTAGTAACCCTGAGCACGCTTGCCCTTCGAGAGCTTTGCGGCGATTTCAAAAACATGACCGCCGTGAATGATGAAAAGCGTAGCCTTTTCCCAATCGCAAAGAGCTTCCCAAAGTTCGTCGAAGCGTTCGGCCATGTCGCCCTTCACAAAGCGGATCATGTCGACCGGCATACGGCGAGCGGCTTCGAGTTCGGTCATTTCAAGCTTCTTGGCCACCGTACTGACAGTCACCGGATACTTGGCACTCATCATTTCGGCAATCTTGGCAGCTTCTTCAGCGGCGGGTTCAATGTGATCGATAATCATTTTTGAGGTTCCTTTAAAAAAATTATTTTTGCTCCGAATCGGCCGCTTTCTCGGCTTCAACAGGTTGCAGCATATGCATGTCGAGAGCACGGTCACAAAGACTCAGGAGCTCCAGATCGTGGGTAATCAAGAAAACGGCGCGGCCCCTTTCAGCTTCAGCCTTGAGCACACCGGCAATCGAGGCCATATTGGCTCCGTCCAGACCGCTCGTCGGTTCGTCAAGAATCAGAATCGACGGATTCTTTGCAAGCGCACAGGCAATCACCACACGTTGCTTCTCACCGCCCGAGAGACTCTGCGGGTGACGTTCGGCCAAGTGCGTGAGATTGAGACTCGTGAGAATCTGTTCGACGGCACGCTTTTCTTCGTCCGTGAGCTTCACGCGGGAGAATTTTCCCCAGAAACTTTCACGAGCCTTTTTGGCATAGATGCCCGCTTCCATGGCGCTCTGGATTTCTTCGCGCACGGTGCGCATCTGCAGCTGATGGTCGGCGTTTTGCAACACGAGACCGGCATGCGGCATCAAGCCTTCTTTACCGACAACCGTCTTGCCGATCGCAAAAGCTCCTTCACCCTTTTCCAAGCCCGTCATAATGCGGGCCAAAGTGGTCTTACCGGTACCGTTATCGCCGATCAAAGCCGTAATGCCGGCACCGACTGCAAAAGAAACGTCACGGAAAATGAGCTTATCCGCCTTATATCGGAAACTCAAGCGACGCGTGCTGAAAATCGTGTCGGTTTCGTCTGCCGTTGCCCCGATCGAGACGGGGACACGCGGAAGCGTTTTCCGAGGATCGTCCAAAGTCGCCAGACGAAGACCGTACTTGGCACGAAGTTCGTCGTCATTCAAAAGGGAAAAAGGTCCTTCTTCGCAGATTTCGCCCTGACGCATCACGATGACGCCGTCGGCCACATCCTTCAACCAATACAGACGATGGTCCACGACCAAAATCGCGGCACCGTCCTTCTTCAATTCGGCAATGGTCAGAGCAAGACTTTCCGTTGCTTCCGGATCGAGGTTTGCAGACGGTTCGTCGAAAATCAGAATCTTGGGTTCCATGGCGAGAATCCCCGCCAACCCTACTTTCTGCTTCTGACCTTCGGACAAAGCGTGAATGCTCTGAGAAAGAAGACCGGTGATTCCGAGCTTTTTGGCAGCGGCACTCACGCGGTTTTCGATATCGATCGCATCCATGCCGCGACTGCGAAGTGCGAAGGCGATTTCATCACCCACCGACAAAGCAAAAAACTGCTCTTCAGGATCCTGGAAAAGCGTCCCGATCAATTCGGAAAGCTCGGCCACAGGCGTAACAGCCACGTCAATACCGTTGGCCGTCACGTCGCCCTTCAATTCGCCGCCATATATCTGCGGGCAGAGACCGTTAGCCAGTCGCATCAGAGTCGTTTTGCCGCAACCGGACGCACCGGTCACAACTTTCACTTCGCCGGGTTTGACCCTGAAATTAATATTTTGAACGGCGTCTTTGTCCGTATTGGCGTAGCGATAGGAAACGTTCTTGAATTCAATACCGTTATTCACCGTTTATCTCCTAGGGCATACCGATGGTGTTGGCGTCCATTAAAACGTCTGCAAAATACACCTCACCGATGATGACGGCGACGATCGTCAACGCAAGCATCGAGAGAACGCGGGCGTCCAAGGACGTCAGAGTTTTGCCGTCATTACGCATGGTGCGCTCGGAGGTACCGAGGCCTTTAAGTTCGGCGGCAACGCCCAAGGTTTCCGAAGACTTCAGAGCACGGAACAATACAGGTGCCATCGTCAAACGGGCGCAGAGCATCGGACGAACGGTCAACATGGCGGGACCGACCGGCCAACCGCGGATTTTCAAAGTTTCCCAAACCTGCTTCACGTCCTGCGTAAAGGTCGGGATGAATCGAAGCATCACGGCTGTCGGAAGAAAGATGTAAAAAGGCAGACGCATACGTTCGAGCGTAAGGAGCAAATCCTCTACGCGCGTCGTCATCGCGAGCACCACCACGACATTCATCATTGAGAGGCCTCGCATGAAGGGAATGGCGAGCGACTTCATGCTGATGCCGCCAATCCCAGGAAAGAATTCACCCAACGCAAGACCGCAGGCCGCAGCCAGAGCCATCATGACCACCATCAGAGCGTAGAGAACGATCAACAACCCGTAACGCTTCAAAAGCAAAACGTAAACGAGCGAAACAACGAACAAAATAATTTGAGAAACGGCCCCCGAACAGGCAACCGTGAGGATGGCCGTTGCCAGCACAAGCGTGAGCTTCGTACGGGCATCCAAATGCTTGAGGATGGAATCCTCGGCTTTACTCGCGAACAAATCCCGCATGTTTCAGTTCTCCGACTGTTTTCCAACCGAACCAGAGCCCGAAGACCGAGCCCAAATAACCGCACAAGACGATGGGCACAATCATGGTCATGAGTGCCGGACTTTCGCGCAAGAATAAATAGGAAACACCCAACGAAATACCTTTCATCGCCAGGTCAAAAACGGCCACAGCCGCATAAGCCGCCCAAGGAGTATTCGTACCGCCCGTGAGTTTGGCAACAAGTTCCCCCAAGAGCGCACCGGCCAAGGCCGCCGGCAACAGTGTCAGGCTTCCGCCCATGAGCCCAACGCTCACGATCATCCCGATCACTGTAAATAAGAGAAGAGTCCACTGCTTCTGAACTTTCTTTAAAAGAACGATCATCAGCGTGGTATAGACAAGATTCTTGAGAACCAGCGAGATAGGATTCATCCCACCGCCCGCCAGAGCGATAAGAAGACTAGAGAGCTTGGCTGCCGCGGCGAAAACGCCGATCAACACAAGCTCTCTGGCTTCCCAATAATGTCGAACAACTTTTTGCATTTTTCGGCTTTAAAGGAAGAAAAAATCTTGCAATAGGTTTGGCTCGGAAAAACCTCCTCCCGTCCCAAAGACGGAAGGAGGTTTTCCTGCTTAACTAGCAAACAGTCAGATCAAATTAGAACTGAGCGTTGAACTTGACGGCAGCGTAGCGGCCCGGTTCGTAGATAGCGCCCTGATGCTGATAAAGCTTATCGAAGACGTTGTAGAGACCGAAGTCCATGGAGTACTGCTTCTGAGCACCGAAGTCGATACCGCCCTTCAGATTGAAGGTGGTATAGCCTGCGTAACGATAGGAATTATCCGAGTACACTTTGATCGGAGTCATCGGAATACTTTCCTTAACCCCCTTGTGAACGTCGTCATATTTACTATCGGACTGCGAACGGAGATACGCATCCCAACGAACATTCATGCCGTTATGTTCCCCCGCCCAACGAACGCCGTAAATTGCAGTAATCATCGGCGTACCCGTATCGTCAGTAGACAACCCGTCACCGTAATCAAAGTGACGATGCATCATAGTGATGTTGGCGTACGGTTCAAATCCAGAATCACCCAAATAGGCAGAGGCCATCAGCTCCAACCCGTAAGTTTCTGCACTAGCCACATTGAAGAATTTTTCTTCTTTGCCATTACCAGTTGCCAACTTAGCGATGTAATCATCTGCATCACTGTAGAACAAGGTAGCATCGATACTTGCCTTACCGTTAGCCCAACGAGCCCCGAATTCAAAATTATTCGAGGTTTCAGGCTTCAGATCGGGATTGGCCTTCGTACTTCCACCCCCCATATCAGAATCGATATACAACTCCTGAAGAATCGGCGAACGATATCCCTGTGCAAAGTTGGCGCGTAATGTCAGATTTTCAATACCATTCCAGAGAAGGCCTGCATTAAAGACAGCCTTTCCGTCTGTCGACTCCTTGTGGGGATCTTCGGCTTTGCCACTACCGGGCTTACCACCACCCATACCAGGCTTACCGCCACCCATACCGGGCTTGCCGCCGCCCATACCGGGCTTGCCACCCATACCAGGCTTCGGACTTACTTTGCTCGTTGATGAGATGTCCATTTCACTTTCAATATACGTGTAACGAACACCATATGTGGCCGTGAAATCATGAGGTAACAAGGTTTCCATACTGGCATAGACAGCATTGCTCATCTGATGTCCGTCATATTCATTAGTCTTTCGGACATTCATCGGCATAATAGAAACATCGGGGACTGTTACACTCAACGCATCTAACTTGTCATAGTTCAATTCATAACCAGCAATCAAATAATTACTCTCGTTCAATTGCCAATCACTTTGAATCGAGAAACCATATTGTTGAGTCTTATTTAATGCAGTAGGCTTAATAGTGGATTCAATAGAATCCTTACTGTAACCACCCCAGTCAACAATGTTCTGGTCATTCTTAGTTATGACTTCGTGAACATAGTTTGCAAAGTCTTTTTTGCTCTTTTGGTAGAAGACATCAGTGCGAATTCGTTGCAACGTTTCCGTAACATTGCGAGATTCCTGAAACAAAGCCAATTTCGCACGATCCCACTTAGGAACGTCGACTTTAAAATCATCAGGATTACTAGCAGCATTACCAGACTGGAAAGCTAGTTTGTAGTAATCCAACGTGCCGCCAATGGTGTTATTAGCGTCAATGTCATAAGAAACAAAGAGATTGGCCGACTTGGAGTTATAGCTCGTGTGAGCCATCTTACCAGCCGGAGTATCTAATTCATCGCTTTCTTCAGCAGCGGCAGAAAGGCGATACTTCCAACCTTCGTTCGCACCAAAAAGTGAAGCAGAAGTATTCCAGCCGTCTGCAGACGTGTTATAGCCAGCAGACGCGCTACCCTGGAACGGCTTTTCACCGCCCTTCTTCGTGATGATGTTGATAGCACCGCCGATAGCATTGGAACCGTAAAGAACGGAGACCGGACCCTTGATGACTTCGATACGTTCAACTGCAGATGGATCGATCAACATCGGAGAGCCGGACATAGACTTATGTTCGTCCATGCGTTGACCATCTATCATCACGACCGTACGGAAAGCGTTTTCACCGCGAATGTTGGCACGCTTCATCCCCTGACCACCGTCGGGGTTAATTTCAATGCCGGCAACGTCCTGAAGCAGTTCGCCGATATTGCGAGCCGTGGAATGCTTGATGTCTTCGGCGGTAATCACGGACACAGACATGTTGACATCGGAAAGTTCCTTTTCAACACGGGTAGCGGTTACCTTGATGTCGTCGGTTTTGACGGATTCGGCAGCCTGAGCAGCACCGATCGTGAGGACGGCGGCCGCAACAGCGCCGACCATCATCTTGGTCTTAAAAGCTTTCATGATTGATATCTATGAAGTAGAAGGGGAAACAAAAAGGGTTGGTTATTTGAAGGGGGCTTCGAGCACCCTTTCTTTAGATATTCGAATTAGATTTTCGGATGGCCGGCGGGCATCTTCATCCCGGCAAACATCGCCTTAATATCGGGATGGCCGGCGGGAAGCTTGCCGTCCTTAGGCATACCGTGAACAGGAGGATGACCGGCAGGCATCTTCATACCGGCGGGCATTCCCGGATGACCGTGAGGCATTCCCATCATGGGCTTGGGTTCCGCATAACCGGGCAACATCGGTTCGAGCCAGGAAATAAGGAGCTGAGCCAGAGTCACGTGCCAGAACTGACCGGCCACGGTCTGAAGGTACCATTCACCGCGCTTGGTCAAAAGTCCGGCATCAATCCACTGATTCATGATCGGCATGGCCATGCTTTCGACCGGCACGCCGAATTCACGACCAATCTGAGAGAGACTGATCGAACCGGATTCCATCGCAGCGGAAATCGTGCGAAGAAGTTTCCAGTTAGCCTTCGGAGCCATACAGAACGCAGCGGGCTTTTCACCCTTTTCGATGACGCTGTAGTAGTCATCCAGCTTACGTTCGATCATGTAGGAGTGACCGAAGAGACGGCCGCCTGCACCGGAGCCGAAAGCGAGGCAATCGCAGGCGCTCTTACCGTACGTGTTGTATATATTGCGTTCGCGAACGCCTGAACCCCAATGGTTGTTGGAGAGACGACGCCAGTTGGCGGTCGTCATGAATTCGACGGACTTCGCAAAGAAATCGGCCTTCATAGCCGTATCGGCAGCGGGCGGGAGTTTGCCCGTAGCAATACGACGAGCCAAAGGCGACTTTTCAAAAACGTTCAACTGATAGCAGTCGACACCGTCAAGGTTCAAAGACGTGGCTGTCTTCAGGTCGTCTTCCCAGATTTCCATCGTCTGGCCTGGGAAGCCGTAAATCATGTCGCAGATCACGGCAGCGTTGTTATACGAGCAGAGCTTGTCGAGACGAGCAATGATCGTGTCGCGATCGTCCACACGGTGCATCGACTGACGAATCTGCGTATTGAAGGTCTGAACGCCCAAAGAGAAACGGTTGACGCCGCCTTCGAGAGCGGCTTCGATCTTCGCGTCGTTGAAGTTGTGAATACGGCCTTCCAACGTAATTTCGGCATCGTTGGCCAAGGGAAGGTACTTCTTCACGGCAGCGAGAACCATGCGGAGATCATCAGGTTCGAATGCCGTCGGCGTACCGCCGCCGAAATAGACGGCGTTCACCTTGCCCGTCGCATGAGAAGCGCGGTGCGACCACATTTCAAGTTCTTTGCAAAGTGCCAGTGCATAGGCATGGGTTGCTTCGACCTTGAAGGGGTTCTGATAGAACATGCAATAGAGACAACGCGTTTCGCAAAAGGGCACATGGATATAGGCCAGCGTATGACCGTCTTCGCGCGGCGTATCGGCCATGCCGTCCAGCTTGGCGCGGGCGGCTTCCCCTAAGAGCGGCATTCCGGAAGGACCAGAATGAATGATGGCCTTGGCACCGAAAGCGGCGTGCAGCGGATCTTCGGTCGATGCAAAGAAGGATTCGGGATTGTGTTCGGCAATCTTTTCCGTCATCTTGCGAGCGCCGGCTTCAAAAGTCTGAACGTCTTGATTCTTGGAATCTTCGCTATTGGAATTCGTCATCTTAAAAGATACTTGTCATCAAACCGACATCGTGTCAGACAAACCGACTCTGCCTTAACGGGGATCAATGCCGATCGGGAATGATTAAAAAAAACATTAATGAGAATTATTCTCAGTGCCGCGAGAGTATATCTGTATAATGTTCGGATTGTCAAACTTTGGCGGCGAATTTTGTTGTTTTTCTAGCAAAGACAAAAAAAAACGATTGAACAATATTCAGCGATAGTTTTTCCGTTTTCTGCAAAAATCTAGAGTTACTTTCTGGAATTCGATTTCTGATTTTTTAGAATTCGACATGACAAAAAGTCATTTCTTTTAGTTTTTTAAAGAAGCAGTTCGGAATGCGTTTTCCGAGCGAAGCGAACATCCGCATAGGATTTCTTTTGAAATACTTCTTAAAACATTTCTCGTCTTAAAAGCGCCTGTTGTGAGAGGTCCTTCAGTAGAAACCCAAAACGCATCTCAAAAAAACGATTACGAATCAGAGTGACAACCTTAAAACGGCAGAATGCTCCCATCCGACTCACTTTGCCGCTCTCAGGCCAACCTTATTAAATCTTTTGGAAAAATGACTCAGCACGTTTCTCCTACTCCCGATGAAGTGCCGGCCATTCTGGTCGACAACCTCTCGAAAACCTACACGCGCGGCCAGCAAAAGTTCACTGCTCTAAACGGCGTGACGCTTGACGTGAAGCAGGGAGAATTTTTCGGTCTTCTTGGTCCTAACGGCGCCGGCAAGTCCACGCTTATCTCCTCGCTCGCAGGTCTTATTCCGACGGACGGCGGCACGATTAAATTTTTAGGAAAGACGCCAGACGAAGATCGACGCTTCTGCAAAATGGCCATCGGCATCGTTCCGCAGGAAATCACTTTCGATCCGTTTTTCTCCGTCTGGGAAACGCTTCGCCTCCAAAGCGGCTTCTACGGTCTTCGGAATAACGACGAATGGCTCAACTACCTTTTGGAAAAGACGGGGCTTACCGAAAAGAAAAACGAAAAGGTTTCTCGACTCTCCGGCGGTATGAAGCGCCGCGTGCTGATTGCACAAGCCCTCGTTCATCGTCCGCCCATCATCGTTCTTGACGAACCGACAGCGGGGGTTGACGTCGATCTTCGTCGCAAACTCTGGGAATTCATGACTGAATTGCACCGAGACGGTCACACGATTATTCTGACAACGCACTATCTTGAAGAAGCGCAAGCCCTTTGCAGCCGAATCGCACTTTTGAATCACGGCCGCGTCGTCACTTTGGACGACATGCATTCGCTTCTGTCGCGATTCTCGCAGGATCGACTCAAATTCCGCCTGGTCTCGGGCGATTTGGCCGCCTGCGGCATTGCCGGTCTCACGCCGCTTGACGACGGCTATTGGTCTTTGAGCTATCAGAACGTAGACGAATTACGTCTTGCTCTCGACAAGATGGCTGCCAAGCAGGTCGTCATCAATTCGCTCGAAACGGGCCAGGCCAACCTCGAAGAAGTCTTCCTGCAGCTCACCAACGATTAATTTTCTTTGTTGTTCTCAACAAAATGACCAGACCTCAACCTTTGGCTTTCAATGCCACGGCGTCTTTCCTGACGCTTCTTGATAAAGAAATTCTGCGATTCAAAAAAATCGCCCTTCAGACAATCGTCGCCCCGATTCTGACGACGATGCTCTACCTTGTCGTCTTCGGTGAAACGTTGAACGGCAAGATGGCAACTTTCGAAGGTATTTCCTATATTCAGTTTCTGATTCCGGGCCTCGCGATGATGACCCTGCTTCAGAACAGTTTCTCCAACAGCGCCTCTTCGCTTTTGCAGTCGAAGATTATGGGAAGTCTCGTCTTTATCGAACTTCCGCCGATTTCGGGGCTCCAGTTGGCGATGGCTTTTATTTCCGCCTCTGTTGTTCGCGGTTTGATTGTAGGCGCGGGCGTCCTTCTAGTAACGTCCCTTTGGGGCGTGCCGCCCTTTCATCAGCCTCTGTGGATTCTGATGTTTGCCATTCTGGGGGCGCTCATCATGGCGAGCCTCGGAATCGTTTGCGGTCTCTGGGCTGATAAATACGATCAGATGGGCGCTTTCCAGACCTTCATCATCATGCCGCTCACATTCCTTTCGGGCGTCTTTTATTCCGTCAACAGTCTGCCGGAATTCTGGGCAAAGCTCTCTTACTTCAATCCGTTCTTCTACCTGATTGACGGCTTCCGTTACGGTTTTTTCAGCGAAAGCGATTTCTCGCCTTGGATGTCGCTTTCGATCGTCGCCGTTGCGGCCGTTCTCTCGGTGAGTTGGTCCACCTGGTACGTGATTTCCCGCCGCAATATGAAGTCCGGCGGCTTTGCTCTTCGTTAAAAAGTCGGTATCTTTTAGGATATTAAGAAAAAACGCTCGGGATTTTACCCCCGAGCGTTTTTTGGCTATCGACAAAGAACGGACTACCGTCTCGAACGTTTCCCTCTCCGTCCCAAACTTCCTCCGTCCTACTCTCACAAGCCGATTCGGTTAGACCGCCGCACAGTCGTTTTCAAAAATCCCCTTCAAAAGCGTTTTCTTTACTCGCCGACCGCACGGTGTTCTGACCGTAAAGACGTCCTATCGCAAATGAGAATCGTTCTAATTGTCAAAAAATTTCGTTTATAATTTATAATAGTTTTAGTTTTTTTCATTTTGTTGTCAGCATTTTCCTCGCCGACACCTTCCCGACGCACTCGAAATCAATGTCCACTATTACAACCGAAACGTCCGATATCACCGAAGACAAGCCTCTGCGACTTTCGCCCACGCGTGAGAATTACCTCAAGGTTATCTATCTTGAACAGCAGAAGAGCGGTGCAACGCGCGGCTGCAATATCACACAGATTCTCGGAGTGAACCGCTCGACCGTTGCCGTCACGTTCCGCGAACTGAAAAAGCAGGGACTCATCGATTATGTTCCTTACGGTCCCATCCACTTGACGCCGCGTGGCGCTGAAATTGCTGAACGCATTGTTGAAAAGAATACGATCGTCCACGACTTCTTCCAGCGCGTCTTGGATCTCGACACAAAGACGGCCGAACGCATCGCTTGCGAACTCGAACACATTCTGACGCCGCAAACGCTGGCGAAACTGAAACGCTTTACCGAAGCGAATCTCCACGAGATTGAAACTGTCCGCGACTAAGATGGCTCGCGAAATTGAAAGAAAATTTCTGGTTATAGGGAACGCCTGGCGCAAACTCGCGCCGGGCGTTCTTTTCCGTCAGGGTTATCTAAACGACGACAAGAATCGGACGGTCAGAATCCGCACGATGGGCAACAAGGCCGCTCTGACGGTCAAAGGTCCCACCGTCGGCATCGAACGCGCCGAATTCGAATATGAGATTCCGTTTGCCGACTGCGAACGGATGCTCGACTCCCTGGCACTTCGTCCTCTGATTGAAAAAACGCGTTATCGAATTCCCTATGCCGGTTTCATTTGGGAAGTCGACGAATTTCACGGAGTAAACAACGGCCTCATAATTGCCGAAATTGAACTCCCTGAAGCCGATACTCCCTTTGAAAAACCCGATTGGATCGGAGTCGAAGTCTCCGGCGACGCGCGTTACTACAATTCCTCCCTGATATCCAAACCATACAGTACGTGGAATAATCATTGACTCAAAAAGTACTTTAAGTCACAATAGATATTTCTGTTGTCCGTTTCATTACAGCACGGACAAGGCGTTTATTTCACCTACTTCACATTCGGACTGACCGGTGCTCCTACTCTTTCTCAAAATGATCGGTGCCGTTTCCCTTTTAATCTGGGGAACGCATACAGTGAAATCGGCCATGTTGAGCACCTTCGGTGACAAGCTGCGAAAGTGGATGGCCAAACACCTGAAGAACCGTTTCTACGGCTACTTCTCAGGGTGTCTGACGGCCATGATGCTCCAGAGTTCCACGGCGACCGCCCTTTTGGTTTCAGGACTTCAGAGCGAAGGGGTCGTCTCGACCGCCATTGCTTTGGCAAGCGTACTGGGAGCCGACCTCGGAAGCGCCGTGATGGTACGAGTTCTGAGTTTGGACTTGTCGGCCATCTCGCCCGTCCTGATGGCAGTCGGTGTCGGCCTCAAGCTCTCCCGCCCCGGTACGAAAAAAGGGGACTTCGGGATGATTCTGTTGGGGCTCGGCTTTATCATGACCGCGCTTTCCCTCATTTTGAGCACCACGGCTCCTATCAAGTCGAGTCACGAAGTCGTCGAATTCTTTGCCTGGATTGCCGACAATCCGCTCTACTCCTTGGGCGGCGGACTTTTGCTTGCGCTTGTCTGTTTCTCGAGTCTCGCCGTTGTCGTGATCGTCGCGGGGCTCGTGGCCTCGGGAGTCCTCAGTATTGATGCGGGGCTCTGGTTTGCCGTCGGGGCCGACTTCGGGAGCGCATTTTTGGCACTCATGACGACTGCTGCCGCCACGCCAGTTGCTCGTCGAGGCCCTACGGGGAACTTCTTCTTCCGTTTATCGGGTGTCATTTTCTTTTCGATCGTCCTTGCCACGAGCGACTGGGGTCCTCGCTTTTTCGGTCAGTTCGACGCCGGCGTCATCTGGTTCCACATCATGTTCAACCTGACGATCGGTCTTGCTGGGCTGTTCTTCATCGATCCGATGTCGCGATTTCTCCATAAGCTTTTGCCGGCCACGGAATCTTCGTCCGAAGTCCGTCTCTTTAAGACCGACCACTTGCTTGACCCGGATCATTCGCTGAAACTCTCCAGAAAGGAACTCGTCAAATCGATTCACATGCTCCACGGATTCTGGGCTTCCATTCCTGCACTCCTGACAACAACGCCCACGAATGAAGAAATCGACAAACTCCGACGCGTAACGAGTCTCGTCGAACGCCGCAGTCGTTCGATCAGTCAGTTCTTGGCCGTCATTATGAATAAAGGGCTCAACTACGAGCAGCTTCTCGAATGGCAGCGCCAAAAGAACAACAATGCCGGTCTTCGCTTTACGATTAACTCGACGAACAGCATTCTCGATGCTATCGAAACGAAGCGCGATCAGCCCGACCTGCAGTTCTCTTACGAGGGTGCACAGGAACTGCTGACTCAGCAGCAACGAATTCTAAAAAACCTCGAACTCGCCGTGAAGCTTTTCGAAACGGCGGATCCAGAAGAGCGCCGTCAGTTGCGACTCGAACTTAGAGCCGAAAAAAAGACAATGGAGCGCGAAGAATTCGAATTCATCGAACACCATATGCATCGCATCTCCGATGAGCAGAAGAAGTCTATTAAGACGCATGCGCTTCATATGGAATTGCTGACGCTCTTTTTGCGCTTCAATTCACTTGTCTGCGTGCTCGACGAACGCTGATTGTCAGATCATTCTCATAAGAATCCCGGTCCGCTTGTCTATCAAGGTCAAGCGGACTTTTTTCCTTCATCAAATGTAAATTTGATTCTCCAAGGCGGACTTTGACAAAGAAGGCGCATTAATTGTTTGACCGTTCGACGAGAGAGGCGCAAAATTTGTCCTCCTGGAAAAGTCAGTCCGCTTTTCTCCGTCAGAAGTCTTTTCGTCGTTTTCATTGAATCCTCCGTCTCGTCGTCATGCTTACCGTTGTGCAGATGATCGGTGCCGTTGCCCTTTTGATCTGGGGCACGCACACGGTCAAAACCGCCATGCTCAATACCTTCGGCGAAAGCTTGAGAAAGACGCTCGCCAAGGTCTTGAAAAGCAAACCCGCGGGGGCATTGGCGGGCTGTGCCATCGCCATGCTCTTACAGAGTTCCACCGCAGCCGCCCTTTTGGTCTCCGGGCTTCAGAGCGAAGGCGTGGTGACGACCTCCATTGCGCTCACTAGCGTGCTCGGAGCCAACCTCGGCAGTGCGTTGATGGTTCGTGTCATGACATTGGACATCTCGGCCCTGGCTCCGCTCTTTCTGTTGGCCGGCGTTGCTCTCAAACTTCGCAGACCCGGCACCAAAAAAGGTGAATTCGGTCGCATTCTGCTGGGATTGGGCTTTATTCTTCTGGCGCTCACCACGATTCTCGAAACCACCGCGCCCATTAAATCGAGTCCGGGCGTTGTCGAGTTCTTTGCTTGGGTATCGGATTCCTCGGTTGCGGCCATGGCGGGCGGGACACTCTTGGCGCTTGTCTGCTTTTCAAGTCTCGCGGTCGTCGTCATCACCGCCGGGTTGGTCGCCAGCGGTGCCCTCACGTTTGATGCAGGCCTTTGGTTTGCGGTCGGTGCCGACTTCGGAAGCGCTTTTCTCGCACTCCTGACAACCGCCGCCGCTTCACCCGTTGCCAAACGCGGGCCCGTCGGAAATTTCTTTTTCCGCACGGCGGGAGTCACCGCCTTCTGCCTGATCCTTGCTTTCACCGATTGGGGTGAAAAGCTCTTTGTCCCGATGGGAGCCGACGGGGTTATTTGGTTTCACATTACGTTCAACATCATCACGGGATTCGTCGGACTCTTCTTCATCGACCCGATGGCGGACTTGATTAAGAAACTTTTACCCACGCCTGAAGCGAGTCCTGAAGCACGACTTTTCAAACTCGACAATCTGCTCGATCCGGACCACTCCTTATCACTCTCCCGAAAAGAGCTCGTCAAATCCGTTCATATGCTCCACGGCTTTTGGACAACGATGCCCGCACTTTTAACGGGAACGCCCACGGAAGAAGACCTTGCTCGGCTTTCCCGTATTGCCGGGCTCTTGGAACGTCGAAGTCGCCAGATCAGTCAGTTTTTGTCGGTCGTCATGACCCGCCACCTAGCTCCTCACCAATTCGTTCGACGGCAGCGTCAGAAAAATGACAATGCGGGACTACTCTTCACGGGACGAGCCATGACGAGCATCGTCGAGGCTCTTGAAACCCGCCGCACACATCCCGACTATGTCTTTTCCGCTGCCGGCCGCGAAGAACTCATGACAGAGCAACGCCGCATTTTGGCAAACCTCGAGATCGTACAAAAGCTTTTTGAGACTAAGGATGCCGAACAACGACGAGAACTGCGCCTAAAACTTCGGGCAGAAAAGAAAGCGATGGAACGCGAAGAATTCGAATTTATCGAACACCACATGACGCGTGTCATGAACGAAGTTGGCAAATCCGTGAAAACACATGCGCTTCATATGGAATTGTTGACGCTCTTTTTGCGGTTCAATTCGCTTCTCTGCGTTTGCGACGAACGCTGAAAAGAAAAAATCCGGCCCTCTCGCAAGGACCGGATATTCTCATCAACCGATCGGATTGAATCGGTTTAGTGCTTCTTCAGCGCTGCCAAGGCCGCAAAGGGATTGGGCTTTTCTTCTGCTGCCGGAAGTTCTTCTTCCTCCTCTTCTTCCCAATCGAGGTCGCAATCTTCATGCATCGGCATGGAGGGGAGCGAGAGAATCGTTTCTTCCTGCACCCAATCGGCGACCGACAAACGACGGCTTCCGACGATCACTTCGATGTCATCGTCTTCTTCGTCAAGCGGGAGCTTGTCGGCTTCCTCTTCGTTCTTCACGAAGCAGAAAACGACTTCGCGTTCAACGGGTACCGTCACCGACTGCAGACAGCGAGCACAGGCCATCACGACGGCCCCTTCGATCTTGAGAGAAGCCGCAGGAAGGCGTTCGATGGTGCCCAAACCCGTTACTTCGTAACGAAGCCCTTCGCCTTCGATATCGGCGACTGACATCGCAAGTTCGGGCATTTCGTCCAAGGGGATCGTGCCCGTCACGGTCGTTTTGGCGCGGGCCACTTCAAAGACATCGATGATGTGAGACATGCTGATTATTTTCCTTCTTTCTTCTTTTCGGGATGCGACAAGTCCGACGAACTCGCGCTCCGTGTCCGTCAAGTGTACTTGAAAACGGTAAAATCGGATCATTATGGAAAAAGAACTTATTCTTGCTTCGAGCTCGCGCTATCGTCGCGAACTCCTCGACCGTCTCGGCGTTCAGTACACCTGCGAAAGCCCCAATATTGACGAATCCGCATTGGAAGGCGAAACGCCTGCCGAAACCGCTCTTCGTCTCTCGGAAATGAAGGCACGTGCCATCTGGGTTAAGCACCCGGGTGCCGTTGTTATCGGATCCGATCAGGTCGCCGATTTGAAGGGTGAAAAGTTGGGCAAACCCCACACCCGTGAAAACGCCATTAAGCAGTTGATGCGCATGCAGGGTAACGAAGTCGTCTTTACGACGGCACTCTGCGTGATCAATTCGGAAGGCAAAGCCGAGGTCGTCGAATCGAAAACGACGATCCGCATGCGAGAACTCACGGAAGAAGCCGTCGCGGCTTATGTCGACCGTGAAAAGCCCTTTGACTGTGCCGGTGCCGCCAAGATTGAAAAACTCGGCATCGCTCTGATGGCCAGCGTCACCTCGGACGACCCGACCTCTTTGATCGGCTTGCCCTTGATGAAGCTCACCACGCTCCTCACTCATGCAGGCGTAACCGTTATCCCCGGTCTCAAAGCCTAAGGAAAAGAAAAACATGCCCGGAACGCTCTACTGCCTCCCGAATTTGATTGCCGAGGGCACACTCGACGCGGCGATTCCGCCCGTTGTGCGCGAACGCGCCTGTTCAGTACGCTACTTTCTCGTGGAAGCTGCGAAGACGACGCGCGCCTACCTGAAGCTACTCGGTCATCCGGGACCGATCGCCGATCTTAAAATCGAAGAAATCGGTCACGATCCGGATCCGGCCATGATCGACAAGTGGCTGGCGCCGATTCTCGCAGGCGAGGACGCGGCGGTTGTGAGCGAATCGGGGTGCCCCGGCATTGCCGATCCGGGCGCGCAGTTGGTAGCCCGTGCTCAGGAAGCCGGTATTCGCGTGGTGCCCTTCGTAGGCCCCTCGTCCATTCTGATGACCCTGATGGCAAGCGGCCTTGACGGTCAGCGTTTCCGTTTCTTGGGTTACCTCCCGATTCATCCCGACGAACGCCGTGAGGCGGTGAGAAACCTTGAAGCGGAAAGCCGTCGCTCTGAAACTCAGCTCTTCATTGAAACGCCTTATCGCAACAACCAGATGCTCGCAAGCCTTCTGGAAACACTGGCACCGACGACTCGCGTCACGGTTGCAACGGACGTGACAGGCGCGCACGAATCCATTCGTACGCTCACCGTCAAAGCCTGGAAGGCCCTGCCGGACGAAGCCCGTGAACTCCCGAAGCTTCCGACCGTCTTTGCGTTCTTGGCCGCCCCTACGGGCGAAGCCCCCCGTTATGCGCCGACCGCTGCACACCGCAAGGGCGAAAAGACCGAGAAGAAACGAGAAAACCGTTCGGCTTTTGCCGGGAAAACGAATAAGAGGTTCGGTTCCGGCAAAAAGCCGTCGGCTGCGAACCGTGGAGTCGGGCGATGAACAAACTCATCACTTTCATCGAAACCATGCCTCGGGAGTTACTGCTCCCGGCGGCTTTCGGCGTACTGATTCTCTTTTTGTTGCTCCTGCTCCTCTTGATTATTCGCAACAAAAAGAAGGCTTCCGATATCGGACTTCGTCGCGTTGAAACGAATTACCCCGATTCGCCGCTCTCAGATGAACGTCGTGAACCCGAAGCTAACTTTACGAAAGAAGATTTCGATCCGCTTGAAAATGCCGTGACGCCGCCCACGGGCGGAACACAGGTCTTCGAGCGCGTCTTCGAACCTGTCTCAAGACATACGCCTGCAACTCACATCGTTCGCGAAACATCTCGGCCGGCTCCGGTCGAGGATCGTCGTATGGATCCCGTGATAACGGATGAATGCGAGCTTCCCGAATTCAGAGAAACGGCGTCCGGTGACGACAACGACGAATCCCCGCTTTTCTACCGCGAGGAACCGGTCTGGTCCTTCCTTGAAACGCTCCCCTTCCGGATGCGTCAGGGCTTGAAGACCATGCATACCGATATTGTGGGAATCGGCGTTGAAGCCGTGTTCTTCGATCCGCTGACGGTTAACCGTCTCTCCGATCCCGTCATGCGTTTGGTTCCTTTTTTGCCCGACGGCGAAATTCTCGTTCGTGAATCCGATCGCAAGACTTTCCGCATGGGAAGCCTTCATGCGCAACCCGATGCCGTCATTGATACGACCGCAGGGCTTTTGTCGGTCGAATACAAATCCAAAAGCGGCCGCTCGGACGACCCGACAGATCTTCGCCGATCGATTCGAACGAAGGATCTTCTGCAAACGCTCATTGAGGCCATGGTTCTCTCAAGCGCGATGCGCCGCCCCGTAGCCCCTATTTTGCGTACGCACAATGCCGTCTACTTCCTGCGTCCCGAACGTCGCATCATGAAACTTCTGTCGGAAAGCATCGTACCTGCCGAAGACTTCATATCGCCCTATTCGACGCAACAGGGTATCTCTGCCTCCGACTACGCCGCGCTTTGTACGGTCGCTGCCGAACGCCTCTTTGCCGCGCCCGTGACAGATCGCAATACCGAAGGCGAAGAAGCACACAAGCGAATGCTCGGCTGATTCCGTTTCTTAAAGTCAAAAAAAATCGAAGATCTCCAATTGAGGGATCTTCGATTTTTTTTGTGCGTTTGACGTTTAGTCTTCCCGAACCAAGCCGTAAGGCCAGTGAATGACACCGCCGAAATTGCGTACGTCTTCGTAACCCGTATTGGCCATGGTACGACCGGCCATCCCGGAGCGTCGGCCCGATCGGCAGTAGACTAGGATCGTCTTTTTCATATCGGGCAACTCGGGAAGAATGCGACCCGGCACAATCTGGCCGAGCGGAATGTTGATCGCACCGCGGATATGACCGAAATCATATTCATGGGGCTCGCGGACATCGACAACAATGACCGAGCTCGTACGCATGAGTTTATAGGCGTCATGCGGGGAAATTTCGGAATATCCCGGTTTCTCAGACATTTATTTCCTCATTCATTCGAAAAAAGTTCCGCGGCGAAGCGTGTCGCCGACGGAACTTCCATTCTAACCAATCAATCGGTCAAAAAACAACTTAGTCGTCAATACGCGGTTCGAGCTTTTCCGGGACCGGCGTGCCGTTTTCAAGGGCTTCGAGGTATTCCGGGGTGATGTCGCCCGTGATGTATTCGCCCGTGAAGCAGGAGACTTCCCACTTCTTGACTTCCGGGTTGATTTCGGACAGGCAGGCTTCGAGTTCAGCCGTTTCCGGATAGATCACGCGGTCGGCACCGAGGATCTTGGCGACTTCTTCGGCGCTCTTTCCGTCGCCGCAGATCAATTCCTTGCGGGTCGGCATATCGATACCATAGACGTTCGGATACATGACACGCGGAGCGGAAGAAGCCACGTAGACCTTCTTGGCACCGGATTCGCGAGCGATACCGACGATTTCGCCCATGGTCGTGCCGCGAACGATGGAGTCGTCAACGAGAAGAACGTTCTTGCCTTCGAATTCGATCGGCATGGCGTTCAGCTTGAGACGAACGGTCTTCTTACGAACGGCCTGGCCGGGCATGATAAACGTGCGGCCCACGTAGCGATTCTTGATGAAGCCTTCGCGGTACGGAAGATTGAGGTGAGCGGCCAATTCCTGAGCGCAGGGACGGGCGGAGTCGGGAATCGGCATCACGACGTCAATGTCGGACAAATCCATTTCGCGCTTCACGACTTCGGCGAGCATCTTGCCGAGAGCCAAACGGGAAGCGTAAACATTCACACCGTCGATCGTGGAATCGGGACGGGCGAGGTAAACGTATTCGAAAGCGCAGGGATTGTAGCCCGTATCTTCGGCGCAGACACGGGAAGAGAGGTTGCCCTGCATGTCGATCCAGATGGCTTCGCCCGGCTTCAGGTCGCGAACGAATTCAAAGCCCAAAGCGTTCATCGTCACGGATTCGGACGAGAACATGTATTCGGTCTTTTCACCGCGCTTGGCAATACCGTAGCAGAGCGGACGGATGGCATGCGGATCGCGGAAAGCGAGCATGCCCTTGCCGGCAATGAGGGCCACAGCGGCGTAAGAGCCCTTGGCACGGCGGTAGACGTTGCGCATGGCATCGAACACACCGTCCTTCGTGAGCTTGCGACCGTCGGTCGTCACATGGAAGATTTCGGAAGCAAGAATGTTCAACAACACTTCACAGTTGTTGTCGGCATTCACATGGCGGCGATCGAAGTCATAGAGTTCCTGACGAAGATCGCTGGCATTGGTGATGTTGCCGTCCATGGCGAAGGCAATGCCGAAAGGAGAGTCGGCATAGAAAGGCTGGCATTCTTCCGGCGTAGCGATGGAGCCGCGGGTCGGATAACGGGCATAAGCGATGCCGCGGTCACCCGTCAGGTCGCGCATGTTGCGCGTACGGAAGACTTCGCGAATCAGCCCTTGGCCGCGGTGACGGCGGAACTTCAAGCCGTCGAGCGTGGTGATCCCCGCTGCGTCCTGGCCTCGGTGCTGAAGAAGCATCAGGCCGTCATAGATTCGCTGATTAACGGGACCGTCCGTAATCATGCCGATAATACCGCACATGGTGTGTTTCCTTTATATGTGCACCTGAACCGAGATTGGTTCGTTAGTGCAAGATTGCAAATTAGCTTAAAACAAAAATATCAACTAAAAACAGGGTACTCAAACACTGTCGAGCACCCTGCTTAAAAAATCTTTATAGGCCCTCGATCTTATGACCGCGCAATGCGCGGATCCAATCAGGGAGATAAGGCATCGAAAGATCAATCACCTTATCGGCCGGGCCGATCATTGTGGATTGCTGCCACATTTTGCTTTCCGTGACTGTCTCGGAAAGACCGAAAAGGAAAACGCAGGCCGAGACCACAAGAATGCCGCGGAAAAATCCGAAAAACGCCCCAAGGGCTCGATCCTCAAAGGAGAGCGAGGCGGCTTCCATCATCTTCCGCAAAATGAAACCGAGCATACCGACGGCAAAAAGCGAAGCCACCAGAATGAGGACCGAAGCTAACACAACGCGCGGAATGTAGCCCAAACTTTCCAAAGGAATCATCTCCGCAATTTCCCCGGCGAAATTCATCGCAAGCATGATGCCCGCAACCCAGCCTACGATGGCGAGCACTTCGCGAACAACGCCGCGCATAATGCCGACAACAGTTGAAAGCAGAAGCAGTGCGCAAATGATCCAGTCGATTTCAGTCATGGGTTCTTTTTCGGGGTAAATAGTCGATCGAAAGGGCTTTCCGAAAGGGAGAGCGCCTCGTCTCGGCGAGGCGCTATTCTAGCGAAAAATTTTGCTTATTGTTTGTCAATGTAATGCTTTCCAGTGTAACCGTTCAATGCTAAAACGGCCACCGTATTCTGCGCCTCTTTTTCGGTCTTGAAATGACCGATTCGAACGCGCCACAACGGACCTTTTTTACCCTTGATCTGTTCGGAATAAGCAGGCAACTTGAGGCGCTTCAAATCGTGCACGATGCGTTCCGCTTTCTGTTCGGAGCCCGTTACGACAATCTGAATGAAGTACCCCTTGCCGGCAACCTTCTTCTGAGGTTCGGCAGGCACCTTCTTTTCAGGTTTCGTTTCGGCCTTCTTTTCTACGGCCTTTTCAACCTTCTTTTCAGCACTTTTCGCCTTAGCTGGTTCGGGCGCCACGACAGGTTTGACAACTTCCGTTTTAACGGGTTCCGCCTCCTTAGCGGCAACCGCGTTCGAGACGGCCGGCTTTTCCACCGTCATCGTCGACTTTTCAGGCACGGGCGGAATCTCGGTCGAGACTGGGACTTTGTCTTTCGCCAATTCTTCGTTGTCGAGAATAAAGGAAGAAGACACTACGACAGCCATCAGAAGCGCCGCAGCACCGATCAGGCGATTGCGGGTCTTTTCTCGGGCAACGAGTTGCTCTTCGGTCGGAGCCTCGTTGTCCTCCTGAGAACGATTCGCACGGGCCTCGTGAGCTTCCTTTTTCATAAAGGCAAAAAAGCCGGGGAGTTTCTTTTCCTCGTTTTTTTCGCCGGCCGAAAGACCGCCGACCGCCGCGGCACCGGCAGCGGCTCCGAGAGCGGCAGACACCGTAGCAGCAGACGAAGACGTTGATGAAACTGCTTCGGGCTTCGGTTCTTCCGTCAAGGACGGCGCGGAGTTGGAAGCGGATTCTTCGGTCGGAATCGTGAGAGATTCAGGTTCGACGTTTGAGGCAACTTCATCCGCTCCGGTGAGCCCCGGAAAGTCGGCTTCCATCGGCTTCGATTCAGACACGGGAGTTTTCAGCGGTTCGAAGTCGGGTTCCAAGAAAACGGGTTCCGTGCGTTCTGCGTTCGAGAGTTGAACGTCAACGTCAGGTTCGTTAATTGAGGGCTCTTTGGGAGGCTCCCAGGCCTCGGCCGGTTCTTCGATCATTTCAAAGGCCGGCGCCGCCTCGGGCGTCACATCCCAAGGCGCAGGTTTGTTTTCCCCGATCGTGGGTTCGATGCGAGTCGAACCGCTAGCGTCAGAGCCTGATTCCTGATTGGACGAATGGGGTAATTGCATAGCCACAAACCTTTCTCAACAATTGCCGACCTTATCCTAAGTTGAAGTGTGAGGCTTAACGCTTGATGCCTTCCGAAGCGAAAACATCCAAAGCCGCCGTCACCGTCACAAAGGATCCGAATATTACGATTCTAACAGTGTCCTTAGCATCGGTCATTGCAGACGACGCATTTGGTGACAGAATCGTCTCGGCCTGAGAACGTGCGGCAGCGATGGCGGATGCAACGTCGTCGAAAGTCGTCATCTTCTCTTTTTCAATGCCGGCCGCTCTCATTGCTTCGGCAAGTTGATCTTTCGTTGCAGCACGCGGCCCCGTCAGAGAGGCGACGAACCATTCGTCGAAGCTCTCCTTCAGAATGCGCATCACGCTTTCCATATCCTTGTCGGCGAGCATGCCGACAACGGCGAGGGTCTTTTCGTGCAGGACCTTACTTCTCGCGATATTCTGACGAAGAACTTCGGCGGCCTGCGGATTGTGACCGACATCAATCACGGTCGGCACAGGCTTATCCGTAATGAGTTCGAAACGGGCCGTCAGACGTACCTTCGCCAGCCCCTCTTCCACTTCTTCGCGCGTCACGGGCAGTCGATCCTGAAGGCTCGTCACCAAGGCGAGCACGCCACCCGCATTCTGGTACTGATTGACACCCTTCAAAGCGGGTTCCGCCATTGCCTTCCAAGACGTGTCGCCCATGTCAAAGTCGAAGGTCGTGTCGGCATTGACCGTCACGCGATAGTCAAGGCCCGCTACCGTACGCTTTGCTCCCAATTCTTCGATCTTTTCAAGAACCGTTGTCGGCACATCGGGTTCCGAACAAACGGCGGGACAATCCTTACGAAAAATATGCGCCTTTTCCCAACCGATCTTTTCACGCGTATTGCCGAGGAAAGCCACGTGGTCGATTCCGACGGTCGTCACAACCGCCGCATTGGAATCGATCGTATTGATGGCATCCAAGCGACCGCCCAGCCCCACTTCGAGAATAACGACATTAACCTTTTCTTCCACAAAAATGCGGAGAATAGCCAGAGCCGTGTATTCAAAGAACGAGAGAGTCATCTCGCCTCGTGCTTCTTCGACTTCTCTGAAAGCGGCCATCAGGCGTTCGTCCGAGACTTCGCGACCGTTGACTACACAACGTTCGTTCATGCGAATCAAATGGGGCGAGGTGTGCATCCCGGTCGTGTAACCTGCGGTGCGATAGATCGATTCGAGCATCGAGCAGGTCGAGCCCTTCCCGTTCGTGCCGCCCACGGTAATGACGGTCTGCGTCGGAAAAGCGATGGCCATTTTTTTAACCATCAGGCTCATGCGATCGAGACCCAAGTCGATTTGCTTCGCGTGGAGATCTTCAATATGAGCAAGCCAGGCGTCGAGAGTAGTAGCGTCAAACATTTTTTCCAGTCCAAAATCTAAAAAAGGCTACAGTTCTTCGTATTCTGAACTGCAACCTTTTGATATTCAAGTTTTGCTTCTCTTAGTTGCCGTTGACAGGCGTCTTCTTCATGAGAAGCTGCGTGAGGACCGAAATGCGCGAACGCATTTCCCGTCGGTCAACGATCATGTCAATCTGGCCCTTATCCATCAGGAATTCGGCACGCTGGAAACCTTCGGGGAGCTTTTCACGAACAGTTTGTTCAATGACGCGCGGACCGGCAAAGCCGATCAAAGCATTGGGTTCGGCAATGACAACGTCGCCCATAAAAGCAAACGAAGCCGACACGCCGCCCATCGTCGGATCGGTCAGAACGGAAATGAAGGGCAAACCCGCCTCATGCAAACGCGCAACCGCGGCGGTGGTCTTGGCCATCTGCATCAGGGAAAGCAGACCTTCCTGCATGCGGGCACCGCCCGAGGCGGAGAAGCAGACAAAAGGAGCCTTGAGTTCAATCGCACGATCAACGGCACGCGAGAACTTTTCACCCACGACAGAGCCCATCGAACCGCCCATAAAGCGAAATTCAAATGCGGCCGCCACGATCGGTTCGCGACGAAGCGTCCCGCTCATGACAATCAGCGCATCCGTTTCGTCCGTATTCTTTCGAGCCTGCTCCAAACGCTTGGGATAGGGCTTGCTGTCAACGAACGTCAGGGCGTCAACGGCACGGATATCCGCCGCAATTTCCGTCTGCCCTTCGGCATCGAGGAAATTCGTCAATCGCAAACGGGCACCGATACGATGATGAAAACCGCACTTCGGGCAAACCTGAAGACTGTCGAGCAATTCGCGCGTATAAAGCGCCTGTTCGCAGCCCGGGCACTTCGTCCAAACCCCTTCGGGGATGGGACTCGGCTTCCTTTCTGTTTCGTCTTCGCGTTTGATCTTGGGAAGAATATGGGTTAACCAGCTCATGGTCTCTGATAAGTAAAAGTAGAATCGTCGTGATTATAAACGGAGAAAGGCCTGTATTAGGCCTTTCCGAGAGAGGCTTAGCCTCTTTTTGCCGTTTTCACCGCTTAGGCCTCATCCCATCCGAAGGGACTCCGACCGCGGGGCGGAATATTCGCATCTTCGTAGGTAACCCCCGTCAGATAAAGTCCGTTCGGACTGAATGTCGGGGCCGCCACGTGACGACATTTGGCTTCCAAAACCGTTTTCACCCAATCGGGTTCTTCACGGCCCGTGCCGACATAAATGAGCGTGCCCACGATATTGCGAACCATGTGCTGCAGGAAAGCATTCGCTTCGATACGAATCCCGATCATGGCACCCTGTCGGCAGATTTCAAGGCGCTTCACGGTTCTCACTGGCGTAGCCGCCTGGCACTCGGCCGCACGGAAACTCGTAAAGTCGTGTTCTCCCAAGAGATGCACGGCTCCGGCCTTCATGCGTTCGATATCCAGCGGTCTGAAAACCCAGCCTGTCGTCGTCTCAAGGATCGGTGAGCGCACCGGGTTGTTGTAAATCCAGTATTCGTAGGTTCTCGCCCGAGCCGAAAAACGCGCGTGAAAGTCTTCAGGCATCACGCGCGCCCAGTGAATCGAAATACCGGAAGGGAGAAGACTGTTTAAACCTCTCACCCAATTTCTCTCAGGTCGGTCGGCTTCGGTATCGAAACTCACCACCTGCTGCGTCGCATGCACCCCCGTATCCGTACGACCGGCACAGATCGTGGGAGTATCGACACAAAGAAAGGATTTCAAGGCCTTTTCGAGCGCGGCCTGCACCGAGGGACAGTCCGGTTGGACCTGCCAGCCGTTAAAGTCCGTCCCTCGATATTCAACGCCAAGGGCCATACGGGTCACTTGACACCATCCTTTTGCATCTGAGCACGAATCGCACTCACACGAGCCTTCTGTTCGGCCGTCCCGAGACGCATCACTTCGTCAAAGACTTCGTTGGCTTCGCTGACGGCACCGTACTTGATAAATCCTTCAGCGAGCTCGATTTTTGCGTCAAGCGCAGCCTTATAGGCACTGTCTTCGGGGCTCTTTTCAGATTCGGATTCGGCGGCGGACTTTACGGCTTCAGCAGACTTTTCGCCTTTTTCATTGTCAGCCGTAACCGGCTTTTCAGCCGCTTCGTCGTCAAGATCCAAAGAAACCTTCTTCAGCAGATTTTCACTCTTCTGAAGGGCTTTCCGATCTTCTTCCGTCATCTCGGCCTCCGCCGGAACGATCACGGGTTCGCTCTTGCCGTCAGCCTTAAAAGCCTTTTCTTCTTTTTTCTTCGCTTCGGCCATCTGAGCCTCCACGTAGGCCATCGTACCGACCCCCATAGCGCCGCCCGTCGTACCGTTCTTGACGGCTTCGTCAACCGTGGTCTTCAATGCTTTGAGCTGAGCGTCGCTTGACGGAGGAATATCCTTCTGAACCGTGACGGGCTTGCCGCAACAACAGGGCTTCCCCTCTTCCTTACCTTCACAACAGGAACCAGACTTGAAGCGGTTACGGTAGAAAACGATGAAGCCTAAAAGGAGAAGGATACCCATGATCCAGGTCCAATTAAAACCGCCCTTCTGCTTGTCTGCAGGCGTCTTTTCATCGGTCTTCGCCTTTTCGGCTACGACAGGCTTTTCACCGGAAGCAACTTCAGAAGCGGCTTCGGCAGCCTTGCGATCTTCAATCTGAACCGCCTTCGGATCAGGAATCACGGCTTCCGTCGTCACGGCAGGTGCTTCTCTTGCCGGAGCTTCCGTCAGAGTCTGACGCGGTTCACCCAGAGGCTTGCCGTCGTCACTCATCAGCTGACGTTTGTAAACGCGTTCGGCCTTCTTGTCTTCCAGTACCGTACGCCCCGCAGCGGCAATCGTCTGCGAATTTTCACCGGCCGTACGGGCGCGATCCTGTGCATCAGCGACACTGGCTGCCAATTCGGTGTCAACGAGCTGAGCGTCTATCAGATTCTGCGTCACCAAGGGAATGGCAACGTCGTCACCGTGGATGCTGCGGAAAGCTTCCATCGGATTGATAGCAAAGACATCGGCCTTTGCCGGCGGATAGAGCATGGCGCCCACCAGCAGACGCTCCGGATCTCCCTGAACAAAGGCGGCGCGGTTCTGATTGCGGAAACCAATCAAAATCTGTTCGGCCGTAGCACCGCGATAGCTCGGCCAATAGGCACGAGCCACCGACCAGAGAGTCATTCCCTCCTGAATCTCCATGGGCTGAGAAGCGTCGAAACCGTTCAGCGCGATGTAGTCTCGCACGATGGAACGGGCGCTCGGATAGCGGAATTCTTTATCCAGCCGACGATCCAAAGACAATCGAGCGGCTTTTTCTTCGTCGGTCTCGGACTTGGCGACTTCGCTACCGAGAACTTCCGCCTCATGACGTACGATGAGTTCGGCTTCCGGAGCAGACGCTGTGGCCGCGCCTTTGAAAGCGGCCGTCAGGTCGTAATTCTTAATTGTGAGCGTACCGCCCGCATTCATGACAACGAGAAGCGGGAAACGGTTGTCGACCATCGGCGCTTCGGAATAAATGCGAATCAGGGCGGAGTCTTTCTCCATTGAAAGACGCTCCATCTTGAGCGCATTAATATCGTCGGGGGCCTTCACTTGCGCGCGTTCATAAACGGAAGGCGGCGCAATTTGTACGAGCAGCGGGGAAATTGCCGGATCCACATCCACGATTTCGAGCTTCGCTTCGAAAGGTTCGCCGAGCTTGCTTTCAATTTTCAGATTGCCGAGTGCAATGGCCTCAGCACTCATGGCAAAACTAAAGAGAGCGAGCGCAGTGAGACTCGCCGATAATTTCTTCTTAAACATTCGGTTTCCCGTATTCCGATACTAAGAGAATGGTTTCTTTTTCGAAAGAAACATTTTTCTTCATCATACCGCATGAACCGTTACTTCGGAGCGTTTTTTGAAAGGCTCGAAAAACGGCTGTTGTCACACAGGAACCGCTCTCCGATTTACAGGCCAAAGAAACAACAGACAAAAGAAAATCCCGCGAGTTCAGGAGATTGGCTTGACCGGCCAAAATACCTCGCGGGATTCGTCAGAAACGTTGCCACCGATTGAGGATACTATGTATCGATTGCCGTATGGGAGACAATTGCCAGGCATCCGTTTCTTTAAGTACATTAAAACGCTTTTCAGAAAAAAAAGCAAGCAATAAGTACTAAGGCTAGGGTTAGCACTATATTTCTTTTTTTCACCTTCACGGGATTCCGAAAAAAAGAAAATCCCGCAAGTCAAACTTACGGGATTTTTCTGAAACGTCGCCACCGATTGAGGATACTACGTATCGATTGCCATATAGGAGACAATTGCCAGGCATCCGTTTCTTTAAGTACATTAAAGCGCTTTTTCACGGGAAAAGCAAGCAGAAAACACCGGAACCAGGGTTAGCACCGCACTTCGTTTTTCTTCTCTTTCTTGAAATCCCGGAAAAAGAAAATCCCGCAAGTCATACTTGCGGGATTTCGCTGAAACGTCGCCACCGATTGAGGATACTATGTATCGATTGCCATATGGGAGACAATTGCCAGGCGTCCGTTTCGTTAAGTTCATTAGACACCTTTTCGAGACAAATTGCAAGGCTTTCTCCGTCACTCATGGGTTAACCCTAAATCGGGTTTTCCCTCTGGACGAGAAAGCCTTTTTATGTACAACTTTTCTCTACCCGTTTGTCGGACGTTTGGAGCGATCTTCTCAGCGTTTTTTCCACGCAAAGGTATAGATCAGAGCCAGCGCGGCACCGGCCACGGTATTGCCCAAGGTCGCGGCCGTCATATTTTTGACGACATTGGCGGCCGTGAAGACGTCAAGATTGACACCCGCGGGTGCATAACCGTCGGCGAGCAGACTGAAAGCCATCGGAAGGAAGTACATATTGGCCACACAGTGTTCGAAGCCGAGCGCAACGAAAGCGGAAACGGGAAGAATCACGCCGAGGCACTTGTCGACCACGGTTCGACCGGCATAGCCTACCCAAACCCCCAAACAGACAAGAAGATTACAGAGGATTCCTTTCACAAAGAGCGTGGTCCAGTCGGGAGCGAGCTTACCCGCGGCAATCGACATCATGCCGTAGGCCATATTGCCCATATCGGCCACATGTGAGAAGAAAACCAAAAAGACGAGTGTAAGAGCACCCAAGAGATTGCCAAGCCAGATCTGAATCCAGTTCATGACGGTCGCTCGCCAACTGACAAGGCCGGCCTTGGCCCCGCCCGCAATCATGGTGTTGCCCGTATAGAGTTCGGCTCCGGCAACGAGCACCAAAAAGAGCCCGAGCGAGAAGACGACACCGCCCATAAATTTCTGAATAGCAAAGGGAAGCGTCGTATCGCTCACAAAGAGCGTGCAGAAAAGACCGCCCAGACCGATATAAAGACCGGCCAGAAATGCCAGAGGCAATTGCGTGCGCCAGGGCATGGCGGTTTTGGATTGAGCGAGAGCGAGTACCTTGTGGGTGATCTCCGAGGAAGTCAAAGCGTCCGGGGACACATTGGGCTGATTGGACATGGATTACTCCGATTCAATAACTAAAAAACTGTCGGCTGAGCCGTTGGGAAAGAAGCCTCGGATGACAAAGCCGCCTTTCCGAACGGTTCGGATTCGGTGCGGAGTAAACGCCGAACGATTTGATTCTAAGGATTCCAACCAAACTTTTGTGATCATCTCTCCTTTTGACGGATTTCGTTACCACTTTGTAGGTAGATTCTTCCTTTCGTTTGACGGAGAAACAAAAAGGCGGCCCCTCTTCCATCCGGAAAAGAAACCGCCTTTCGTTAAAGCGTTTTCCGCAAGAACTGCGTTTACTTCGCTTTCATTTCGTCTTCGGGCGTCCCCACGAGGTCGTATTCCTCGCTCTGGGTAATGCGCACCTTGATGATGTCGCCGGGCTTATATTCGGTCAGCGTTTCGACGTAGCACTTCCCGTCAATATCGGGAGAGTCCGCCTTCGTACGACCGATGGCAAGACCCGCTTCGTCATCATATTCATCAATGATCACATCCTGTACGGTGCCGATCTTGGCACGGCACTTTTCAGCCGAAATTTCTGCCTGCACTTCCATAAAGCGATTGCGGCGTTCTTCTCGCACTTCGTCGGGCAAAGCACCCGGCAAATCGTTGGCGGGCGCACCGTCAACGGGCGAATAAGCAAAGCAACCGACTCGGTCGAGCTTGGCTTCGCGCAGGAAGTCCAGAAGGTACTCGAACTCTTCTTCCGTTTCGCCGGGGAAGCCAGCAATGAAGGTCGAACGAATCGTCAGATCCGGGCAAATGGCACGCCAGGCGGCAATGCGTTCGAGGTTCTTTTCCATGGAGGCCGGACGCTTCATCGCCTTCAGAACGCGCGGATGCGCATGCTGGAAGGGAACGTCCAGGTAGGGAAGAATCTTCCCTTCGGCCATGAGCGGCACGATGTCGTCGACAGACGGGTACGGGTACACATAGTGCAGACGCGTCCAGAGACCGAGCTTGCCGAGTTCTTCGGAGAGTTCCAGCAAGCGGGTTTTGACAGGACGGCCGCCCACAAAGCCCATGCGGTACTTCATGTCGATACCGTAAGCACCCGTATCCTGACTGATCACGAGGAGTTCCTTGACACCCGCTTCCTTCAGGTTTTCCGCTTCACGAATGATGTCGCCGATCGGACGGCTCAGCTGACGGCCGCGCAGATTCGGAATGACACAATAGGTGCAATGATGGTTGCAACCTTCGCTGATCTTCAAATACGCATAGTGCTTGGGCGTAAGACGTACGCCGCAATTGGGGACCAGTTCGTCCCACGGATCGTGCGGACGCGGCAGATGCGTTTCGACCATGGCGATCACGTCGTCGACACTGTCGGGCCCCGTGACGCCCAGAACCTTCGGGAGGCGATTCAAAATGAAGTTGGAACCGTCTGCTTCGTGACGACCGCCAAGACAGCCGCAAACGATCACACGGCCGTTTTCGGCGAGCGCTTCAGTAATAGCGGCGATACTTTCTTCAACGGCGGCATTCACAAAGCCGCAGGTATTGACGATCACCACATCGGCGTCATGGTAGCTCTTGCCGATGCGATAGCCGCGGGCACGAAGCTCGGTAACGATACGTTCCGTATCGACGAGTGCCTTGGGACAGCCGAGCGAAACGAAACCGACAACAGGAATATGAGCCATAGAAATGTTTTTTCCGTGGTTTGATTTTTTGGGGTCTGGAGAAAAACGTTTCCGATTAAGCTTCGGGCTTAATCCAGATCATCGCAGCGTGACGCCCCGACTTTTCACCGTCGCGGCGGAAGCTGTAGAAACGCTTTTCATCTTTATAGGTAGAGAGGCCGCTGTCGACAATGTCGTCGGCCGCCACTCCGGCGTCCGTCAGAGCCATTTTGGCGAGAAGGCCCAAGTCGGCCAAATACTTGCCGCCTTCGACGGGCTTGAAGGCTTCCTCGGCCTTCGCAAGATGTGCCTTCATGGCAACCAATACGTCTTCGCCAACTTCGAAATTCTCTTCATCGATGCGAGGCCCCATCCAGGCGATGAGGCGCGCATCGGCACCGGCCTTTTCACGCATGGCGGCGACGGTCTTCTGAAGGATGCCGTCGGCCAGGCTCTTCCAGCCGGCATGAGCGGCAGCAACCACCGTGCCCTTTTCATCCGTCAACAAAACGGGCAGACAGTCGGCAACCATCACCGTGCAGACAACACCGGGTTTCGTCGTGATGGCGGCATCGGCTTCGACGTTGACTTCAACCTGATCGGCTTCAACGACGGTCGTGCCGTGAACCTGCGTTATCCAGACGGGATCGGTCGGAACGAGCTGAGAGACAATGTCTCGGTTCATGCGGACGCAGGAAGCGAAATCGCCCGTGTGCGGAGCCACATTGAGGCCCATGA
>JAHHRG010000141.1 GCA_020025965.1 Sutterella sp.
CTGCGGTTTGAAGAAACGTAAACGGAGAGCGTTGGAAACGACGCTGACCGAACTCATACTCATGGCTGCGGCTGCAATCATCGGATTGAGCAACAGCCCGAAAATCGGATAGAAAACACCGGCGGCAACGGGGATACCGACAGCGTTGTAGAAGAACGCCCAGAAAAGATTCATGCGGATATTCTTCATGACGGCAACGGACAGATCGCGGGCGGTGACGACACCGTCAAGCGTGCTGCGCATCAAAACCACGTCGGCACTCGCGCGAGCAACGTCCGTGCCGGCCCCAATGGCGATACCCACGTCAGCCTGAGCGAGAGCAGGGGCGTCGTTCACACCGTCGCCTACCATGGCGCAGTGACCGTAAGTGGCCTGCATCTTGCCGACGACCTTGGCCTTTTCTTCGGGACGAACGCCTGCAATGACGTTCTCGGCTTCAATGCCCGCACGAGCCGCGACGGCTTCGGCGGTCTTCTTGTTGTCGCCCGTCAAAAGAAGTACGCGAATGCCGCGCTTCTTGAGTTCTTCGATCGCAGCTTTGCTCGAAGGCTTTACCGGATCGGAGACCGTGAGGAGCCCGAGGAGGCTGCCGCCCGAGACCACAAAGAGCGGGGTGGCACCGTTGCCGGCGGCTTCATCGGCGCGGATGCGAAGCGTTTCAGGAATCTCCACCCCCATATCGGCCATGAGCACGGCGTTGCCGACGGCGACTTCGCTGCCTGCAATCACGCCGCGGATACCGCCGCCTGCAATCTGCTCGAAGCTTTCAACAGGCTGCAAAGGCAGGCCGCGCTTTTCGGTTTCACGCACAACGGCGGAAGCCAGCGGATGTTCGGAGCAGTTTTCAATAGCACCGGCAACCATCAGGACGACGGCTTCAAGCCCCGGTGTCGTGCCGACGACGTCCGTGACTTCCGGACGACCTTCGGTGACGGTCCCCGTCTTGTCAAGCAAAACGGTCTTGACGTTTTGCATGTTTTCGAGCGCTTCGGCACTCTTAAAGAGGATACCCAATTGAGCGCCGCGGCCGATACCGACCATGATGGCGGTCGGCGTGGCGAGACCCAAAGCGCACGGGCAGGAAATCACGAGAACGGAAATGGCGCAGGTAAAGGCGAATTCGACGTCCTTACCGAGGAGAAGCCACACTACGCCCGTCAAAACGGCCAAGCTGATCACGACCGGTACAAAAACGCCGCTCACCTTGTCGGCAATGCGGGCTACCGGAGCCTTCGAGCCCGTCGCATCGCGAACGAGGCGGATGATGCCGGAGAGAACCGTATCGTTACCGACGCGCGTGGCGCGCATCGTCAGAAAACCGGCTTCAAGGTGCGTACCGCCCGTCAAGGTGGATTCGGCGACCTTTTCAACCGGCATGCTTTCGCCCGTCAGGAGGGCTTCACTCACGGTGCCGGCACCTTCAAGAACGACGCCGTCAACCGGAATCGTTTCGCCCGTGCGAACGAGAACCGTATCGCCCGAGATCACTTCTTCGGCCGGAATGGAAATTTCCTTACCGTCGCGAACGACGTTGGCCTTGGCGGGAGCGAGGGCCATCAGAGCCTTGATGGCATCGGCCGTACGGGACTTGGCGCGGGCTTCAAAGTACTTACCCAGAGAAATCAAGGTCACGATCATCGCGGCGCCTTCGAAGTAAAGGCTGTGACCGAAATGATGCAAAGCGTCGATGTCGTTGGCGGCCAGAGCTCCCGACAGACGATAAATGACATAGATACCGAAAAGGACGGATGCGCCGGCACCGACGGCAATGAGGCTGTCCATATTGGGCGCGCGATGCCAGAGGGTCTTAAAGCCGTTCGAGAAGTAATGACGGTTCAAATAAAGAACCGGCAGAGTCATCAGGAACTGCGTAAAGGCCATCGTGAGACCGTTACGAACGCCCAGTAACATCTCGGGAACGGGAAGCCCCATCATCGAGCCCATCGAGAGCCACACCAGCGGAATCAAAAAGATAAAACTCAGAATCAGGCGCTTTTTCTTCGCTTCGACCGTGTCGTC
>JAHHRG010000142.1 GCA_020025965.1 Sutterella sp.
CCCCCTTTCCGTCCCCGCCGCATCCCCCTAATCTTCCACGAAATCCGTGAAATGGAAGAAGATAAAAGCTGAAATTAAGGGCATAATGGGGGAGAGGGGGCGGAGAAAAAGGCGCAGGCGAAGCACGCGTTATTCTACAAAGACATGGCAAAATCCGTTGTTATTCTTTTACATTTCTGTGTTTCTTTTCATCTAAATGTTGTATCTTTGCGATAAAGAAGCCTATTTGCTTCACTAAAATCCTGCTTTTATGCAAAAATATTGTCATCTATCCAAAATGGTTTACGAGCAGGCCAAGAAATACGGCAATCGTGCAGTATTCTACTATCGCGATTATGACGTGAACCGTTGGAAGCCTATCACGTGGAATCAGTTTGCGGACAATGTGAAGAAAGTCTCTTTCGCCTTGCTCCGTCACGGTGTGAAAGTACAGGAGAACATCGCAGTGTTTTCCCAGAACATGCCGCAGAACCACTATGTGGATTTCGGCGCATACGGCATCCGTGTAACTACGATACCCTTTTATGCTACCAGTAGTGCGGCACAGATCACTTACATGATTAACGATGCTCATGTCCGCTTTGTCTTTGTCGGCGAACAGGAGCAATACGATACCGCCTTCAGCGTCATTTCGGTAGCCCAGACTCTGGAGCATATCATCATCTTCGACCCGAAAGTCAAGAAGAATCCCAATGACCACATTTCGGTCTACTTCTCCGACTTCATCAAGACCGAGGAAGGTGTCTCCATGGAGTTCATCGAGAAAGAATACGAAGAGCGTCAGAAAGGTGCGTGCGAGGAAGACCTTGCCAATATCCTCTACACCAGCGGTACGACCGGCAACAGCAAAGGCGTGATGCTGACTTACGGACAGTATCAGAAGGCCGTCGAGATCAACCTCAATGTCGTGCCCATCAGCGAGAAGGATACTTTCCTCAACTTCCTGCCCTTTACCCACGTGTTCGAACGTGGCTGGAGCTACATCGGTATGTATGCCGGTGTGATTCAGTATATCAATCTTCGTCCTGCCGATGTTCTACAGTCCATGCAGGAGGTCCATCCTACTTGTATGACCTCTGTGCCCCGTTTCTGGGAAAAGGTCTATCAGGCTGTACTTGAGAAGATTCATCACAGCAGTCCGGTAGAAAGTAAACTCATCAGCGATGCCCTCGCTGTCGGCGTGCGTTACTGGCAGAACTACAAATCGAAGTGCAAGAAAGCCCCGCTGACACTCGAACTCAAATACCGTTTCTATGACAAGTTCGTCATCAGCCGTTTGCGTAAGACCCTCGGTCTGGACCATCCTAATGTATTTCCCGCTGGTGGTGCGGCCGTGGTTCCCGAAGTGGAGAACTTCGTCCATGCGGCAGGTATCAACATGGTCTGCGGTTACGGTCTGACCGAAAGTATGGCGACCGTGAGCTGCGACGTGGCAGGCACACCGATTTCGCACGGCTCTGTCGGGCGTCCCGTTGAGGGCGTCGAGATCAAGTTCGGCAAGGACGACGAGATTCTGCTCCGTGGTAAGACCATCACTCCGGGCTATTACAAGAAAGAAGCCCTCACCGCCGAGGCGATTGACGAGGAAGGCTGGTTCCATACCGGCGACGCCGGTTACATGAAGGACGGCGAACTGTTCCTCCGTGAACGTATCAAAGACCTCTTCAAGACCTCTAACGGCAAGTACATCGCTCCGCAGATGATCGAGTCCAAACTCGTGGTGGACGGTTACTTCGACCAGGTGATCGTCATCGCCGACAAACGCAAGTTCGTCAGTGCGCTGATCGTTCCGGCCTTCAAGCAGATCGAGAAACTCGCCGTGCAGGCAGGCATCGACATCTCCGACCGTGCGGCGCTCTGCAAGAATCCGAAGGTCATCAAATTCTATACCGACCGTATCAATACCCTTCAGCAGGATCTCGCTCACTACGAGAAGATCAAACGCTTTACGCTGCTGCCCCACGGCTTCACGATCGAGAGC
>JAHHRG010000143.1 GCA_020025965.1 Sutterella sp.
CAAACGTTTCCCCTTGAACCAAAGTTACCTTTGGCAAGTTTCAAAACTTTCTTTCGACGTGCGCGTGACGCGACAGCGTTTACTGAACGTGGCATATTGTAAAGTTTTTTGAGGACTGCCAGCGATACGGTTCTCCCGCATTCTTTGGGGCTGGTTCGTCCCGATTAATAAAATGCTGCGGGTTAATTACTTAACGAGCAGGTTCTTGATTTTGGCCTCGTCGGCCGCAGAAACGGTTCCCGAATAGCAGAGGTTGCGCTTCTGTTTCGTCGTCTTTTTGGTCAGGATGTGACTGTGATAAGCGTGTTTGCGCTTGATCTTTCCTGTGCCGGTGAAGGTAAAACGCTTCTTCGCAGCGGCATTGGTTTTCATTTTCGGCATTGTTGTAAATAGTTAATTAGTTAAACATAGCCTGCAAAAATACGAATTTTTTCCCACAGTGCAACCTTCCCGTCGAAAATTCTTCGTAATCCGGGCTTTTTTCTTCGATTTCTCGTCCCGACGGCGGGTCCGGACTGGTCTTGACGCCAGACACTGGGCCTCTTCGGGGACTGCTCCGTGAGCAGATGCCTCTATTTTGTTGCCGGATAGGTTGTTTGCCCTTCGGTCGGGACTTTGCGCAAGGTGTTGGGAGGCCTTTCTGATCCGGTAGCCGTCCTGTCGCTATTGCATCTGTGGCCATCCTGTCGTTTGCGCTTTGCTGCGGTCATGGCGCCCGGGCAGCGGTCGGTCTCCCCTCTCGGGAAAAACCCTGTCAATAGTAGCGGGCGACCTCCTTGAGCTGCGGATCGTGTGCCATGTCGTTGGGATTCGTTCCGGGGATATCCTGGGGAACCTCCTCGCCCAATTCGGCAAACAGCTCTGCCCAAAAGCGGGGGAGTGATCCGTCCGCCGCGCGAAAATTCATCGGCCGGGCCGGAAAACGTCGGCAGCCCTCCGGGGTGAGGTAGCTTTCCCGCACCAGTTCGCTGCAATACATCTTGCCGTTATCCGGTCGGAACGAGTAATCGTAGGGTTGTCCGATGAATTTTCGTGCCCGCTCTACCGCTGCTGCGACGCCTGTCGTGTCGCGCAGACGCATTACCGTAACGGCAGGCCGCCCGTCGATTTGGGCGGAGCGTTCCAGAAAATCACCCAACGCCGTCAGGCGAACGCCTCCGTCGCTCGTGGCCTCCAATACCGAGTCGACCCCGCACGTTTGCACGGCTATGCCCACGTGCGTGTAGTTCAGTTGGCGCTCTTGGCCGGTCGCGGCCGTGATCGCTCCGGTCATTTCCGATGTTTTTCCGACCTGAAACAGTAGATCTCCCGGGTGCAGGCAAGGGGTGTTTCGGGTGCAGGAAAAGCCGGATAATAGGATACCTATATATAATAAAGACCTCATGACGTTTGTTTTGAGATTACAGGTGCAAAGATATTAAAATATTTTCACAACTAACTTGTTGATCCATAGTCGGGTGTGAATTTGGTGTGAAAATAGTTTGAAAAAAGTTCTCGAATAATTTGGAAGTTGACAGGAAAAGTCCTTATCTTTGCATCCGCTTCCTGAGAGAAACACCTCTTGAAAGCGACAAAAAACAGGTTCTGAAAAATTTTGAAAAAAGTTCCGAAATCCTTTGGAAGTTCAGAAAAAAGACTTACCTTTGCACCCGCTTCGAATGCAACACACGGTTCGAAGCGATACGAAAAAAGGTTCTGAAAAATTTCTGAAAAATTCTTTCAAAAAGATTTGGTGGTTCGAAAATAAACACTTATCTTTGCACCGCTTTCCGCTGAAAAGTTGCGGTCAGAACAACGGGTGAAACCGAAGGGAGAATCCCGGCAAAATAAAAGAAATTGTTCTTATAGTAATATACGGAACAGCGTTCTTTGAAGTATTTGAGCAGCTAAAAGTTTTTTCCACTCTCGCAAGAGAGTGATTTCAAACAATACCTTTGAGATTAGAGCTAAAGATTTAAAACAAAACATTTTTT
>JAHHRG010000144.1 GCA_020025965.1 Sutterella sp.
CGGCGTTGCCCGTATGCCGATCACCGACTGGAAGGCTTATCGCCAGCGTCTGCGTGAGCTGATGGGTCAGGAGACCAAGTTCACTCAGAACCTTTACGATACTGCACGCTCTAATCCGAAGCGCGTCGTTTACGCAGAAGGCACTCACCCCACTATGTTGGAGGCTGCCGTACGTGCGAAGGAAGAAGGTATCTGTCATCCGATCCTCTTGGGTAACGATGTACAGATCCGCAAGATTGCAGAAGATCTCAAACTCAATCTGGAGGGAATCGAAATCCTCAATCTCCGCAACGATACCCAGAACGCCCGCCGTCATCGCTACGCTAAGCTCTTCGCCAAGAAGATGGAGCGTAAGGGATATACTCCTCAGGAAGCGGAAGACAAGATGTACGAGCGCAACTACTTCGGTATGATGATGGTTGAGACCGGTGAGGCTGACGCCTTCATTACCGGACTTTACACCAAGTACTCCAACACCATCAAGGTGGCAAAGGAAGTCATCGGTGTACGTGAGGGCTATTCTACCTTCGGAACCATGCACCTCATCAACTCCAAGAAGGGCATCTTCTTCGTAGCTGACACCCTCATCAACCGTCACCCGGACGAGCAGACTCTGTACGACATCGCGCGTCTCTCTGCCCACACCGTACGTTTCTTCAACCGTACTCCGGCGATCGCCATGCTGTCTTACTCAAACTTCGGTTCTGACCAGGAAGGCAGTGCCGAGGCCGTACACAATGTGGTAGCCCGTATGCAGAACGAATATCCTGACTTGGCTATTGACGGTGAAATGCAGCTGAACTTCGCAATGGATACCGAACTCCGTGACGAGAAGTATCCCTTCAACAAGCTCAAAGGCACCGATGTGAATACACTCATCTTCCCGAACCTTTCCGCAGCCAACTCCTCATACAAGATGGTCAAGGCGATGCAGGATGACGGCGAAGTCGTAGGTCCTATCCAGATGGGTCTGAACAAGCCTATTCACTTCACTGACTTTGAAAGTTCAGTACGTGACATCGTCAATGTAACCGCTGTTGCCGTGATCGATGCCATCGTTGACGAAATGAAGAAGTAATCCATAAAGACATAGACTGTATTACCCGAAGCTCATCAACGGGCTTCGGGTATTTTTTTATTCAATGATGCTTATGCGTAAAATCCTTTGCCTGCTCTGTCTGATGCTCGGCTTCTGGCAGGCTTCGGCACAAACCATTATCGAGTTGAAGCCCGGTGGCGTGGTCCGCAGCAAGACGATAGACGATTATAAGGAAGAGCAGAAAATGAAGCAGCGCGAGAACGATGATTCACTGGCTTATGTGGACAATCTCCGCCGTGCGTTCAATGCCCTTCATGTCGATTCGCTTCAGGAGGCGGAAGACCTTTTTCACCAGGCGATCAAGCTCCGTCCCCATGCGCCCGGCAATCATGTGGTGTATTACAATCTCGCCCTGATCGAGTTCGCCAAAGGACGCTACGGCTCGGCAGTCGAGCAGCTGACCGACATTCTGAAGAAATATCCCGGTTATGCCGATGCCCGTCTCGCTCGTGCCGAAGCCTGTCTGCAGATGGGGCGTGAGCAGGAAGCCGAGATGGACGCTGACCAGTTGCTGTCCGATCTCCGCAGATCCCCCGAAGAGGCGGAGCTGTCGCAGCGTGCCTTGTTCATCCGTGCGGCTGCCCGTTACAGCCTGCACCGTTACAATGAGGCGCGTGCCGATCTTTCCAATCTGCTGGAACAGGTGCCCGATCATGAGAATGCGATGGTTCTCGAAGCCCTCATTCTCTTGAAGATGGGGCAGCCCCGTGAGGCGTTCAACCGTCTGAACCGCATCGTCAGCATGTATCCCGAAAGCCGTGAGGCACTGGTGGCACGTGCCGAGGTGGAGACCGATCTGGAAATGTATGTCCTCGCCCGTGCGGACTATGACACGCTGATCCGTCTGTATC
>JAHHRG010000145.1 GCA_020025965.1 Sutterella sp.
GGTACGACCACCGCGGTTCGTGACGATGGCGGAAGCCTTCTTCATCACCGGTTCCCAGTTGGGGTCGGTCATGTCCGTGACGAGCACGTCGCCGGCCTGGACACGGTCCATTTCAGCGGCGGATTCGACGATGCGAACCAGGCCCATACCGATCTTCTGACCGATAGCGCGACCCTGGCAAAGAACCTGGCCCTTCGTCTTCAGGGAGTAGCGAAGCTGAACGTCGTTCTTGTTCTGCTGGGACTTAACGGTTTCCGGACGAGCCTGGAGAATGTATATCTTGCCGTCGTTGCCGTCCTTACCCCATTCGATGTCCATCGGGCGACCGTAGTGCTTTTCGATGATGCGGGCAAAGCGGGCAAGTTCGATGACGTCTTCGTCATTGATGGCAAACTGGCGACGATCTTCCGGGCTGACGTCAACGGTGCGAACCGTACGGCCGAGAGATTTGTCGTCTTCGAATTCCATCTTGATGAGCTTGGAACCGAGCGTCTTGCGGATGATCGGGTACTTGCCGGCATCAAGGATGGGCTTGTGAACATAGAATTCGTCGGGGTTAACAGCACCCTGAACGACGGTTTCACCGAGACCGTAAGAGGCCGTGATAAAGACGACCTGGTCGAAACCGGATTCGGTGTCGAGCGTGAACATCACGCCGGCAGCGCCCTTGTCGGAGCGGCACATACGCTGCACACCGGCGGAAAGAGCGACTTCAGCGTGCGTGAAGCCCTTGTGAACGCGGTAGGAGATGGCGCGGTCGTTGTAGAGGGAAGCGAAAACTTCCTTCATGTGCTTGAAGACGGCGTCAATACCGACAACGTTCAAAACCGTTTCCTGCTGGCCGGCAAAAGAGGCGTCCGGCAAGTCTTCGGCGGTAGCGGAAGAACGAACGGCAACGGAGATTTCTTCCTGACCGTCCTTCAACCATTCGTAGAATTCACGAATTTCCTTTTCGAGTTCGGCGGGGAACGGAGCGGATTCGATCCAACCGCGAATTTCAGCACCGGCAGCGGCCAGAGCCTTAACGTCGTCAACGTCGAGCGTCGACAAACGATCGACAATGCGAGCTTCCAAACCGCCTTCCTTCAGGAAGAGGCGGAAAGCTTCAGCCGTGGTGGCGAAACCGTCGGGGACGCGAATGCCGGCGCTCGTGAGCTGGCTGAGCAACTCGCCGAGAGAAGCATTCTTACCGCCGACACGATCAACGTCGGTCATGCGAAGCTGACTAAAAGGGAAAACGTAACGACCCTGTACCATGCTATTCCTCATATTCCCGGAACATCCGGGCGGTGACTAATTTGGGGCGGATTGTACTCGGCTGCCGCACATTTCGGGACTCGATTCACACGAATTCGACAGTTTTTTTGAGTACAAACCCAGTTTCTACAACTATCTCGTGATTATATCGCGGATTTGATAGTTTCGACCCAAACGAAACAATTCTTTCATTGTTTTGACTATTTCTGTCTAACTGCGGCCGAATTAAGCGTAAACCTCCCTTTCGACGGTATGATTGGTAATCTCGTGGTGTCCTATTTCCTCACACTATATAAAAAAGGATCAAACGGATGCCGCTCCCCCACTAAAACGACAATCGTCCGAAGGTGTTCCTGTGGTTACTCAACACATCGAAAATATTGCTCGTCGAAGTTTCTTCGACGCCCTGTCACGGTTATTTATTGCGCCCGGTGCCGCCGGTACCGTTGCGGCCTTACACGACGGGCTGGTCGCTGCCGACGCGTTTGCGACAGAATTGGGTGTTGACGCCGCCGCGTTTTCCCGCGCAGCCGAAGCCGTCTGGCCTGACGAAACGGTGTTGGGAGCCGAATACGCCAAGCTCTTTACGGGCCCCAATGCCATTTCTCTTTGCGAATCCGATTGGGCCGACGCTTGTCCCGAGGTCACGGCCTTGGCTCAGCTCG
>JAHHRG010000146.1 GCA_020025965.1 Sutterella sp.
GCAATGGAACCCGCGAGCGAAAGACCGTCGAAGGTCGCGGTACCGCGACCGATTTCATCCATCAGGACGAGCGAACGATCCGTTGCCTGATGAAGAATGGCGGCGGCTTCTGTCATTTCGACCATAAAGGTCGAACGACCTCGGGCCAAGTCGTCCGAGGCGCCGATACGCGTATGAATCCTATCGATGGGCCCGATCGTGACGGCGTCGGCCGGCACAAAGGAACCCGCCCAAGAGAGGAGGGCAATGAGGGCGACGCTTCGCATATAAGTCGACTTACCGCCCATGTTCGGTCCCGTGATGACAAGACAGCGTCGACCGTCGCCGAGCGAGCAGTCGGAGGGAACATAGGTTTCAAGCGTTGTTTCAACAACCGGATGACGGCCGGCTTCGATCGAAATGCCGGTTTTGTTGACGAGCGTCGGACGCACCCAGCCGTGTTCAACCGCATGACGAGCCAAGGCCGTGACCGTATCGAGTTCGGCCAAAGCGTGAGCGGCCGACATCAGAGCCGGTACGTGTTGACCCAAGGTTTCCACCAAACGGTCGTAAAGTTCTTTTTCGAGCGACGCGGAGCGTTCTTTGGCAGAAATGGCCTGATCTTCGTAAGCCTTCAATTCCGGCGTAATGAAGCGTTCGGTATTTTTTAGGGTTTGACGGCGATGGTAGTTGATCGGGACATTCGCGGCCTGGCCCTTAGAGACTTCAATAAAGAAGCCGTGTACGCGGTTATATTCAACGCGCAAAGTGGAGAGCCCCGTTGCTTCCTTTTCGCGCTTTTCAAGATCCATCAGGAACTGCCCGACGTTGTCGCGCATATCGCGAAGTTTCTTGAGTTCTGCGTTGTAGTCGCTCTTAATGACGTCGCCCTCGCGCAAAAGCGTGGCGGGTTCGTCAAGAAGACTTTCTTTAAGAAGGGTCTCGAGTAAGGGCGAAATCGTAAGGCGATGAGAAAGCGGCTTAAACCAGCCTTCTTCGCGCATACCGGTCGACTGAGCGAGAGAGGCGACCGGTGCAAAGGCATCGCGCAACGCAGCCAATTCTTTGGGGCGCACGGTGCCGAGTGCAATGCGGCTCGCAATGCGTTCGATGTCGGGGAGGTTCGAGAGTCCCTCCGTAATGATTTCGTCAAAGTCACGATCTTTCGTGAGCGCCTCGACGGCGTCGTGACGACTGCGGGCTTCGACCATATCGCGAAGCGGAAGATTCAGCCAGCGACGAAGTTCGCGACTGCCCATCGAAGTTTCGCAATGGTCAAGTACCGAAAAAAGCGTCGGCCCCGAATTGTTTCCGCGAATCGTATCGGCGATTTCAAGGTTGCGGCGGCTTGCCGGATCAATGATCACGTAGTCGGATTCGTTCACTAACTGCAGAGGCTGCAGGAAGGGAATCATATCGACCTGAGTTTCTTCCGTATAGTCAAGAAGCGCATTGGCAGCCGCCAGAATGGCCGGCTTGTCGGCAACGTTCCACGCGTCGAGATTGTCGAGCGTAAACGTTTTCTTCAATTTTTCCGCACCGTGATCCGCATCGAAATGCCAGGCGGGCATCGGCGTCACGGTCAGTTCGGGGTGTGCCTCGCGAGCTTCGTCGCGAAGACGGTCGGTGACCAAGACTTCGGACGGGGCAATACGGGCGAGTTCGCTTTCGAACTGTTCGTCAGTGACGAGCGAAGCACGGAAGTCGCCGTTACTCAACGTCAACCACACAAAGCCCCAGCAGCCGTCTTTACGCTTTTCGCGCGAAACGGCCAAGAGAATCGCATCGTTTTTTTCCGGCAAAAGCGAGGTGTCGGTCAAGGTTCCCGGCGTGATGATGCGGGAAATCTTTCTTTCCATGAGGCCTTTGCCGGGAACGCCGAGCTGTTCGGCG
>JAHHRG010000147.1 GCA_020025965.1 Sutterella sp.
GTGTCGTGTTTATCGAGCAGGAACGCGATTTTGAGCTTTGTGCCAACGCCGTCCGTACCGGAAACAAGGCATGGCTTTTCGATGTTTGTTACGTCCAGCTCGAATGCGCCGCCGAATCCGCCGATGTCGGAGATCATGCCGGGGATCATGGTTTTTGCAACGTGTGCCTTCATCAGTTCTACTGCTTTGTATCCGGCGGTAACGTCAACGCCGGCTGCTTTATAGCTTTCGCTGAAACTTTTGCTCATGCTTTTCGTCCTTTCCTCTTTGTCGGGGCAGCTTTTCCCGCCCCGATTGTTACGTCCTATTTCTTCTTATTGATGTGCTCGGAATATTTATCTGCGATGTAGTCCGGGATTTCCACCGGATATTCCCCGTCGAAGCAGGCGGTGCAGAACTCGCAGCGGTCCTCGACGTTTGCAATCTTCTTCACGCTCTCAAGTCCGAGATAGCCGAGGGAATCTGCGTTGAGGTCCTTGCGGATCTCCTCAAGCGTCATGCGACAGGCAATCAGCTTGTCCTTGCTGTCGATGTCCGTGCCGAAGTAGCATGGATTGATGAACGGCGGCGAGGAGATGCGGATATGTACTTCCGTTGCTCCGGCATCGCGCAGCATCTTGATGATGCGCTGGCTTGTGGTTCCGCGCACGATGGAGTCGTCGACCAGCACGACACGCTTGCCCTGTACCGTTGCTTTGAGCACGTTGAGCTTGATGCGCACGGCGTTTTCGCGCTGCTTCTGGGTCGGGAGGATGAAGGTTCGTCCGATGTAGCGGTTTTTGATGAAGCCGATGCCGTATGGGATGCCGGACTGCTGCGCAAATCCGAGTGCTGCGTCAAGACCCGAATCCGGTACACCGATGACAACGTCCGCCTGACATGGATGCTCCAGCGCAAGGAAGGCACCGGCACGGCGGCGCGCTTCGTGAACGCTTGCGCCGTAGATGACGGAATCGGGACGGGCGGTATAAACAAATTCGAACACGCAGAAGTGTCCTTTTTTGCCGCAGTGTGTTTCGATGCTGCGCACGCCGTCCTTGTCCGCAACCACGATCTCGCCCGGCTTGATGTCACGCACGAAGGCGGCACCGATGCTGTCGAGCGCGCAGCTCTCGGAGGCGAACACGATGTCCTCTCCGAGCTTACCCATGCACAGCGGGCGGAAGCCCTCCGGATCGCGCACGGCGATCAGCTTCTGCGGGGACATGATGACCATGGAGTAAGCGCCGCTCAGACGGGGCATTGCCTTCTCGATGGCTTCTTCGATGGAGTTTGTTTTCAGGCGTTCCTGAATGATGATGTGGGAGATCACTTCGGCATCCGTTGCGGAATGGAAGATCGCGCCGCCCAATTCCAGCTCCTCGCGGAGCTTGCGGCTGTTGACGAGGCTGCCGTTGTTGGCAAGAGCCATCGTTCCCTTGATGTGGCGCACGACGAGCGGCTGCGCGTCGCTGCGGTTGGAGTTTGCATATTTGGAATATTCCACATGACCAATCGCCATGTTGCCAAGCCCAAGCTTTGCAAGGTTTGTGCTGTTGAAGGTATCAGGCACAAGCCCCAGATCACGATAGGAACGGATGACCCCGTCGTCGTTTACCGCGATGCCGCAGCTCTGCTGGCCGCGGTGCTGGAGGGCGTAGAGGGCAAGGTATGTTTCGGTTGCTACGTCAGATTGTGCATTTTTGGAATAGATTCCAAAAACGCCGCACTCTTCATGGATGTCCGGCATGGTAGGACACTTCCTTTCTTTCTCTATCGATTACACGCTATGCGTTGAGCTCTTCCTGGAGCTTTGCATCTTTTTTCATTACAGCTTCTTCCATTTTCTGCTTCATGTCAACGAGCTTCTGTGCCAGTGCTTCAT
>JAHHRG010000148.1 GCA_020025965.1 Sutterella sp.
CCTGACGCCGTAAAAGGCGTGTCGGTTCGAGTCCGATCTCCCGCACCACAAAATTCAAAGAGGTTGTTTCCATCGAGGAGACAACCTCTTTTTGTTTCTTCGCTTGTTAGTTTCTCATCATCACACAACAATAAACGCGCCGAGATTCTGCATCGCGGCGCGTCGGGCTAGCTCTCGGCGTGCGAGTTGCCGGAGCTTTGATTGTTCAGTCATGTCAGCACCAAGCGACGTCAATTCCCATCGCTACGGCGTGTTCAATCTCTTTTTTTCGACGAGCCTCGAACTTGCGGATGGTGTCGCTGCAGAGCCGTTCCTTGGCCTCTTCGATGGTGTCAGGGAGCTCGGGATAGGCTTTCTCACAAAATAACCCACCGCAATGCAACCCCATAAGGAACCAGATGGCTTTTTCGGATACGCCTTCTAAGTCGCTTCGTGAAAGCTGAAACGATTTGTTTTTAAATAGAGAGTTAAGCCGACCAGCTTCGAGCAACTCTTTTTTTGTCAAGTCATTGATCATTACTTTCATTTGCTTTCTCCAACACCAACACTTTTCCGAAGACCTTACTTTCTTCACTTAGCCTGATTTAACAAAGCCAATATGTGTGCAGAGGTCTGTTCTGATTGCGCAAATCCAGCAAGAATCGCTGACATCAAACGATCTGATGCTTTTTCTTGCAAGATAATATCGCCAGTAGCAATCCCTTGTTTGATATAAGAAACCTTAAAGATTGCAGCGTGTCGATAATACACAAAACTCTTGTGTCGAATAAAAGGGTGATCACCTACGTCGAGTATGCATGTTGGGTCGTAATTATTATGTGATTTTACTGACGACACATTAACTGCTACTACCGACCAATCTCCCCTTTTTCGATCGAAGAACGGCTCACAACAAACAAAATGAAGGTGCTTTATTGACCCAGCGATGGAGAGAACAGCCCCTCCGATCTCAATCGGATAGTTCATCGCAACGCTTGCGTAGACTCAAGAAGACTATCAATGTCTTTGATGTGCTGCACGACCATTTCGGAGTCAAATTCAGACTTACCATGCTTCATGAGCATTTGCTTGATGTCGATTGATGTCGAGGAACCGCAAGGATCTTCCCACTCTGGACAAGCTTCCTTCGTGTGCGACAGATCGCGAATTTCCCATCGATTCAAATCTCGGTACTTTTCAAAAACTTCGTCAAGCACTTTTTGATCAGCACGACTCAGCCAATCAAAAGTAGCCTTGGGATCGTCGGGATCGACCTCATCCATAATGGTGAGTGTCAGGTCGCAATTCTTTGTTTGAATCCAGCTTGACCAATCAGACGTGTTGTCGCCGCGCTTGATCAGGTCATACACCTGAGAGAGCACCGGACCATGTGGCATCGAAACAAGGCTCGCCCCCGTCAATGGTTCGCCGTATCTTAGGATGAATTCGCGCTCAGCAAAATAAGCCATCTTCATGAGCTTGAGATAGGACATCGTCCCGCCGCGCTTCCAAAGCAAGTAGGCGACGACATGAGTGGCTTTATTGATGTCAAACATAACAAACCTCAAATTTCACTTTAATTAATGGTAACCAACTTTCTTGAGCCATGTAACTCGCGGAACCAATTGATGTGTAACAGCTCCTGAGCTTTTAGCATTCGGACAAACGAAAAGAGCACCCCCATTCCTGAGAGTGCTCTTTGTATGCTTTTAGCTAAATGCTAAGGGCTTAGTGGCCGCCGCAACCGCAGCCGCCTTCGCCGTGGCCTTCGCCACCGCCGCAACAGCCGCCTTCACCGCGGCCCTTGCCCTTGCCAAGGCCTTTACCTTTGCCCTTGCCTTTACCCTTGCCCTGGCCACCGCCACAGCAACCGCCTTCTT
>JAHHRG010000016.1 GCA_020025965.1 Sutterella sp.
CTTTACGGTAATTTGCTTCGTCGAAACGCCTATTCAGGGCTTCCCGATTTGTGGATCGTAACGGCTAATCTCGGCTGGTTCGGCAACAACGTTCTCGGTCAATATCTTGATATGAGTCGTATGCGAGCGATGGAAACGGCGCGTCCGCTTGTTCAGGTAAGCAATACGGGGGCGAGCGCTTTAATCGGTCCCGACGGACGTGTGGAACGATTTTTGGCCTCCAAAGGTAGCGATTCTGCAACGCTTTCTGTCGAAGGTCGAGTGGGCGGTGCGACGCCTTTTGTGAAACTAGGCGACTGGCCTGCCTTGATTTCTACGGGTTTACTCTTATTGCTGTCGCTTTTTTGCCGTCGACGCCGCTTACAAAAGAAGATTTTCTGTCACCAAGCATATAATTAAAATTTAACTTTTCGTCGAAGCACTTACGTTACCCGACGAAACAGAACCCGATTTTTCACGAACAACAGGCGCCGAGGTTTTTCGGCGGCATAGAGAATGATTACCTTTCAAGAAGTAATCCTGCGCCTGCAGGAATATTGGAATCGTCAGGGCTGCGCCTTGTTGCAGCCGATTGATTTGGAGGTTGGTGCTGGTACTTCTCATACGGCCACCTTTTTGCGCGCTCTCGGTCCGGAACCGTGGCGTGCTGCCTATGTTCAGCCTTCCCGTCGTCCCAAAGACGCTCGTTACGGCGAAAACCCGAATCGCCTTCATCAGCACCATCAGTACCAGGTCGTTCTCAAGCCGGCTCCGACGAATATCGTCGACTTGTACCTCGGCTCTCTCCGTGCTCTTGGTATTGACACTGAAGTGAATGATATTCGCTTTGTCGAAGACAACTGGGAAAACCCGACGCTCGGTGCCTGGGGGCTAGGTTGGGAAATTTGGATGAACGGTATGGAAGTGACGCAGTTCACGTACTTCCAGCAGGTCGGCGGTCTTGAGTGCAAGCCGATTACCGGCGAAATCACCTACGGTCTCGAACGTCTGACGATGTATCTGCAGAATTGCGACAACGTCTTCGACCTCGTCTTCACGACCTGGACTGACCCGGACGGTACGGAACGCAAGCTTACCTACGGCGACGTTTTCCATCAGAACGAAGTTGAACAGTCGAAGTACAACTTCGAAGCAAGCGACTGCGACAAGCTCCTGCTTCAGTTCGACTACTTTGAAAGCGAAGCCAAGCGCCTGATGGACTTGAACCTCGCTCTTCCTGCCTATGAAATGGTGTTGAAGGCTGGCCACACGTTTAACCTTCTCGATGCTCACGGTGCCATCTCCGTGACCGAACGTGCCGCTTATATCGCCCGTATCCGCAATATTTCCCGTTCCGTTGCTCAGAGCTACTACGACTCCCGTGAACGCCTCGGATTCCCGATGCTCAAAAAGCCCGTTGCCTAAGTAGCCGAGTGGAGGAAAAGAAAGAAAATGACGAATTTGCTCGTTGAACTTCAGACTGAAGAACTGCCGCCGAAAGCCCTTGAAAAGCTCTCTGTTGCTTTTGCCGAAGGCGTTGAATCCTATCTCCGTACGCACGGTTTTCTGACTGCCGATAGCGTAAAGACCGTTTTCGGTGCGCCGCGTCGCCTCGCCGTGCATTTGACCGACGTGCTCGCCAAGAGTCCGGACGAAGCCTTCACTCAGAAGCTCGTTCCGGTTCGTGTGGGTATCGCAGCCGACGGCACGGCAACGCCAGCCCTCGAAAAGAAGATGAAGAACCTCGGCATTGCTTGTGCCGTGGAAGAATTGAAGCGCGTTAACGACGGCAAAAACGAACAGCTCGTGTTCGAAGGCGTTCGCCCTGGCGTTGCTCTCGCCGAAGGCCTGCAGCAGGCTCTCAACGCCGCTGTCAAGGGACTCCCGATCCCGAAGGTTATGAGCTATCAATTGGCCGACGGTGTGACGACGGTTGAATTTGTTCGTCCCGTTAAGCATGTCACGGCTCTTTACGGCGGAGATGTCGTACCTGTCAAGCTTTTGGGACTTGATGCCGACCGCATCACGATGGGGCACCGTTTCCACACGACGGAACCGGTCTCCATTCCCTGCGCAGATTGCTACGAGCGCGTTTTGAAAGAAAATCGTGTCATGCCCTGCTATGACGAACGTCGTGAATTGATCCGTAAGCTTTTGAACGACCGCGCTACCGAAATCGGCGGTACGGTAATCATGCCCGAAGATCTGCTTGACGAAGTTACCGCTTTGACGGAATGGCCGGTAATTTACGACAGTCAGTTCGAAGAAGAATTCCTCGCTGTGCCGGAAGAATGCTTGATCCTCACGATGCAGCTTAATCAGCGTTACTTCGCTCTTCGCGATGCTCAGGGCAAATTGATGAACCGCTTCCTCCTGGTCTCCCAGCTCGAAGCCAAGGACGGCGGTGCCGCCATTTCCGCGGGTAATGCCCGCGTGGTTCGCGCCCGTCTGGCCGACGCCAAGTTCTTCTACGACCAAGACCGTCATGAAACGCTCGAAAGCCGCGTTGATGGATTGAAGCACGTTGTCTACCACAACAAGCTAGGTTCTCAGGCCGAACGTATGCTTCGCGTCAAAGGTATGGCCGCTCACTTTGCCGGTTTGATTGGTGCTGATGCGGCCAAGGCCGAACGCGCTGCCATGCTCTCGAAGGCTGACCTCCGCACGCTCATGGTAGGTGAGTTCCCGGAACTCCAGGGTATCATGGGCGAATACTATGCCAACTACGACAAGGAAGACGGTGACGTCGCTCTTGCCATCCGCGAACACTATCAGCCCCGCTACGCTGGTGACGAACTTCCGTCCACCCCGGTGAGCCTTGCTGTTGCCCTCGCAGACAAAATGGAAACCTTGTCCGGTCTCTTCGGTATCGGTCAGATGCCGACCGGTGAAAAGGACCCGTTCGCTCTGCGTCGTCACGCTCTCGGGGTTCTTCGTATGCTCATCGAAAAGGATCTGCCGGTTTCGATCGATACCCTGATTGATGCTGCCTGGGATATTGAAAAGGCTGTTCCGGGCGTTCAGGATCACCGTGTTGAACTTCGCAATTTCTTTATGGATCGTCTGCGCGTCATGCTCCGCGACTCCGGTTACACCACGCTCGAAGTTGATGCCGTTTTGGCCCTGAATCCGAGCCAGTTGAGTGAGCTCACCAAGCGTCTTGCTGCTGTGCGTTCCTTCATGGCTCTGCCGGAAGCCGAAGCTCTGACCGCCGCCAACAAGCGTATTGGCAATATCCTTAAGAAGGTTGAAGGCGAAGTGCCGACCGAAGTGAAGGTAGACCTTCTTGTTGAAGACGCGGAGAAGGCACTCTACGAAGCCCTCAATGCTATTGAAGCCAAGGCCAACGCCCACTTCGAAGCCGGCGAATACACCGAAATGCTCGGTTTGGTTGCTACGCTCCGTACACCCGTTGACAACTTCTTTGATGGTGTGATGGTTAACGCAGAAGACTCCGAGCTTCGTGCCAACCGTCAGGCCCTTTTGAAGAGCCTTTACACGGTCATGAACCGCGTGGCTGAAATTGCTCGCTTGGCGAAGTAATTAGGAAAAAGGAGCAAACGTCCCTTAGGCAGGGCGTTAAAAAGGATCCGAAACGGTATCATTCGTTGAGGATCCTTTTTTTTCACTTTCAGAAGTGTTATGAAATTTGTTTATACCTTTCGCGGTCTTTTGTTTTACATCCTGCTCGCAGTGAGCATCATTTTCCTAGCCGTATTAGTATTGTTGAGCATCCCCTTTATGTCGGGGCAGGACCGTTATGAAAAGTTTTGTCGCCCTTGGGCCAAATTTTCGCTTTGGCTTATGAAGGTTATCTGTGGCATTCGCATTCAGACTAAAGGGTTTGAAAATATGCCCGCGGCCGACAAACAATTGGTCGTTCTCTCGAAACACCAGTCTGCACTGGATCCTTTCTGGCTCGGTGCCTATCTCTCAGCACCCGCCTGCTTCCTTTACAAAAAGTCAATCAACTACATCCCCGTTTTAGGCTGGGTTGTTTGGGCTATGGACATGCTGGCGATCGACCGAAGTCGTGGACGTTCTGCTTTTGAGTCCTTTATGGAAAAGGGTCCAAAGAAGCTCGCTGAAGGCTGGTGGATTTGCCTGTTTCCTGAAGGTACTCGTGTGGCACCGGGTAATCGCATTCGCTACAAAACGGGCGGAGCACGTTTTGCAACCAATACCGAAACCCCCATTCTCCCTATTTGTCACAATGCCGGTCATTGCTGGCCAAAGAACAGCATTGCCAAATTCCCAGGAGTAGTGACTTTCAGCGTCGGGCCTTTGATAGAAACGAAGGGCAAGACCTCTCAGGAAATTTCTACAGAAGTTGAAAATTGGATCGAGAATGAGCTCGAAATTATTGAACGCGAAAACGCTCGATAAGCATCCAACGATCAGACGACTGACATGGCGAAACGATCAAGGAAGGGAAGAATACCTCCTTTATCGTTTGAAACGGCATGCCTTTTCAAAACGAATGACCTTAAGGTGGACTCCCGGTGGGGCGGTTGTTACAGCCCCCTTATGGGTGGCTCTACGGCCTATTGATTCCTTCGTTTTCGATAGGCGTGACTGGCTCGCGGAAAGAGCGGCCATCACGAATGCCAGAGAAGAAAAAGAGGACGGCACGGTTGCTTTTCGAGGCGGACGTGCTCGTTTGCGGTTTAATGCTCGGGGAACGCATTTTGAGCGTTCGAGCGAGGGGGAATGGGAACTCCATCTTGGGATCGCCGAGGACGAGCCTCACGAACGTCGACGAGCTGAAATCGGGTTCGCTCTGCGTGTGGAAGCAAGACGGGTATTGAAAGAGCGTTATGAAATCGTACAAAGCCGAGTGCTTGAAAAGGCATCGCACTGGCGTCTCTCGAACGCAAGAGGGCGGTGGGGTTCCTGTAATCCTCGTCTGAGGACACTGAACTTTTCTTGGCGTTTGGTAGGTTGCGGGGACGACCTGATTGATTATGTTGTCGCACATGAATTGGCTCATTTGCGAGAAGCCAATCATTCGAAGGCCTTCTGGGCGGAAGTGGAGAAAATTGATCCCCTTTACCGGGAACACGAACGCCTAATCAAAGAGATTAGAGTTGACGATCTGTTCCCGGGGCTCTAGCGAGAGTTAGAGTGCATCTGGGTTGGGAGCGCGATTGGCGACAGTCTGTGCCAAGCGGACATAGGCATCGACCGGCAAGGTTTCGGCTCGAGCGGCGGGACTGACACCAGCGGTTTCGATATCGGCTTCGCTCATAATCGTTGACAAGGCGTTGCGAAGCGTTTTGCGGCGCTGTTGAAAGGCGAGGGCGACGACTTTCGCGAAGATATCGGCATCGACGGGTTCTAGGCTTTCAACAGGACGCGGCACCATACGCACGATTGACGAAGTGACCTTCGGCGGCGGCACAAATGCGCCGGGAGGCACGTCAAAGAGCTTGTGCATGACGTAACGGTACTGGAGCATTACGCTCAGACGACCGTAGGTCTTGCTACCAGGCTCAGCCACCATGCGGTCGACCACTTCACGCTGGAGCATGAAATGCTGGTCGATCACTCGATCGGCAATTGTCATAAGCGTAAAGAGAAGCGGCGAAGAGATGTTATAGGGAAGATTCCCGATTACGCGAAGGCGCTTGCCGTTGAGGACAGTTGCCCAATCAAGCTTCAGAGCATCAGCTTCAATGAGCGTCAACTCTTCAGGCGTGAACTGTTCTCGCAGAAAGGCGGCCAAGTCGCGGTCGATTTCGACAGCAGCTTCATGGCCAGCTACGGCAATGATTTCACGGGAAATGGCGGCTTGGCCCGGACCGATTTCGATCAGGGCGTCACCGGGTTTGGGATCGATACCGCGGATAATGCGTTCGATCCAATGGCGGTCATGAAGGAAGTTCTGACCGAAACGTTTGCGGGCGTGGTGCCCTTCAAGCCATTCTTGTTTCACGGTTTTTCGAAAGAAAATGAGCGAGTTTGAGTGCGGAGAGCATGCTTTCGACGTTGGCGATGCCGCGGGCGGCAATGTCAAGCGCCGTGCCGTGATCGACCGACGTACGGATATAGGGAAGACCGAGTGTGACGTTGACACCGTCAATAAATCCGACGTGCTTCAAAACGGGCAGGCCTTGATCGTGGTACATGCAGAGTACGGCATCATAGCGGTCCCAGTGGCCCGGTACAAAGGCTGTATCGGCAGGTATCGGTCCCGTAATGTTGATACCGTTGATCTGAGCGCGCTCGACGGCAGGGATGATCGTATCGATCTCTTCACGGCCGATATGGCCGTTTTCACCGGCGTGGGGGTTAAGCCCCGTGATCAGAATCGAAGGTTTTTCGATGTTGTAGTCCGTCTTGAGAGCCCGATAAAGGATGCCGATGACTTCGTCTAAAAGCTCACCCGTAATGCTCGTCGAGAGCTCGGCAATCGGGAGGTGCGTCGTCGCGAGCGCTACCTTCATGCAGTCGGGGGTATTGTCGGCAGTAAGCATCATAACGACGCGTTTTAAGCCCGACAGGTCACGGAAATATTCCGTGTGCCCTGTAAACGGGTGTCCAGCTTCGATGATAATGCTTTTTTGAACAGGGGCCGTCACAATGGCGGGCCACCGGCCAGCTATGGCACCTTCGTGGGCGCGGCGAAGCGTTTCAAGTACATAGGACGAATTGGCTGTCGAGAGCTGTCCCAGAACCGAAGCCTCAGGCAGATCCACGTTTTCAATCGTGATGTGCTCGGGCAAAGGCCATGCAAGGCCGAAAAGCTTTGCTCGTTTTTCAAGTAGCGCTTTGGAACCGATCAGAACGATCGGTTCCTTCACTGCCAATGCTGCTTTGAGGGAAACTTCTGGACCTATCCCGGCTGGTTCTCCAGTGGTAATTGCGACAGGTAGAGCCATTAGTAGGCCTCGTTATTGCGAATTTCCACGTAAGCACGGTCACGCAGTTCGCGTTGCCAATTGAAGGAGGCTTCGGCCATCTTGCGCTGGCGAAGAGCTTGACGGGCAGCTAAACGCATGCGTTCAGGGTTACCGTCTTTTTCTAGACGACGTTCTTCAACCTGAATGAGGTGATAGCCGTATTGGGTCTTCACTGGATCAGACACCTCGCCGACTTTCAACTTATTCATAGCGTCTTCAAAGGGCGGAAGCATGTCACCAGCTTGAACCCAACCGAGGTCACCGCCACGCGTTGCACTATTGTCGACGGAGTTGAGACGAGCCATTGTGGCGAAGTCGGCTTCACCGGCTTCGATACGATGTTTAATATCGTTCAGGCGGCGGACCACTTCGGCCTCCGGCGTGATATCGCTAACGAACATGAGGATATGGCGAACGTGAGTCTGATTGATAGGACCGCCGGCCAATTTATGCTGGACGCCGTCGCGCTGACCGAGTACTTTGAAGACGTGCCAGGCGTGACTCGTCTTGGCCATGTGAACGCTACCTGTACGGTCATCTTTCTTCATGGACGTGAGGAATTCACTCGGAAGGTTCTGGATGTCTCGCCAGCCGATATCACCGCCCTGCATCGCATCATTTGCTTTCGAGTACGTGGCTACGAGCGTAGCAAAGTCTTCACCTTCACGAGCCTTGTCTGCGATCTCTTCAGCGCGGTCTTCGACATCATCAGCGTCATTGGCGTCGTCAATGGGGAGAAGAATGTGGGCGATACGGTATTCAGTCGTATCGTTTGTCGAGAAGCCGGCCTTTTCTGCCAGAAAGGCGTCGATTTCGCTTTCGGGAATGACGATCTTAGAGTCGACTTCGCGTTCGCGCAGACGCTGTGTGATGATTTCATCACGAATTTCTTCACGGAACGCACCGAACGAGACACCGTCGGCCATCAAGCGCTGACGTAATTGGTCTACGGTGATATTGTTCGAAAGGGCGATTTGTTCGATTGAAGCGTTAACCATCTGGTCGTCGATGCGAATGCCGGTTTCACGGGCACGTTGCATGATGGTCTTTTCGGAAATGAGACGTTCGAGTACCTGCTGACGTAGCTGAACCATATCAGGGAGCTGAATGTTTTGACGACGCAGGTTGATAGCGACGACGTGTGTACGTTCCTGAAGCTCGCGTTCGGTGATCACGTCGTTGTTGACAACGGCAATGATCCGGTCGAGCGCAATGCGCGTCGGAACGGCTTCGGGTTCTGCTACAACCAGAGCTTCCGGGGCGGCGTAAGCCGTGCCGAGAGTGGCAATGCTCATCGTCAGCACTGCAAGAGTCTTGAGCTTATTCATAATAATCATAAGGTCCGTATGAATCGGGAACGTAAGTGGCGGACTGATAGCCCTTGATATTTTTGCGAAGTTCTTCCAGCGGACTGGTGCCCAGGCTGGCAAGGCCGTTTAATTCTATTTGGAAGAAGAAGCTGGTTTCATGCTCGTCAACGTCCGTCTTGTATCGCTGAGTGGCAAGGCGAAGCGTCCAACAGTTGTGGAGGTATTCAAGCCCGGCGATCATTTCAACGGTTTTGTGACGGATCAAAGAGTAGTTATAGCGGAAGAGACCGTAAAGACGATCGGTCAACGGCCACTGAAACGCTAAGTCTAGCTGTTTGATATTCTCGTCGTAGTAATCGTCGCTCTCAATTTCGCTCCAGTTGTAACGATAGGAAAGCGCAATAAGCGACAGATGTTTAGGATTCCAGACAATGCCTGCATTGCCTTTGAGGAATCGGTTGTCGGACGAGGAATATTGTGCGTTAGCGGTGACAGCGACGCTCTTTGTCAACCGGGCTCCGACCGAAGCGAGCAAGTCGCTCTGGCCGTCATCGATTCGACGGGCCAGGAATTTGTCGCTACTGTCGCTGTAGTCCAAATCACTGGGTTCGGGAAAACCGACGCGTTGGTCACCGAAATAGAGACGCTGTCCCAACGAGAGACGGAAAAGTTCCATACCCGACAATTTATCAATCTGACGAGTAGAGAACATCGTTGTCAGCTGATTGGCTTCGCTGATACGGTCATAGCCGAAGAAAGAGCTTTCTTTGAAGAGTGTGGCAAAGCTCAAGTCGGCAATACTCGAATCGAAAATAGGGATGTCATCTTGATTTCGATACGGAATATAGGTATAGAAGATTCGCGGTTCGAGAGTCTGATAAGAGTCTCTTCCGAACCAGGACGTATCGCGTTCAAATTGTAGCCCTGCATCTACGCTGAAGATAGGCAGTGTTCGATGAGGATTCTTGTTCTGACTCTGTTCATGACGAACCGAACGATCTAAGTTTTCGAGCTCATACCAAGTACCGATCCAGCCCGCTTTAGGCGTGATGAACCAACCGACATTATGAATCGGATAAGAGATGGACTGATCAAGAACGAGTCGATTCCCCTGAATTCGGGACGCATTGACGAAGCGCGTGGCTTCAAAGCGAGTGGCAATCTCGAAGTTATTCCAGTTGGCGTTATAGGCTTCGAGGAGCAACTGCGGCTCGATGGTGTAAGGCTTTGTGTAGAGCGTGCGGTCCTTGATGAAGGTCTGGTTGTCCTTCACATTTATTGATGCATTCCAGTAGGTATCGGTGTACTTAACCTCGTATTCCTGATTGAGAGACGTAACGGAAGAATCTCGAACGTTCTTGGAGAAATCTTTGATGAAATCGTCGTCCGATACATGGTTATAGTCGATCGTAGAACTCCATTTGCCATGGTACCAATTGCCCTCGAACTGCACGGCATCTCGATTGGTTTGCGTGACCTTGTCATCAGCAATGTGATTTACCAAGAGTTCGCCATTAAAGGATGGCTGCAAGAAGCGGGCTTCGCCGGAGAGCATGAGACCGTGTTCAGTCATCCAACGGGGGGTGAACGTAAAGTCGTAGTTCGGTGCAATATTGAAGTAGTAAGGGATCGCAAAATCTACCCCTCGGGTCTTACTGACATCAAGCGTCGGCGTAAGAAAACCGGAACGACGATCGGTACCGATCGGGAAAGCCATCCAGGGTACACCGATGACGGGTAGGTCCATGAAGTGCAATACGCCTCCGTTACCGGTGGCCAACTGATCCTTTTCATCAACGTTGAGTTCGTTGATGTCGATATACCAAGCTTCGTCGTCGGGTTTGCAGGTTGTGAGAATGGCGTCTTTAAGCGTGAAACTTTCGCCAGAAATGAAGTGAACGTTTTTCGCGCAACCTCGGATACCGCGATGAGAGTATTCGTACGTGGCGTCGTTAACCGTTCCTGCATGAGACGAGAGATGAAAACGCATGGAGGGACCAGAAAAGCTTGCACCCTGACGGGAAAGGTGAGCATTCCCCGTCACTTTTGCCTCGTCGGTCGCTTGGGTGTAGGTGATCTTATTCCCTTTGAGGACAGTACCACCACGGCGGATTTCGGCATTTCCGATAAGAACGAGTTCTTCTTCCGGACTGCCTTCGATTCTGTCGGCGAAGACAAAACTTGCCGCATCGGATTCCGATTGAATGCTCGGAGAGGAGAGCATTGTGGTGGAATCAAGCGAGACCTTCGTCCCAGTTGAAACCGCATTGGCGACCCCAGTCTGGGCAATAGTGGCCAAAGCCAAGGTCACGTTGATCGAAATTTGTCGGATACGCGGTAAGGTCATGAAACAAACGAAAAATGACAGCCTTGTAAGAGGCAATTAAAATGACGGAAACAATTAAACGATTATAAAGCCCGCCACACATTTACCGCATGAAAATCGGTATAAGCGCTTTAGATTCAAACAGCTAAGGACATCCGAAAATGACCACGTCAAATCAGCTCGCAACCGATAACGCCGACCTTCTTGCTTGGCTCGAAGGTATCTCCTCCAAGTACGGGCTTAAACTCGATACGATCGAGAAGGCCAGCGCCGATGCGGGCTTTCGCGAATATTTCCGTATTGAAGGCAAAGACGGACGTACGTTCGTAGTGATGAATGCCGCTCGCGACTCAGCCGAGAGTTTTTCCGCTTTCCGCAAGATCGACGCTTTGATGTGTGACGAAGCGAAGCTTAACGCCCCAGAAATTTTTGAAGCTGACGAAGCCCGTCGCTTTATGCTTCTCTCCGACCTCGGGAGAAAGACCTATCTTGATGTTCTCAATGAAGAAAATGCAACCGAACTAATGGATCGAGCCACGACCGCTTTGGTCGAGTGGCAGAAGATTTCCCGTCCGCATGTGTTACCAGCCTATGACCGCGACGTGCTCCTTCGCGAAATCAACCTCTTTCCCGAATGGTATGTTAGTCGTCATCGCGGCGTGACCTGGACGGAAGAAGAAAGGAAGTGGTGGGATATGTCTGTTAATGCAATCCTCGAACGCAACTGCCGTGAAGCGCTTGTTTTCGTTCATCGCGATTTTATGCCGCGCAATTTGATGGTGGCTAACGGCTTGCCTGGTATTCTCGACTTCCAAGATGCGCTCTACGGTCCAGTGAGTTATGACATTGCTTCGCTTCTTCGTGACGCTTTCATTTCCTGGGGCGAACCGTTTGTGCTTGACACGACGATCCGCTATTGGGAAAAGGCCCGCAAGGCCAATATTCCCGTGCCGTCAGACTTCTCGGTCTTCTATCAGGATCTCGAATTTATGGGCGTGCAACGTCACCTCAAGATTCTCGGCATTTTTGCCCGTCTTCACTACCGTGATGGTAAGTCCCGCTATCTCGAAGACACGCCGCGCTTCATTGAGTACGTACGCAAGACATCGCAACGCTATATCCAGCTTTCGCCTCTGAAACACCTGATCGACAATCTTGAGGGATCCAACACCAAGTTCGGCTACACCTTTTAAGGAAGCGGATTCGATGCGCGCACTAATTCTGGCAGCGGGTGAAGGACGTCGTATGCGCCCTTATACGCAGATTCTCCCGAAGCCACTGATCCCCGTTGGCGGTATTCCTCTCGCTGTTCGTCAGATCCAGGCTCTCAAAAAGGCAGGAATTGATGACATTGTCATGAACGTCGCCTACGGTGGTTTGGTGGCCCGTCACCTTTTGGGCGATGGAAGTGAATGGGGCGTGCACCTTCGGTATTCCGTTGAAGGGAATTCGAGCGAGGAGTCTCTGGAAACTTTGGGGGGCATCGTCAAGGCGCTACCGATGCTCGCTGACGATGACGATGAGGCTTTCCTTGTCGTGGCAGGGGATATTTTGACGGGGTACGACTACACGAAACTCGTCGCTCGAGGAAATAGGCTTGCTCAAGAAAGACTTGATGCTCATCTTGTTTTGGTACCGAATCCGAGCTACAACAAGGCGGGCGACATGACGCTTGACGAGCATGGCCTGATAAAGCGTGTGAAGACGTACACATTTTCGAGTCTCGGGGTCTATAGAAGGGGACTTTTTGCAGGTTTGACACCCGAGCGCGCCTCGCTTTTTCCTTGGCTCTGGCAGGCTTGCGAAGCCGATCGTGTCTCGGGCGAAATCTTTACGGGCGACTGGTTTAACGTCGGAGATTCGAGAGAACTTGCGAACGCAGAAAAACGCTTTGCTCGGAACTGAAAAATATTCCCTCGTTTGCCTAAATTTTTTGCACCAAGGCTTTACAATGTCGGCGACGGTTTTCGAAACCGTCGCCTTTTTATTCTGGAGAGATTTTTTCCCAATGCAACTGGGTTCCTACACGATTGACGTTCCCGTCATGGTCGCCCCAATGGCAGGCATGACCGATCTGCCTTTTCGCGAGGTCTGTCGTAAGCTTGGAGCGGGTTATGCGGTAGGAGAAATGACGACTTGCCTGCCGCAGTTCCGAGACTCTCGCAAGAGTTCGACCCGTTGGGCAGCACCCGAAGAGTCGGGGGTTCGCGTTGTTCAGCTTCTAGGGGCTGATCCAGCCATGATGGCTGACGCGTCTCGTTATGCAGTTGAGGCGGGGGCTCAGGTAATAGATATCAACATGGGCTGTCCGGCTAAAAAGGTGCTACAAACGGAATGCGGTAGCGCGTTGATGAAGAACCCGCTACTTATCGAGAAAATTTTGACGGCCGTTGTAGATGCCGTCGACGTTCCCGTGACGCTCAAAATTCGTACTGGTTGGGATCGTGAACATCGCAATGCCGTAGAGATCGCCCGCATCGCGGAGTCGGCCGGCATTGCCATGTTGACTGTCCATGGTCGAACGCGTGAGGATGCGTTCTGCGGTGAAGCGGAATACGACACGATTCGGTCCGTGAAGGCTACGGTAGGTATTCCCGTGATTGCCAACGGTGATATCGATTCGGGTGAGAAAGCTCGTCGGGTTATGGCAGAAACGGGAGCTGATGGCGTCATGATCGGACGCGCATCATTTGGCAACCCTTGGATTTTCGGTGAGGTGGCCGCTGCTCTTGGTTTTCAGGACGACTTTGTCCGACCTGATGCGGCCGAACGCGTTCGGGTGATACTCGCGCATATGGCGAGACACTACGAGTATTACGGAGCGGAGCGCGGCAGCGTGACGTTCCGCAAGCATTTGCGTCATTACCTTACCTCGATCGAAGGCGGCGAAAAGATACTTCAGGCGCTGTACGCCGAAAAGGATCCTACGCTGCATGCCGGACTCGTGACCGACTTTTTCTTCCTCCAGGACAGCGAATCGCCTCGTGGCGTCTAAAAATTTAAAGGCACTGTGAAATGACAGAAAACGATCGTTTGAACGCCGATGCAAAAAAGGGTATGCGCGCGCCTAAGCGCCCCGATACTCTTGAGCAGGCGGTCGTGCGTCAGCTCGATCAGTATTTTGCGCAACTGGGCGGCTCTCAGCCGCATCCGCTCTACAACCTCGTTGTGACGGCTGTAGAACGTCCCTTGCTCATATACGCGATGCAGATGTGCGAACAGAATCAGTGCAAAGCAGCGGAATTACTTGGTATTAACCGAAATACTCTGCGCAAAAAGCTCATATCCCACGGGCTTTTGCAATGAGTGCATTCATAAGGAAATAGCAAATGCGTAAACAGGCACTTATCAGTGTGTCCGACAAGACCGGCGTCGTCGATTTCGCCCGCGAACTCGTTGCCCTCGGTTATCACATCCTGAGCACTGGCGGCACGGCTCGCCTGCTTGTTCAGGAAGGCGTTCCCTGCCAGGAAGTCGCCGACTACACGGGCTTCCCGGAAATGCTCGACGGTCGCGTTAAGACGCTGAACCCGAAGATCCATGCCGGCATTCTCGCCCGTCGTCCGGTTGCCGAACACATGGCTGCCCTCAAGGAACACCAGATTGATCCGATCGATATCATCTGCGTGAATCTCTATCCGTTTGAACAGACAATTGCCAAGCCGGATTGCACGTTTGAAGATGCCATCGAAAACATCGATATCGGCGGTCCGACGATGATTCGCGCTGCCGCGAAGAATCACGAATCCGTGGCTGTTATCGTTAACCCGACGGATTACGATGCTGTCATCGCCGAAATAAAGGCCAACGGTGAAGTCTCCGCCAAGACCCGTTTTGAACTTGCCAAGAAGGTGTTTGCTCATACCGCCCGTTACGACGGCATGATCACCAACTATCTCACGGCTCTTGATGAAAACAACGAACGCACCCGCTTCCCGCAGGTACTTACTCGTCAATGGGAAAAGGTTCAGGATATGCGTTACGGTGAGAATCCGCATCAGGAAGCCGCTTTCTACCGTGAGACTAGTGTTGCTCCGGGCCTTCTCGCTGGCTACGAACAGCTCCAAGGTAAGGAACTCTCTTACAACAACATCGCTGACAGCGATGCTGCTTGGGAATGTGTCCGCTCCTTCGAAGCGCCGGCCTGCGTGATCATCAAGCATGCCAATCCGTGTGGTGTTGCCATCGGTGCCGATTCTGCCGAAGCCTACGCCAAGGCCTTCCAGACGGATTCCAAGTCCGCATTCGGCGGCATCATCGCTTTTAACCGCGAAGTGACCGGCGAATGTGCTCAGCACGTTGCCCAGCAGTTTGCTGAAGTTATCATCGCTCCGTCCTTCTCCGACGAAGCTCGTGAAATTTTCGGTGCCAAGAAGAATCTCCGTCTCCTGACGGTTGCTCTTGGCAAAGCTCACAACGATTTCGACTTCAAGCGTGTCGGTGCTGGCCTTCTCGTTCAGACGCCCGATACGCAGCTGTGCGCTGAATCCGAGTTGCGTTGCGTTACAAAACGTGAACCTACTTCCGAACAGATCGCCGATATGATGTTTGCTTGGAATGTGGCTCGCTTTGTGAAGTCCAACACCATCGTTTACGTCAAGGGTGGCATGACGCTCGGTGTCGGTGCCGGCCAGATGAGTCGCGTCGACTCCGCTCGTATTGCTGCGATAAAGGCTGAAGAAGCTGGTCTTTCCCTCGAGGGATCCGTTGTCGCTTCCGACGCTTTCTTCCCGTTCCGCGATGGACTTGACGTTGTCATTGACGCTGGTGCCACCGCTGTGATCCAGCCGGGTGGATCTATCCGCGACGAAGAAGTCATTGCCGCGGCAGACGAACGCGGCATTGCCATGGTCTTCTCTGGCGAACGTCACTTCCGTCACTAATCGGAAATGAACAGCCTAAACCACTCTTGGCAAAGCAAGAGCGGTTTAGGCATTCGAAGATAAACGGTCGGTTTCGGTCGGCCGTTTTCTTCAAAGACTAGGGGATTTTTGAGAATCGTGAACAGTTACAACCTCTCTCGCCGCACACTAATCGGTGCTGGTATGGCTGCAGGCAGCCTCGCTGCTGTACCCGCTTTGGCCGAATTGCAGATTTCCATCGTTGGTGTCGGTGCCAACCAGATGCCTATCGCCATGAAGCCCTTTGTTGGCTCGCCCGACGCACCGTCGGATGTGTTTGCGGTACTGCAGGCCGACTTGGCTCGTAGTGGTGCCTTCCGATTTGTGAATCCGATCGTGGAAACAGGAACGGAAAGTCTTATCAAACCTGAAAACCTCTTGGAATGGGGGCGCGCTGGTGCCAATGCGCTAGTGACAGGGTCTGTTGAGAAGGTGAATGACACCACTTGGGATCTGCGTTGCTATCTGCACGATGTGGTGTCGGGTGAGGTACTCGAATCACTGAGTTTCTCTGCTGGCAAGAACGGCTTGCGTATGGCCGCTCACCGTATGGCCGACAAGATCTACTCCCGTTTGACGGGAGAAGGTCCGATGTTCGCATCGCGCCTCCTTTATGTCTCGCAACTTGCGCGCAATCACTTCGAATTGATTGTTTCTGATTGTGACGGTGCCAATCCGCGTGCCGCTCTCAATTCGAGCGAGCCGATTATTTCGCCCGTATGGGCACCGGATGGCCGCCGCATTGCCTATGTAAGTTTTGAAGAACTTGCAGGGATGAAAAAGGCGGTCGTCTATGTCCAGGACTTGGCGAGCGGCACTCGTCAGGCTATTGCGACTTTCCGCGGCAATAACTCTGCGCCGGCTTTCAGTCCCGACGGAACGAAGTTGGCCGTTGCGCTTTCTCGTGAGGGTTTGACGCAAATTTATCTGATCAATGCCAACGGTACGGGGTTGCGTCGTTTCACGCACAGCTATGGTATTGATACCGAACCGGTTTTTTCGAAGGACGGCAAATACATCTACTTCGTGAGCGACCGAGGTGGTGCGCCTCAGATTTACCGTCAGGGTTTGGAATCGGGTGCTCGAGCCGAGCGTGTGACTTTTGGCTCGAATTATGCCATCAGCCCCGATATCAGTCCCGACGGTCGTTATCTCACTTTTGTGTCCCGTGCGGAAGGTCGTTTTCGTATAGCAATGATGGAACTTTCTTCTGGTCAGACCACGCTCGTGACGACGACCGATAGAGACGAATCTCCATCCTTTGCTCCCAACGGTCGTTTCCTCGTTTACGCGACGGAAGAACGCGGCCGTGGTGTTCTTGGCACGGCCTCGACCGACGGTCGTCTAGCTACGCGTCTGACTGGCAAGGGGGATATTCGTGAGCCTAGCTGGGGACCGGTGATCCAATAACGGTAAAAGTTAATGATTCTAGAGTGGATGCTCATCCGCTTTTACAACGACAATCAACTAGGAGAGATTCATGTCGTTTTCTTGGAAAATTTTGGCTACGGCCGCTGCCGCAGCTGCTCTTTTGAGCGGTTGTTCTTCTGTTTCTTTGGACGAAAGTGCCAAGCAGGGCACGCTCGCCGGTGAAGAAGTGCAGGCGGAAACGAATCCATTCGTTGACCCTGCCAACGCTCTTTCCCATCGTTCTGTCTATTTTGCGTTCGATTCCTATGATGTCGAACCGGAATATCTCGCTAATGTTGAAGCTCACGCCAAGTGGCTTCTTAATCACCCGAACGTCAAGGTCGTGATTCAGGGGAATACTGACGATCGCGGTGGCCGCGAATACAACCTCGCCCTTGGTCAGAAGCGTTCAGAAGCTGTCAAGCAGCGTATGCAACTTCTCGGTGTTCCCGCTGAAAGCATCGAAGCCGTTTCCTTCGGTAAGGAAAAGCCAGTTGCCTTTGGCCAGAGCGAAGAAGCTTGGGCTCAGAACCGTCGTGCCGATATCGTTTATCCGGTTGAAGTGATCAACGGTCTTGCCAAGTAAGTAGGGCACCGTCCACCATCCATTTATAAGGCCGACGCTCGTTCCTTTAGGAACGAAGTCGGCTTTTAGCTTATTGAGAAGTGTCATGACCATTCAACAAGTCGCCGCTCGTTTCTGTGTAATTGCAACGTTTGCGGCCGCCTCCTCGAGCGTCTGGGCCTTTGCCGATGACGAAGCCCGTACCGCCATCCTTGATTTGCGAGAACAGGTAAAGACTCTGCAGGCTGCACAGCTAAATTTTGTGAGCCGTATCGAAGAATTGCAGAAACAGAACCGCATGCTGACGGGCCGCGTTGAAGAACTCTCTAATCAGATTCATCAGGAAGGACGTTCTACGCGCGATCTTTTCAAGGACCTGGATCAGCGACTCGGCAAGTTCGAACCACGCATTGTCGTGATTAACGGTGAGTCCGTTGAAGTGATGCCACAAGAAAAGGCGGCGTATGACGAGGCCGTGAATGCTCTCCAAAGCGGCGACTACAAGAAGGCCGAAACGCTTTTTGCCGCTTTCGCCGAAAATTGGAATCGCTCCGCTTACCGTCCTGACGCTCTTTTTTGGCTCGGCTCTTCTCAGTATGCAAACGAAAAGTACAAGTCTGCCTACAACACTCAGAATCAGCTAATTAAGAGCTATCCAAAACATGCCCGGATTCCGGATGCCATGCTCTCAGTGGCCTCTTCTCAGGCCGCGCTTGGGAACCTAAAAGCTGCTCGCAATACTCTGCAGAGAGTCCAACGTCAGTTTCCAAAGACGGAAGCTAGCAAGGAGGCAGCGGCTCGTCTGAAGACTTTGCGCTAGAGAAATTGGCGGCAAATAACCAATAGTTGGGAAGATTTTCCTATAATTAAAAAATTCGCCGGCTTCCTTTTTAAGCTGGCTTCCTCAAAACTGCCCGGATAATTGTGTACCCCGTGGAGTTAAATTCAAAGAAGGACTTATGACTGAATGCAAGCATAATCGCGGCAATGCCGTGTTGCGCAATCCGCTGATCAACCGCAGCGCCGCTTTTACTCAGGAAGAACGTGAACAGCACGGTCTGCGCGGTCTTCTCCCGCCCGCCGTCACGACAATGGAAGATCAGGTGACGCGTATGCGTACGATCCTCGATCGCTGCCCGACGTCTTTTGACAAGTTCCTTATTCTCGACAGCCTTCACGCTACCGACGAAAACCTTTACTTCAAGCTTCTGATCGACTACATCGACGACTATATGCCCGTGGTTTACACGCCGACCGTTGGCGAAGTTTGCCAGAAGTTCAGTCACATCTACCGTCACCCGCGCGGTGCCTTTATTTCGATCAACGATAAAGGCCATGTCCGTGAAATTATCGAAAACTGCCCGAACGAAGAAGTTGATGTTATCGTCGTGACCGATGGTCAGCGTATTCTCGGTCTCGGCGACCTCGGTATCAACGGTATGGGTATCCCCTGCGGCAAGCTGTCTCTCTACACGGCTTGCGCCGGTATTGATCCTGCCAAAACGCTTCCTGTGACGATTGACGTTGGCACGAATACCGAAGCGTACCTCAACGATCCGCTCTACCTCGGCCTTCGTCAGGAACGCGTAACTGGCGAAGCTTATGACGAATTGATCGAAGAATTCATGGTCGAAGCCCGCCGCCGTTGGCCGAACGTTTTGATCCAGTTTGAAGACTTCGGTAACAATCATGCTTTCGACATTCTCGAACGCTATCGCGAACAGTGTCTCTGCTTTAATGACGATATTCAGGGCACGGCGACCGTTGCTGTGACGGGCGTTTACTCCGCTCTTCGTGTGACGGGCCAGAAACTCGCCGACCAGAAGTTCCTTTTCATGGGAGCCGGTGAGGCTGCTACGGGTATCGCTCAGCTCATCGTTGATGCCATGGTTGAAGAAGGTATGGATCGTGAAGAAGCTCTGAAGCACTGTGCTCTCTTCGATTCTAAGGGGCTCGTTACTTCCACGCGTGGTGATAAGCTTGCTCACCACAAGGTGCCGTTCGCTCACGATATGCCCAACACGAAGTCCTTCCTTGAAGCCGTCAAGCTACTTCGTCCGACGGGTATCCTCGGCGTTTCTGCTCAGCCCAATACCTTTACGCCGGAAATCCTTCGTGAAATGGCTGCTATCAACGAACGTCCGATCATCTTCGCTCTGTCGAACCCGACGTCCCGTGCCGAGTGCGATGCCGAAACGGCTTATCGCGAAACCGAGGGTCGCGCACTCTTCGCTTCCGGCTCTCCTTTTGCTCCGGTTACCTATGAAGGCCACACCTTCGTTCCGCGTCAGGGTAACAACAGCTATGTTTTCCCGGGCCTCGGCTTGGGTGCTGTCTTTACGAAGGCGAAGTGGATGCCGACCGGCATGTTCCTTGCCGCTTCCCGCGAACTTGCCAAGCTTGTAAGTGAAGTCGACCTTGAACAGGGCTCTCTCTATCCGCCACTCTCTGCTATTCGTGAAGTTTCTGCTTTGATTGGTACGGCGGTGGCCGACTATGCCTACGAACACGGTTTGGCCGGCAACGAACGTCCGGAAAATCTTGAAGCCGCCGTTCGTGCCTTCATGTTCACTCCTAAGGCCTAAACGACTTTAGATTTGAAGGAAAGCCTTCGATTGCCGTTCTCTGATTCGAGTCGGCAACGGAGGCTTTTTTCGTCATGAGCGAAGACTATTTGGTTCAGGACTTGAGGTTTGTCGAAGAGGCTGAAGAACGGATCCTCGCACGTCTTTACGGCGAGCCTCTCGAGAGTTGTCCTGAGGGACTCTACATTCCGCCCGAAGCGTTGCGAGTATTCTTGCAGAGCTTCGAAGGTCCGCTTGACCTTTTGCTTTACCTCATTCGAAAGCAGAAGTTCGACGTCATGGATATTCCGATGGCGGAATTGACCGAACAGTACATGCGATACGTAGAACTTGTTCGGGAAAATGACCTGGAATTAGCCGCTTCCTACCTTGTGATGAGTGCCACGCTCATGCAAATCAAAAGTCGCCTTCTTTTGCCTTCCGCCAGAACGGACGAAGACGGCGAACCGGAGGATCCGCGAGCTGAACTCATGAGAAGACTCTTAGAGTACGAGAAGATTCGTTTCGCTGCCGTAGAACTACAGGAGATGCCGAGAGAGGGACGAGACTTCTGGGTTGGGCGAGTCGAGCAGATTCAAACTGCCGACGTGCTGTATCCCGATGTGTCGGGAGACGAGATGCTCGAGGCATGGATGAGCGTTTTGGCACGCTTGCAACTCAAGCAGAGGCATCGTGTATCGCGTCAGGAGCTCTCTGTGAGAGAGCACATGTCGAACGTTCTTAAGCGACTGAGAGATGAGGGTACGGTGGCTTTGGGGGCATTATTTGCAGAAGAGCTAGACCGAGAAAAGATGACGGTCTGGTTCCTTGCTTTGCTGGAATTGGCCAAGGAGGGGCTTGTTGTTCTTACTCAAGCAGAACCCTTTGCCGAAATCTATGCCTCACTTCCCAACGAAGAAGCTCCGCTTTTTGTAGAAGATATCTGAGTCAAATTTCAACCAATAATGAAAAGAGCCCGCCGGCATCAGCCGACGGGCTCTTTATTATGAGTCGCTCAAAGACGATCAGGCTTGAGTTTTACCTTCAACTTTGGTTGCGACCTCGGGTTTCTTTTCTTCAACGCTGGGTTTCGAGGCTTCCGTCTTGGTTTCGCGAGCTTTCTGCTCGGCAATGATCACTTTGGCACGAGCCATGGCGAATTCCATATCTGGAACCATGTTGGCACCGAGACGCTGAGCAATCTGCGTACGACGCAACTGGGCGAGCGGATGGCCCTTGGCACCAGCGATGATCAGGTCGTGATTATGACGACGCAGAGCGCGGGCAAAGACTTCGATTTGATCCATAGCAGAGTTGTCGATATGGAGCAGATCGGTGAAGTCGAGGACAACGATGTTGGCAGCAGTCGGTGACGTGATGCGAAGCGGATCGGTAACATGTTCAAGCTTCGAGATGGAACCAAAGAAGAGAGCGCCGCGCAGATGCCAAGCTTCGACGTTATCGGGAATGTCAAAGGGAAGTGTGGCAGGTTCGACAGCGGTCAGATTGTTCATTCGCAGGAGGAAGAAGACGCAAGCTACCACCAAGCCAAACTCAACGGCAACCGTCAGGTCGAAGATGACCGTGAGGAAGAACGTAACGAGGAGCGTAGCCTTGTAAGAGAGCGTCATCTGACGCAGGCGCATGAATTCGCGCCAGTTACCCATGTTCCAAGCTACGAAGACAAGGATGGCAGCCAGAGCGGAAAGAGGAATGTTGCTTGCCAGTGGAGCGGCGGCAAGAATTACGACCAAAAGCGTCAGGGCATGGACGATACCGGCAATAGGAGAGAAGGCGCCGGACTTGATGTTCGTCACTGTACGGGCAATCGTCCCAGTAGCTGGAATACCGCCGAAGAAGGGAACGACCATGTTGGCAACACCTTGTCCCATCAGTTCTTGATTGGGGTCGTGACGGTCGTCGGTCATAGTGTCGGCCACGCGGGCGCAGAGAAGACTTTCAATAGAGCCCAATACCGCGAGCGTGAGCATGGGGCCCAAGAGCTGCTTGAAAGTTGCCCAGTCGAATTCTGGAATCTGCAAAGAGGGCAGAGATTGCGGAATTCCTCCGAACTTAGAACCGATGGTTTCAACTGGCAGGTCGAAGAGGGTCACGGCAATCGTAGAGAGAATCAGGACGACTACGGTACCAGGTAAGTGGGCGAGCCAACGCTTCCACTGAGGACCGTTCATTTGATAGCCCTTCGGCCAGAACTTGATGAGGAGGAAACTTGTCAAGGCAATGCCGAGGGCCCAGAAATTCATCGTGGAGATGTTCGCGGCAATGGCGCTGATCTGACCGAAGAAATCGGCCGGCATCTTGGCGACGGTCAATCCGAGGAAGTCCTTCACCTGCTGCAGACCGATCATAACGGCAATACCGTTGGTAAAACCGATGACGATCGAGACAGGAATGAATTTGATGATTCCGCCGAGCTTAAAGAGCCCCATTAGGAACAAAAATATCCCTGAACCCAAAGTGGCGATGAAGAGGTTGCTCAAGCCGTACTGAGCAATGATGCCGTAAATAATGACGACGAAAGCGCCGGCGGGACCACCGATTTGAACGCGGCAACCGCCTAATAGGGAGATTAAGAAGCCGGCGATAATGGCGGTATAAATCCCGGATTCGGGCGGTACGCCGGAGGCGATACCGAAGGCCATGGCCAAGGGCAATGCAACCATACCGACGGTAAGGCCGGCGGAAATGTCTCGCGACAACATGTGGCTGTCGTAAGAGTGCAGGGATTGGACAAGGACGGGTTTGAATTTGGCCAGGGGAAGATGGTGAAGAATCCCGCTAGCCGTTTCTTTAATTGACATGACGAAACAGTGTAGCTGCAGGGCTAAAAAAAGATGTCTAATTGTAAAAAAACTAAGCACCCGTGTACACACGGGTGCTTTGTTCGATCGCAAAGAAAGGGAAATAAATTTGCGTTAGAACGTCAAGATCATGCGATTAGCGAATACGCATACCGGGCACCGCACCGGAATCGGGTTCGAGAATAAAGAGTCCGAGATTCTTGTCGTTGGCATCGGAGGCGGCGAGAACCATGCCTTCGGAGATGCCGAAACGCATCTTGCGCGGGGCAAGATTTGCAATCATGACGGTAAGACGACCTTCAAGATCTTCGGGCTGATACGCGCCCTTGATGCCGGAGAAGACGTTGCGCGTATGACCTTCACCGAGGTCGAGCGTAAGACGAAGGAGCTTTGTAGAGCCTTCAACGTGTTCGCACTTGACAATCTTGGCAACGCGCAGGTCGATCTTCGTAAAGTCGTCGATCTTGCATTCGGGGGCAATGGCTTCGCCGCCGGGCAGAACGGGTTCAGGTTCAGGGGCTTTTTCTGGAACCAGAACGTTCAACTGCTTATCCATGTCAACGCGCTGCATCAAATGCTTAAAGGCGTTGATCGGACGTTCGGAAGTGAGCGGGGTGGAGACGGAAGCCCAGTTGAGCGGATCAATCGAGAGGAAGGACTCGACACGTTCAGCCGTAGCGGGAAGAACCGGCTTGAGATAGAGCGTGAGAAGACGGAAACCTTCGAGGGCGATCGTCGAAACGCGATGCAAGTCTTCGGCACGGGCCGGATCCTTCGCGAGTTCCCACGGTTTCTCTGTATCAACGAATTCGTTAATACGGTCGGCGAGTTCCATGACGACGCGCGTAGCACGTGCAAATTCACGGGTTTCGTAGTACTTCTGCACTTCTTCGGCACGAGCGCGGATGCTCGTGAGGAGTTCGTCCTGCATCACGTCGTCTCGAACGCGACCTTCGAACTTTTTGAAGATAAAACCAGCTGCGCGAGAAGCAATGTTGACGTACTTGCCGATCAAGTCGGAGTTGACACGCTGGGCAAAGTCGGCTTTCGTGAAGTCAACGTCTTCAACACGGGAGTTCATCTTGGCGGCGAGGTAGTAGCGCAACCATTCGGCGTTCATGCCGAGATCAAGGTACTGCAGCGGTGAGATGCCCGTGCCACGACTTTTACTCATCTTTTCGCCGTTGACTGTCATGAAGCCGTGAGCGTTCACGTGGTCGGGAATACGGAAAGGCTTGCCAGCAAAGTGGAGCATAGCAGGCCAGAAAAGAGTGTGGAAGTATATGATGTCCTTCCCAATGAAGTGGTGCTGTTCGGTGTTTTCGTCAAGCAGAAGTTGTTCGAAGTCGAGACCGTTTTTTTCGCAGTAGGCCTTCAGAGATGCAAGGTAACCGACAGGCGCATCAAGCCAAACGTAGAAGTACTTACCCGGAGCATCCGGAATGGCAATGCCGAAATAGGGTTCGTCACGAGAGATATCCCAGTCGGAAAGGTTTCCGTCTTCTCCCAGCCACTCCATATCTTTGGCAAGCACTTCGGACTGAACACGCGGCAGACCGTCTTTGCCAGTGCCGTTAGTCCACTCACGCAGGAACTTGACACACTGCGGGTCGGAGAGTTTGAAGAAGTAATGGGTCGAGGTACGGATTTCGGGACGGGAACCCGAGAGCGTGGAATACGGGTCTACGACTTCCATCGGGGAATAAACAGCGGAGCACTTTTCGCAATTGTCGCCATACTGATCCTTGGCGCCGCAACGAGGGCAGGTTCCCTTAATGAAGCGGTCGGCAAGGAACATGCCCTTGACGGTGTCGTAGTACTGTTCGATTTCTTTGGTATAGATTAGACCACCGGCCTTGAGGCGACGGTAAATGCCTTGACTCAGTTCGTGGTTTTCGGGCGCATCAGTGCTGTGCCAATGATCGAAGCTGATATGGAAACCGTCGAGATACTGTTTGCGACCTGCGGCAATTTCAGCTACGAATTCCTGCGGGGTGATGCCGCGTTTCTGAGCGGCAATCATGATGGGCGCACCGTGAACGTCGTCGGCGCCGACGAAATGTACCTTGTTACCTGACATTCGCTCGTGGCGCACCCAGATGTCTGCCTGGATATATTCCATGATGTGGCCCATATGGAAAGCGCCGTTGGCGTAAGGCAATGCTGTAGTAACAAAAAGATTTCGCTTGCTCATCGTATCTTTAAACCTGCAGTTGATGGAAAAACTTTTCCCTAAAAGAAAGGGAATTGTTTATTGTATCGCTTTCCGCGCAAATTGACGACGTCTCTATACGAGGAAATTCATTTTCTTTCAGGGCGCGATAAGCACAAAGTACTAAAATATTGAGCACTTGTCTTTGTACCAAGCAAGAAACCATCGAACAATTGGAATAATTCGAATGACAATTTCAACCGAAGCCATTAAGGATGTTTTGGCCGGTCTCATTGATCCGGTTACGGGGACCGATTACGTATCGGGCAAGATGTTCAAGGGTGCTGAAACTCAGGAAGACGGTTCCGTTATCGTTAATATTGAACTCGGATACCCCGCCAAGAGCTATGCTGACACTGTTGGTCAGATGATCGGTGAAGCCGTCAAGGCCGCCGGAGTCGAAAAGGTCACGGTCAATGTGAAGCAGAACATCATTGCGCACAAGGTGCAGGGCACCCTGCGTGTGTTGCCTGGTGTGAAAAACATCATTGCTGTGAGTTCTGGCAAGGGGGGCGTGGGTAAGTCCACAGTTTCCGCCAATCTTGCGCTTGCGTTGGCTCATGAAGGTGCCAGAGTTGGTGTGCTCGATGCCGACGTTTACGGTCCTTCTCAGCCCAAGATGTTGGGGGCTAAAGGACAGCCAGTTTCCACCGATGGCAAGACGATGGAACCGATTGAATCTCTTGGACTGCAGATCAGCTCTGTTGGTTTCATGATTGACGAAGACGAACCGATGATCTGGCGTGGTCCTTTGGCGGGCGGTGCCCTTCAGCAGTTGATCAATCAAACCAACTGGCACGATCTTGACTACCTCATCGTTGACATGCCTCCGGGAACGGGTGATATTCAGCTTACGCTCTCGCAGTCTGTGCCTCTCACGGGGGCCATTGTGGTTTCCACGCCGCAGGACATTGCGTTGATCGACGCTAAAAAGGGGCTTCGCATGTTCCAGAAAGTCAACGTTCCGCTTTTGGGGATCGTTGAAAACATGTCCGTCTTTATTTGCCCCTGTTGCGGTAAGGTCGAACATATCTTCGGTGAAGGCGGGGCTCGCCGCATGAGCGAACAGTACGGTATTCCGCTTTTGGGTGAACTGCCGCTTGCTTCGAAGATTCGAGAACAGGCTGACAGCGGTTTGCCGACCGTAGCCGCGGATCCTGAATGTGCCGAATCCAAGATCTATCGCGAAGTCGCAATGAAGATTGCCGGTACGCTTGCCAATCTGTCGAAGGACTACACCGCTCGCATGCCGGGTATCCGTGTGGTCAACGACTGACTGTCGAACTAAGTTGATAAACACGAAAAAGGCCGTTCATAAGAACGGCCTTTTTTCTTTAGCGTGTAGAAGCGTGAGAGCAGTTTTGATGCAGTTTGCAATTAATATCTAATACGTTCCAGCAATCAAAATGAGAGCACGAAAACACACGGATCGTGTGTGTCTAGAAAAGAGCCCTGCCGGAAAGCATAATCAGGCAGGGCTCTTTTATCGTTTATACAAGGGAACCGTTGACCAGATTAGTCGTCAAAGGTCGGCGTTTCGACACCGAGTACCTTGTGGAGTTTCGGAGAAGTGGTCGTGTACTGAAGGAAAACACGCTTTTCCGGGAACACGTAATCGCAGGCAGCGAAGGCGCAAAGGGCACATTCGTGGAAGCCGGAAAGAATCAACTTCTTTTTGCCCGGGTAGATATTGATATCGCCTACTGCGAAGATGCCGGGGATACTGGATTCAAAGCGTGCGGTATCAACAACGACCTGCTTGCGTTCGAGCTTGAGACCCCAGTTTTCGATCGGGCCGAGCTTAGGCTGCAAGCCAAAGAAGACAAGGAGGTGGTCGAGCGGGATACGGCGGGTTACACCATCGGCGCCGGAAACCGCGATTTCTGTCAGTTTGCCGTTTTCTTCGTTAAAGCCCGTCACCTGGCCGACTTCAAACTGCATTTCCCAGTTTTCACAGAGTTCCTGCATCTTGGCAACGGAAGCGGCCGCAGCACGGAAGCCGTCGCGACGGTGGAGCAGGACAACGCTTTCAGCCTTGCCGACGAGGTTGAGCGTCCAGTCGAGAGCGGAGTCACCACCGCCGCAGATCACGACGTTCTTACCTTCGAAAATGGAAGGATCCTTGCAGCTGTAGTGGAGTTGGGTGCCTTCGAACTTTTCAATACCCTTGACTCGCAACTGACGCGGCTGGAAGCTACCGACGCCGGCGGCGAGGATGACGACCTTGCAGTTAAAGCGGGAACCAAGGCTCGTTTCAACATAGAAACGACCGTCTTCCTGCTTTTCAACGATAGTGACTTCTTCACCGAGGTGGAAGATCGGGCCAAACGGATGGATCTGCTTGAGGAGGTTTTCCGTCAGTTCATAGGAAGAGCAAACCGGAACGGCCGGAATGTCGTAAATCGGCTTGGTGGGATAAAGCTCCATGCACTGACCGCCGACCGTGCGCAACGAGTCGATAACGTGAGCCTTAATTTCGAGAAGGCCAAGTTCAAACACCTGGAAGAGGCCGACGGGACCGGCACCGACGATGACGGCATCGGTTTCAATCACTTCAGTCGTTGGTTCTGCGACGGTCATGTAGTCTTCAATTGCCATTTTCTGTGAAAGATATCAAAAGCAACGACCCGATTAACGCGGGTCTGGATGAGAAGGAATGAGAATCTTTTGCAAGAAAAGATGTAATCCTATTATTTTCGCATGCTTTCGTAAAGAAATACAGTAGCCAAAAGGATGATTTTTTGACTCGTCAAACATATTTCCGTTTTTTTTACGGATTTTCAGCTTTTATTCGGTCAAAGGCAGGCCACGTTCTTTTTCAATAAGGAGCTGATCTCGAAGTGCTCGAAGGCGTGCGTCAATTTCGCTCATAGTATAGAAGTCACCGTCATTGGCTTTTTCTGCAAGATCCAACTGGTAAACAGCCGCTTCAGTGACTCCCATGAGTGCATACATTTCCCCAGTGTGAAGGTACTGCAGACTCTTTTGGCCGAGCGCTTCGTAGGATCGAGCAAGAATGGCATGGTAGTCGGGGTTGGAGCTACTTATAGCGTTTCCGTTACGCATGAATTCGATCAGTTCCTTGTGTCGGCCTTCTTCGTAAAGAAGGTCGATATAGTTTTCGGCCATCAAGGCCGAGAGTGGAAATTTGTCGAGACTCTTTTCCGCACGACTGACGGCGTTTCGGCGTTCGACCGTGGATTTGGCTTTCACCGCAGCATCGTATTGTGTACGAATAAGGTTCTTTTCGAGAAAGGCGCTGGAACCAGCCGTCATGGCAAGCTTGGCGTGACGGTAAGCTTCTTCGGGCTGATGGAGCTGCGTAGCGACGACTGAGAGGCCATAGTGGAGAATAGCGGCATCTTTGCCTTTGGCGTTTTTGGATTGTCGGTCGAGTTCTTTTTGTACCGCGAACCAGCGATCGTGACGTGTTTCCTGCAGGACCTTGAGGCGCATCTGAATGAGTTTGAAATCAAGGCTGTCGGAATGCATGCGTGGTGGCAAATGTCGAATACGGTTCTCGATATCGGCCATACGCGCGACAGTCAATGGGTGAGTCGAGAGGTAAGCCGGTGCGGCCGATTCGTAGAAGCGGTTGTTTGACTGCAGACGCTTGAAAAAGCTGAGCATTCCTTCGGGATCGAATCCAGCGTTGTAGAGCGTTTGCAGGCCGATCCGGTCAGCTTCTCGTTCGGCATCCTGAGAAAAATTGAGCTGGTTTTGAATCATAGCGGCCTGAGAGCCCATGGCAATAGCCGCAGCAGCATGGCCGCCCGAATCGCCGCCTGCGCGTGCGGCAAGAATCGCGAGAAGAATAGAACCGAGAGAAATGGCGAGGTTTCCTTTTTGTCCTTCGATCATGCGAGCAATATGACGTTGCGAAACGTGACCAATTTCATGCCCCATGACACCAGCTAATTCACTTTCGGATTTGGCGGCGATGATGGTGCCGGAATGCACGGCAATGTAGCCGCCGGGCAATGCGAATGCGTTGAGTGATGGATCTCGGATCGGGAAAAAGAGGAACTGATAGGTATAGGTCTTCGCATGGCTCACGAGCTGATAGCCGATACGGTTCAGATATTCGGTCGTTTCAGGGTCCGACATAAAAGTCGGGTCAGCACGGACTTGCGTCATGATGTGGGCACCGAGTGCACGTTCGTCAGAAGGAGAAAGTTCGGTGCCGACTGTAGCGCCGAGGCTCGGGAGATTCAAGTCCATAGGACCGGAACCAGAGGCAAGTACAGTTTGAAAAGGCATAATGGCGGTGAAAAGCGCGGCAACGAGAGAAACGCGGGCTTTGAATCTCATTCCTGACAATCCCAGAATAAACGATCTTCCCTCAATCATAGCGAGTTGTCGTAAAAAAGACGTTTCCTCGGAAACAAAGAAAAACGGATCAACACCGAAATGTTGATCCGTTCGAGAGAAAAGTCTTTCTGCGCTCTTAGTGCTTGGGTAAGAGCCCGAGGCACTGTGCTTCGTAGACGGCTTCGCCGCGGGAATGAACCTGAAGCTTCTTGTAAATTTTCTTAATATGGGCTGTGACCGTATGCGGAGAAATCGAAAGAACAACACCGATTTCGGCAAAGGAGATGCCCTTGGCGAGAAGTTGAAGAATCTCAGTTTCGCGTGTTGAAAGGGTCATCGTGTCATAGCGACGACGTGGATCTTCCTGCTGCTGATACTGAGCCTGAATGGCACGAAGAACGCTACGTGCGACGATAGGCGAAACGGGAGAACCGCCGCCGTGAATCAGACGGACACAGTTTGGAAGGTCTTCGTTGCTACCACGGAGGATATAGCCCATAGCTCCAGCCTGGATGGCACGAATCACGCTGACTTCGTCGGAGCGATAGGTATAGCAAAGCGTATCGAGCGAGGAGTTTTCCTGCATGGCTTTGCAAATGATGTTGGTGACGTCGCTGCCCGCGAGTTCGAGATCGGAGATCAACACATCAAGATCATTGCGGCGAAGGTGGAGGGCAGCATCGAGTTCGGCGGCCGTTTCGGCGTAACCGATAACGGTGATGTCTTCGTGGGAATTCAGTAAGGCGGAAATTCGGCGAATTTCCGTTGAATTCTCGGCGGCGATGAAGGTACGGATCACCCCGGACTGGTGGGAACCGAGCATTCTATCGTTCGTCGAAAAAGGGGAATGGATATCGAGGCTCATTGCTGCTTTATTCTTTTCTACACAGTGTCGACCGTCAGGAAATGAGTCGGCGGTCGAATCCGAATGCAAGCATTCGGAATTGGGATAGTGTTATACCGTATTTTTGGGATCTGCGCGTAGCTGGAAAACAGAAAAATTTCCAGAAAAACGGAGAAATGATGTTCGAAGAGGTCAAAATGAAAACCGGCCCAAGTTGGACCGGTTTTGCCAGAGCGGGCAATTATAGGGATGTTTCGCCGTTTCCTCAGCCTTTCAGCTGAAAAGCGGTGAAAAAAAACGATTATGCCTGGCGAATAATGAGAAGCGGTACGTCACCTGTGGCAGCAATACGCGTTGCCGTAGAACCCATGACGGCAGATTTGAATCGACCGTAACCGTGCGAACCCATGACAACAAGATCGAGCTTCTTTTTCTTAGCAAACGCGGAGATTTCGTCACCAGCGTTACCGACCAAACAAACTTCTTTCGGCTTGATCGCGGCGCGAGCAAAGAGCGGACGCAACGGTTCGACTGTTTCGTTGAATTCGTCTTTCTGCAGTTCAAGAATTTCTTCTTCGGAGAGAGCAGGCAAAGCCATACCGGCCATATCGGGCATCACGGCGCCAGCGTAGTCGCTCACGACGTTGATGAGATAGAACTGGGCACCTGTACCGAAGAGTGAGATGTGTTTCAGGGCGTAGCGAACAGCAGCGCGACCGTACTTGGAACCGTCAACAGCAATACCGACACGAAGAGCGTCAGTCGAGGGAGCCGGTTTGTCACGAAGCATCAGCAACGGGCATTTCGAGCGGGCGAGAACGCCGTTCGAAACAGAACCGAAGAAGAGACCGCGAAGTGCGCTCTGGCCACGCGACCCCATCACAATCAGGTCCGTACCAAGTTTTTCTGCTTCGTTGGCGATGGTTTCGGCGGCTTCTCCGACCAAATACGTTTCCGTGGGCTTGAATCCGACTTTGGCAAGAACATTACGCACGGGTTCGAGAACCTTTTCGGCTTCATATTCGTAATAGCGAGTCAGAGAGTCCTGACCGACGAGGCGGCAGGCGCGTGCCGGAAGCGGAAATTGGACGTTGAGAATTTCAATGGTAGGGTCGCTACCGAGCAACGTGGTACGGCTTGCAATGAACTCAACCGCATTCATGCTGTTGTCGCTACCGTCTACGGGAACCAGAATACGCATATAACCTCCTTGTTCGAACGGGACATTTTCAGATTATCTTTGGCATCGCCCGTTCGTAAAGTATAGACGACGAGGACCGCCTGTATGTCTTACTTATAAGAATAAGCCACTCGGAATTTATCCGCATCAGGGAAGATGCTAATGATTGTGTTGCTGCAATCGTTTTTTTTCTCCTCGAAGGATGTGAATCTCATGTTGTTCCGAAGATGAGTCCGGCAGGTTATGATTGCGGGAATTTGACAGACAAATAAAGGAAATTATCAAAAATGAGTGTGACTACTGATGAACGACGTTTCGGTGGAGTCGGCCGTCTTTTCGGTGAAGAAGCTGCCAGGCGCATTCGCGACGCTCATGTGGCGGTTGTCGGTTTGGGCGGTGTGGGTAGTTGGTGCGTTGAGGCCCTTGTTCGTACGGGGGTGGGGCGTCTAACTTTAATTGACGGCGATATATCGGCAGTGTCCAATACTAATCGTCAGCTTCATGCTATGGATGGCAATTACGGCCGAGCGAAGGCCGATTGCCTCAAGGAACGTGCGCTTTTAATCAATCCCGATTGCCGAATCGAGGTTGTCAAAACGTTTGTGACGAGCGAAAACGCTGCCGAGATACTCCCTGATAGGGTTGATTGGGTGGTTGATTGTATTGACGATTTGCGCGCTAAGGCTTCTCTCATAGCTACCGCCCAAGCTAAGGGGTATTCGGTGGTCGTATCGGGCGGCGCCGGCGCAAAGACGGATCCGTCGAGAATCATTCAGTGCGATCTGGCGCATGCGAAAGGCGATCCCTTAATCGGAAAGTTGCGCACGGATTTACGGAAAAATTTCGGATTTCCTCGTGGTTCCGCTAACGGAAAGTCGAAGCCCTTTGGGGTAACCGTTGTCTTTAGTGACGAACCTGTTCGGCAGCCGGGAGCAGACAGTCTTGCAGCTATCGGTGCGGCAGAGGACGATCGAATTGGATTTGGCTCTGCTTGCTTTGTGACGGGCTCGGTAGGCCTTCGTCTTGCGGCCGTTGTTTTGAACAATCTCGCAAAAGGATCAAGCAATTAAAGCGAAGCGCGCATAAAATATAAAAATTGGCAGCGCGGTTCTTACCGTCTCGTCATTAAAGAAAGAAACACAAGGAAGAGCATTATGTACAAACGAATTCTGGTTCCGACCGATGGTTCTGAACTGTCCGATCGTGCCGTTGAGGGTGCCGCCCGTTTCGCCAAGCCTTTGGGCGCCGAGCTGGTAATTATGACCGTGATGGAACCCTATTCCTACACAAATTTGTCTGAATACCGTCCGGAATCTATTGAGCAGTATGACGAACGTATGGTTGATGATGCAGAGTCTCGACTCAGAGCCGCCGCAACCAAGTGTAAAGAAATCGGTGTGAAATGCACGACCGTTTCGGTCAAGAGTTTCTCGCCGGCCGAGGCTATCATTGATCAGACGAAGCGTTACAACTGTGATGTTGTCTTTATGGCGAGCCATGGCCGTCAGGGTTTCTCTGCCGTATTGCTCGGTTCTGAAACACAGAAGGTGTTGACGCACTCTCAGATTCCAGTGATGGTTTATCGCTAAAATTACCATTTGTCTTTCGACTTGTTGAAAGGTACTCTCCGACTTCCGAAGAGGGACGGAATACAACAAAAACACATCAGCCGCTCGTTTAATAAGCGAGTGGCAATTGACTGGAGCAGTTATGTCTGAACAGGATGCCTTGGACGCGATGAAGTCCGATATGGATGCCAACAATCTTTACACCGAAGAAACGGTCACCGATCGCAAGGTCGGGACGATTCGAGTGATGACGCCGATTCTGCCTACCGGCGCTCGAGATCACGAACGTCCGATGCTCTTTATCGGTGAAGCTCAAGTCATGACACAGATGGGGCCTCTGCCGATTTCTTTTGAAATCCCCGCTCAGACTGTGGCTGAAGCTGTGGCTGCCTATGGCGAATCCGCCAAAGCCGGTATCCGTGAGACGATTGAAAAGCTTCAGGCCATGCGCCGTGAAGCGGCCCATCAGATCGTGACCCCGGGCATGCCTGGTTTCCAGGCTCCCCCGCAGCAAGGGGGCGCTGGTAGCGGTATCGTAATGCCGTAACCGTCACAGTTGATTGTGTTCAAAGAACGACGTTAATTTTCGGGTTAGCGTCGTTTTTTATTTTTCGGATAAAAACTCGGAAACAAAAGCCGCTTGAGGTCGCGCGCAAAGCGTCTTTCCGTTAAGATAGCGGCTCTCGGACGGTGTCAATCGATACTTTCGTTTTTCTTTTTTTATCGCCTCGTAGCCCCGTTTGTTACGGCAAACGGCGGGCAAGACTGGGCGTTACAGTCGGAACCTCCAATGGCTCAGTACGTTTTTACTATGAACCGCGTCGGGAAAATCGTCCCGCCAAAGCGTCAGATTCTTAAGGATATTTCTCTTTCCTTTTTCCCAGGTGCCAAGATTGGTGTTTTGGGTTTGAATGGTGCAGGTAAGTCGACGCTCCTCAAAATCATGGCCGGCGTTGATAAGGACATCGAAGGCGAAGCCATTCCGATGCCCAATCTCAATATCGGTTACCTCCCGCAGGAACCTGAGCTTGACGCTGAAAAGACGGTTCGCGAAACGGTTGAAGAAGGCATGGGCGAAATCATGCAGGCTCAGGACAAGTTGAACGCCGTTTACGATGCTTATGCTGATCCTGATGCCGATTTCGATGCGCTCGCTGCCGAACAGGCTCGCCTTGAAGCGATCATTGCCGCTGCAGGGACCAACGTTGAAACGCAGATGGAAATTGCTGCCGATGCTCTTCGGCTCCCGCCTTGGGAAGCTAAGATTGGCAATCTCTCTGGCGGTGAAAAGCGCCGCGTCGCGCTCTGCCGTCTGCTTCTGTCACGACCCGACATGCTCCTTCTCGACGAACCGACCAATCATTTGGATGCCGAATCCGTCGAATGGCTTGAACAGTTCCTTCACCGTTTCCCAGGTACGGTTGTGGCCGTTACTCATGACCGATACTTTCTCGACAATGCCGCTGAATGGATTCTCGAACTTGACCGTGGCGAAGGTATCCCTTGGAAGGGTAACTATTCCTCCTGGCTTGATCAGAAGGAGAAACGCCTTGAAATTGAAAAGCGTCAAGAAGACGCTCGTATGAAAGCTATCAAGCACGAACTCGAATGGGTTCGTCAGAACCCGAAGGGACGTCAGGCTAAATCGAAGGCTCGTTTGTCCCGCTTTGAAGAATTGTCGAGTGTTGAATACCAACAGCGTAACGAAACAAACGAAATCTTCATTCCGGTAGCCGAACGTTTGGGTAACAACGTGATCGAATTTGAGCACGTCTCTAAGGGATTCGGCGATCGTCTCCTGATTGACGATCTTTCCTTCACGATTCCGCCCGGTGCTATTGTCGGTGTGATCGGTCCGAACGGTGCTGGTAAGTCCACGCTATTCAAGATGATCATGGGCAAGGAACAGCCAGACAACGGTGAAATTAAGATTGGTTCCACGGTCCGTCTCGCTGCTGTTGACCAGATGCGTGATTCTCTGCCGAACGACAAGACTGCTTTCGATGCTGTGGCTGACGGTCAGGACATTCTTCAGGTGGGTAAGTTCTCCATGTCGAGCCGTGCTTACCTAGGTCGCTTCAATTTCAAGGGTGGCGATCAGCAGAAGTTGGTCGGTACGCTCTCAGGTGGCGAACGCGGTCGTCTTCATATGGCCAAGACGCTCTTAGCTGGCGGCAACGTTCTTCTTCTGGATGAACCGTCTAACGACCTTGACGTTGAAACGCTTCGTGCTCTTGAAGAAGCTCTTCTGGAGTTCGCAGGTTGCGCTCTCGTGACATCTCACGACCGTTGGTTCCTTGATCGTATTGCGACGCATATCCTCGCTTTCGAAGGCGATTCGAAGGTTGTCTTCTTCAACGGCAATTACAACGAATACGAAGCTGACAAGAAACGCCGCCTCGGTGAAGAAGCTTGCCGTCCGCATCGTCTTCGCTTCAAGCCACTGAAGCACTAACTGACTAATGGATAAGGAAAAACCTTGACGGTTTACCTTCTTCTTTCCGATCGAGAGCCTCCGTTCGATTTGCTTCGGCGGAGGCTTTCGTCATGCTCGGGGAAAGCCTTTGCGGTTGTTTTATCTGAGTCTTTACCCACCGACGAAATTCTTCGTCGGGCAGGGCTTTGTGCTTGCGAGTCACTTACAGGATTCGAAGCGATGGAAGGAATGCACCGTATCGAATGTGACCGTGCGAACCTTTTGCTCGCTCGTATGTCGCGCGAAGCCTTTATTAAAAACGCCGATCTTACCCCTGACGTTGTTATTGATGAAACGCTTAGCAGTCTCGGTGCCGTGAAGCGCTTTTTAGCGGGTGGTGCAACGTTGCTTCTTGCAGCCGAACCCGAGAAACTCTCACCCTGTCTGGAAAAAAGTGAGGAAGGTATCGTTCTTCGCCATCGAGCGCAGGAATGTTTGATACCGACAGAACCCGA
>JAHHRG010000149.1 GCA_020025965.1 Sutterella sp.
TCCGCCCAAGAAGGAGCGCAAACACCCTCTCGTTCACGTTTGAGCGTGAGCCGTTCGAGAGCGGGAGCATGGCATGGGCGGTGCTGTGCTTCGGTGCGATCCTTGCGGTCCATGTGTACCAGATGTACGCAAACCCGTTTCATGTGTACTATTTGATGAAGGTGCTGGTGTTTGTTCCGCCGATCGTACACCTTTTCCTGTTTCGGAAAAAGATATCGTACCTCAACGACGTTGCCTTTGCCAGTGTCCTGATCTATTTTCTGTATGAGCATTGTGAGATGGAAATGCTCAGAGATCTCGAAGCCTTTGTGGGGGCGATGAGCGTCCACATCAAGTGGCTGTATGGCGGTCTGGCGTGCTTCGCCGTCTGGTTCTTCCTCGGGAAATATCTTAGCAAAAAGAAGATCGGCTCGTCCTGAGCCGATCTTCTTTTTTCCCTTGATTTTAGGAGAAAAACCTGCTAATCTCTACCTATAGAACATTGATGTCAGGAGGTAATCCCCATGAAATTTCGTGAATTTTTGTATGAACGACCGGATTACGAAGCGGTCAAGTCCCAGATGGAAACCTTGATGGCAGAGCTTGCCTGCGCCGAGGATTCCGATGCGTTCCTCAAAATCTTCGGAGAAATCAACGTCCTGCGCGGTCACTACGACACGATGTCGACCCTGTGCCACATCCGCAATTCCATCGACACGAAGGACCCGTTCTACGACGCGGAAACGAGCTACTGGGACGAATACGGTCCCCTGTATCAAAATTTGGAGAGCAAGCTGTTCCGCCTTGTCCTGCACAGCCCCTTTGCGCCGGAGCTGCGCGAGAAGATCCCCGAAACGTACTTTAAGCGCGCCGAGTTCAACGAAAAATCCTTCCGGGAGGACATCATCCCCGATTTGCAGGAGGAAAACCGGCTCGTCACCGAGTACAGCAAGCTGATTGCCGGCGCCGCGGTGGAATTTGAGGGCAAAACCTACAACCTCGCCCAGCTCAAGGCGCTGTCGCTCAGTACCGACCGCGCGCTGCGTCAGCGCGCCTACGATGCGCGCATGAGCTTCTTTGTCGAGCACGAGGCGGCCATCGACACACTGTTCGACCGCCTGGTGAAGCTGCGCGACACGATCGCCAAAAAGCTCGGCTTTCAGAACTTTGTGGAGCTTGGGTATGTGCGTATGCTGCGCTATGACTACGACCGCGACGACGTTGCCGCCTACCGCGAGGAGGTGAAAAAGCACCTTGTTCCCGTGGCGAGCAAGCTCTACAACGCGCAGAAAAAGCGCCTTGGGCAGGAGCGTCTGCGCTATTTTGACGAGCCGATCGAGTTCCTCTCCGGCAACCCGACCCCGAAGGGGACCCCAAAGGAGCTGGTGGCTGCGGCGAAAAACATGTACCACGAGATGAGCGAGGAAACGGGCGAATTCATCGACGTGATGGTGGAGCAGGAGCTGATGGACCTTGTGAGCCGTGCAGGAAAGCGCGGCGGCGGCTACTGCACCTCGCTGTGGGATTATAAGGTCCCCTTCATCTTTGCAAACTTCAACGGAACGTCGGGCGATGCCGATGTGCTCACGCACGAAGCGGGGCACGCGTTCCAGCGGTATCAGTCGCGGAATATCCCCATCCCCGAATGCCTGGGTGCAACGAAGGAAACGGCGGAAATCTTCTCGATGAGCATGGAATTTTTTGCATGGCGGTGGAGTAAAAATTTCTTCAAGGAAGATACCGAAAAATACCACTTTCTGCATCTGGGCGGCGCGGTGAAGTTTGTGCCGTACGGCGTATTGGTCGATCACTTCCAGCATGAGGTGTACGAGCATCCCGAGCTGACCCCT
>JAHHRG010000150.1 GCA_020025965.1 Sutterella sp.
ACACTGACGCCAGGCAAGGTACGCAGACGCTGACGCAGATCCGCCATGACCTCTTCCTTGCTGCGGTCACCGAGGACATAAGGCACTTCCATTTCACTTGAATGAATGCCATAGGAATGTTCATCCAGCTCGGCGCGTCCGGTCTTACGGGCGACATCCTTTACCTCAGGAACTTGAAGAATCATCTGTTCCGCCATTTCACCGATGCGTCGGCTTTCGTCAAACGATACGCCGGGCAAGGTGCTGACATTGATCGTGAACGCGCCTTCGTTGAAGGAAGGCAGGAACGAGCGTCCCAAGGTGAAGAAAAGTCCGAACGACACCAGCATCAGGACACCGACGCCGACGAGGATGAAACGTGACGCACGGCCGGTCACCTTACGCAACAGACTTTCGTAACCTCCCTTGAAAGCGGTTATCCAACGGGGTTCGGCGAGACTGTCGCTCTGACCGGACTTGTGGGAAAGGACATAGCTGCACAATACGGGAGTCAGCGTGAGAGCGACCAACGTAGAGGCGAAGAGGGAAACGATAAAGCTGATGCCTAAGGGCACGAGCATTCGGCCTTCGAGACCGGAAAGGAAGAACAGGGGGATGAAGCTGACGACGATGATCAACGTAGAGTTGAGAATCGGCATACGGACTTCACGCGAAGCGTCGTAGATGACCTGAAGTTTCGTCTTGCGTTCCGCTTCGGGCAGGCGGGCGTTCTGACGGAGACGCTTGAACACGTTTTCAATATCGACAATCGCATCGTCCACCAAAGATCCGATGGCAATCGCCATACCGCCGATACTCATCGTATTGAGGGTGAGCCCCATGACTTTGAGTACGATGATGGTGATGAGCAAGGAAAGCGGAATGGTCACGAGGGAGATGAAAGTGGTACGGGCATTCATCAGGAAGATGAACAGGACCAGTACGACGAAGATACCGCCTTCGAGGAGCGATTTCTGAATGTTCGAAATCGAGGAGTCAATGAAATGCTGCTGTCGGTAGAGCTGGGTATTCACCTTGACATCGGCCGGCAGGGTCTTCTGCAAATCCTGTACGGCGTCGTCCAGTTTGTGGGTCAGGTCTTTGGTACTGATGCCCAACTGCTTGGTGACGGTGAGCAGGACGCCGGGCTTACCCGAAATGGAGGCCATACCGGTCTGCGGACTCTTGACGCCCATCTTGACATCGGCAATATCCGCCAACATCACCGGCATACCGTTCGGCGTGGACTTGACCACCGCCTTTTCCAGTTCGTGGACATCGGTCGTGGCAAGCATACCACGCACAATGTATTCGTTGCCCCTTTCGTAGAACACACCGCCCACGGCATTGGTGTTCATCTGCTGGGTCGCATCCAGTACTTCATTGAGCGTGACGCCGTAATGACGCATACGGTCGGGGTGGATACGGATCTGATATTCCATGAGGTTGCCGCCGATGACGGTCACCTGTGCGACACCGCCTGTTGAAAGCAGTCGCGGACGGATGGTCCAGTCGGCAAGGGTGCGGAGTGAACCTAAGTCGGTGCTGTCGGCGGTCAGGCCGATGAACATCACTTCGCCCATGATGCTGGACTGCGGGCCGAGGGTCGGACTTCCGACTCCGTCGGGAAGGCGGTCGGCAATGGTCGCCAGTCGTTCTGAAACGACCTGACGTTCCCGGTAAATATCGGTTCCCCATTCAAATTCTATCCAGACGATAGAGAACCCCATGGACGAGGAGGAACGGACACGGCGCACGCC
>JAHHRG010000151.1 GCA_020025965.1 Sutterella sp.
GTTGGTACTTCTCTGTATCTTCTTCCTCGGTGGTGACAGCATCCGTTCATTCGCATTCGCAATGATCCTCGGTGTAATCTTCGGTACACTCTCTTCAATCTTCTTGGCAGCTCCTGTGGCATACCGCACTTTGTCACGTCAGGACAAGAAGGCTAAGGCAGTACACGCTTAATCATTAGCGGACTCGTTCCGCTGTGAAATAACAGACAAGGCTTCGGCTATGGTATCATCCATGACCGAAGCCTTTTTTGTATGCTTGAAGAAAAGGGCCAACGCCTGTTGTAAAGCCATTCGTGAGTCTGAGCGGAAGAAGTATAAGGAGGAAAAGGAAAAGTCCTTAGGGAAGCGGAAAAACGCCTTCTGCCCAAAGGGCGTAAGGATAAGGAAACGGGGACGGAAAGGTTTCAGTCCGTTGACTTCCGAAAGGATCAGGTAAAGAATAAGAGATTATAAAAAAGCGAGACTCCTGCCAGTGGAAAAGGGACAGGAGTCTCGCTGGTTATTTCTTCAAATGGCGACCGCCTGAGGCGTTGATATGATGGAGTAAAAGGATTTCACCTCCGGCTCCGAATCCAGCCTTGAAAGGCAGATACCGCCGTGAGTTTATCGGATTTCGATGGTAGAGTAGCTGCGTCCGGGATGCTTGCTCACGACAATCTGCGGAGAGATCTGCGAACGGATCTGCTCGGTATGACTGATGACGCCGACTTTGCGTCCCTGGGCATTCTCCAGATTGGAAAGTGCCACCATGACGAGGTCGAGCGAGTCACGGTCCAGATTGCCGAAGCCTTCGTCTATGAAGAGCGAGCCGATCGCCAAGGTCGAGCCGGAGAGTGAAGCCAGACCCAATGCCAAGGCAAGGCTGACGACGAAAGTCTCGCCGCCGGAGAGCGAAGTGACATAGCGGTGCTGGTCGAACATATCGTGATCCACGATTTCGAGCGTCAGCGTGCCCGGAACGTTACGCAGTTCGTAACGGGGAGACAGCATACGCAGATGATAGTTGGCGTGGTCCACGAGATAGCGGAAGGTATAGCTCTGCGCCAGTGTACGGAACTTCTTGCCGTTGGCAGAACCGAAGAGTTCGCTCAGGCGTTTCCACTCCGTGGCGTTGGCACGTGCGGCTTCCAGTTCGGTGGAGAGCTTGCCGGCACGGCGGACACAGTTCTCATGAGAGAGCAGGCGTGAGTTGCACAGACTCAACTGACGGATGAGTTCCTCCAGAGAGACTTTCTCCTGTTCGAGAACGGTGTAGGGCGAATGTTCACCCTCACGGCTTTCCTCCTTCGGACGGTTCGGATCAGCCTGCAGTTGGATGAGATACTGACGCGCCTGGTTCAGATGGTTCTCCGCAAGCATGTGTTCGTCTTTCACCTCGGTGAGTTTCTGGCGTAAGGCCTTCCAGTCACGTTCGTCAGTGAAGAGCGAGTTGAGTTCGGAGAACTGGACGGGAGAGTGTGTGCTGTTGTAGCGCAGGATGAGCAGGTCGAGATTGACCGTCTTGCTCTGCAGTTGCTGCTGGTTGTTCAGACGGGTCTGCACCAGATTGTCGCGT
>JAHHRG010000152.1 GCA_020025965.1 Sutterella sp.
ACAGTGTACCTTCCAAATCTCCAGAAGAAATGCAAAAGGATTCGTTGCAAAACGATCCGCACCAGCGCGAATTCTATCTGGCACAAATTCCTTTCTCCCCAGAGGCCAAACAAGAAAGTCATAAGATTATCAAGGAAGGACTCTACCAGGCCGGCATCATCGAAAAGGATGCTCTCGAAGATTTCCCGTTGGCCGCCAAAACGCTGACCCGCCTGCATACGGACTATCCCGACTTCGAGCGCAACGAGGATGTCTACTATCAGCTTTTCCTGCTCTATTCCCGCTGGGGAAAGAAGGACCGCGCCGACCAATACAAGCGTCTGTTAGCACAGCACTTCCCCAATGGGGCCTATTCGAGAATGATCAATGACCCCGACTTCGACAAGAACGCCAAATATGGCTTCCAGTTGGAAGACTCCCTCTATACGGCAACCTATAAGGCTTACCGCAACCGCGACAATGCCGAAGTACAGCGCAATTTCGATATTTCCACGAAGAAATACCCGAAGGGCGCCAACCGTCCGAAGTTCATCTTTGTCCACGCCCTGAGCCAGATCGGCACGGTGGACACCAAGAACATCATCGAAGAGCTACGCGGACTGGTCAGCGAGTTCCCCGAAAGTGACGTCAGCGAAATGGCAGGTCTCATCGTTAAGGGACTCGAAAGCGGACGCACCATCGGCGACCCTCACTACAATCTGGGCTCTCTGTGGGACCGACGTTCTTCGGAAGCCGAGAAGGCTGCGGGCGACGCGGCCAAGCAGCAGGAACTCTCGCCCGACCGAGACATTCCATTTGTCTGCCTGATAGCTTATCCTACCGATTCGCTCAACGACGACCAGCTGCTCTACGACATCGCGCACTTCAACTTTACCGGTTTTATGGTGCGCAACTTCGACATGAACATCGAGCGCGGTCCCGAAATCACCAGTTTCCGCATCTCCGGATTCAACAATTTCGACGAGGCCCACACTTATGCACAGAAGCTCTACTCCGCACCAAAGTTGTCGGACAAGCTGAAACACACACGCATTGTCCTCATTTCGAACAAGAACCTTGAGCTTTTAGGCATAGGCTACAGCTACAGCGAATACCAGGCCTTCTACGAAAAGACATTCGCACCGCTGAAAATCAATCCGAAACTTCCACTCGACGCCTCAGCTGCTCCTATTGAACAGCACTACGAAGACGAATACACCGACGAAGAGCTGGAAAACATGCAAAACAAGGAGGAAGACGGCAGCAGCGATGACGAAGACGAAGGTGAATGGTACAGTGAATAAGACCTACAACATCACAAGAGAAGGGGACCTCGAGTCCCCTTCTTTATTATTTTAACCTAAAACATATCGATTATGAAAAAGATCATCAATCCTTTCCTTCATCTCGAAGGTTACAACTGCTTCGGCTGTGCTCCCGAGAATCCTTGTGGAGTAAAAATGGAATTCTACGAAGATGGCGACGACATCGTCAGCCACTGGCAACCTACCGCCGAATATCAGGGCTGGTTCAACAC
>JAHHRG010000017.1 GCA_020025965.1 Sutterella sp.
CACTTGCATGGGGTGCAAGGGGTCGCGAGTTCGAATCCCGCCGCCCCGACCAAATCCAGGAAAAGGAGATAACCGTTAAGGTTGTCTCCTTTTTTTATTACAAAAAACAAATTTAAGACTAAGCGCAAGCTTGGCTGATACCATATTCTTCAAAGAGAGCGTCGACACAAAAAGACGCTTGAGACCAAGAGGAGAATAAGGTGAATAAATTGCGAATCTTGCCGGCGATGATCGGCATTATGGCTGTCGGAATGACAGCGTCTAGCCTTTCTTATGCTGTGGGCGGTCCGAGCGGTTTGGCCGTTAAATACCAGACCCAGGGCCAATTGGGAGAAACTGTGGTGAATCCCTACGGGTTGGCTCCTCTCACGGCTGTGATTCGTAACGGCGGTTACGTTATCAAGAAGGCGAGTGTTCGCATTGTGCCGAAAAAAGGCGGACAGGAAATCAAATATCAGGTAGGCCCCGAAGCGCTCCGTACGCACGGCGGCATTCCTGTCTTCGGTCTTTATGCCGACTACAAAAATAAGGTAGAAGTGACCTACACTCGGGTTTTCTGGGGCGAAGAAAAGGAAATCACCGAAACCTACGATATCTGGACGGCTCCCGTCTGGGTGGACGTCGTGGGCGATGCTTCCAAGAACCCGGCTTTGATTGAAACCGAGGTGGTGAAGTCGGCTCCGAAGGAATTCTCCGATCGTCTGTACTTACTCAATAACCTCGGGCAGTTGGACAGTCATGCGGCTCGCGCCGTTTGGAATAATCCCGAGGGCGGTGCTCTTCAGTGGAATAACCCGCAAAAAAATGTCATCCTCGACACGAAGGGGGACATCCGCTGGTACATGAAGACGGACCATATCTATAACCCGGAATCGCTTTATTCCGCAGGGATCATGATGGGCTTCCATCAGACTGCGGACGGCATGCTCTCCTGGGGGTACGGTCAGCGTTACGCGAAGTACGACCTGATGGGGCGCGAGGTATACAACCGTCGTCTGCCTGTCAATTACGCAGATTTCAGCCACGCCATGATGCCGGGGTCGAATGGCAATGATTTTCTGCGAGTTTCGTCTGCCGACCTTCGCCGTCCCGACAATACGCGAGTTCATACTGTGCGTGACGTCGTGATTGAAGTGGCCCCGAACGGTTCGGTCGTTGACGAGTGGCGTCTTTTTGACATCCTTGACCCGAATCGCGCCATCGTCGTGAAATCTATCGACCAGGGTGCGGTTTGTTTGAACGTTGATATGGCCATGTCCGGCAAGACGCTGACTACGGAACAGTTGGCTCGTTTGGATGCCAAGAAGGCTTTCGGCGATATTCCGGGTACCGGTGCCGGTCGTAACTGGGCGCATGTTAATTCCGTTGACTACGACGGCACGGATGATTCCATCATCATTTCCTCTCGTCACCAGTCCTCGGTTATCAAGATCGGCCGCGACAAAGAGGTGAAGTGGATCCTGAGTGCGCCGAACGGCTGGAAGGGCAAGTTCAAAGATAAGGTTTTGACGCCTGTTGATAAGAACGGCAAGCCTTTGAAGTGCGAAATGGGTCAGTGTGAAGGCGGCTTCGATTGGACTTGGACGCAGCACACGGGTTGGAAGATTGACGAGAAGAGTAAGGGCGATATCATCTACGTTTCCGTTTTCGATAACGGTGACGGTCGTGCTTTCCGTCAGCCTGACAATGAAAAGGACAACTATAGCCGTGCCGTGATCTACAAGATCGACCAGAAGAAGATGACGGTCGAACAGGTTTGGGACTACGGTAAGGAACGCGGTTATGAACTGTATTCGCCGATTACCTCATCGGTCGAGTATCAGGCCGACAAGGAATCCGTGGTTGTCTATTGGGCGAGTGTCGGTTTGAAGACGAAGGAAGGAACGCATCCGGTTCTGACCGAATTCCGCTGGGGAGGTGACGAACCTGTCTTTGAAATGCACGTGAAGGGCGCTTTGGGTTACCGTGCGCTTCCGATCGATGTGAACAAGGCCTTCGTTAAGTAATCCTTCTTTGCAGAAAGCGTGAAGACTCGTAAACGGCTGTCGAGATTTGTGAATCCGGTGGCCGTTTCTTTTAAAAGTCGAAAAAGGGGCGTCATCCAAATGTTGCAAGCCTTTGCAACGGTATGGAATCCATAGAAAAGTCGCTCAAAGTTTTTGAGTCGGGTAAAATTCTTTTCACTCTCAACCGGAAAGTCTTCCGGTGACATTCAGGAATTACTATGCATATCCTCATCTCCAATGACGACGGTTATCGTGCGCCGGGTATTAAAGCGCTGGCCGAAGCCATGCGTCGTTTCGGACGAGTGACCGTTGTGGCTCCCGACCATAACCATTCCGGTGCCTCGAATTCTCTGACGCTCAATCGTCCGCTTACAGTAGAACACACGGAGGGCGACAGTCTCTACGTGTTGTCCGGTACGCCGTCGGACTGTGTGCATGTGGCATTGACGGGCCTTTTGAAAGATAAGCCCGATCTCGTTGTTTCTGGCATTAATTGTGGTGCCAATATGGGAGATGACACGATGTATTCGGGGACCGTTGCGGCGGCCATCGAAGGCTATCTTTTCGGTATCCCTTCAATTGCTTTTTCGCAGATTGACAAGGGCTGGAATGAATTGGATTCGGCCGCGTCGGTCGCTCAGCTCGTCGTGGAACGCTATCTCGCCACGCGCGAAGACAGTCGTCCCATCCTGATGAATGTGAATATTCCGAATATGCCGCTCTCGGCTCTGCAAGGAATCCGCGGAACCCGTCTCGGAAAACGCACTTGTGCCGAGAACGTGATTGAAGAAATGAGCCCGCGAGGCTTTCCGATCTATTGGTTGGGAGCCGCCGGTCAGCCGCAGGACAAGGAAGAGGGCACGGACTTCTGGGCGACGACTCACGGTTTTGTATCCGTGACACCGCTTCAGGTCGACTTGACGGCCTATAAGCGAGTGCCCGATGTGAAGCGTTGGATGGATTCCGATATTCCGACGTGCCTAGCTCCTTTGCCGACAATCAAGTAAGAAAATTTTTTAGCCTTATGAAAACTTTGAATCCTTCGTCGAAACTCTTGTTCGCCGCCACTGTTGGGGCGCTCATTTTGTCCGGGTGCGCGACGCACACGTCGTTGCAACCCGCTCCTGTCATTGATCGCAGTTCAACGCTTTCCGGTTCCGCCGATATTGAAAGACCGGTCGGTCGTCTGGAACCGGGCATGGTGGAAGATTCAGGGCGTCTCCATACGGTGGCGCCGGGCGACACAATCTACAACATCTCGGTGCGCTATGGCTTTGCTCCGGTGCAGCTTACTACGCTCAACGGCATCAGTGATCCGACACAGTTGCGTCTCGGTCAGGTGCTTCGTTTGCCCGTGAGCGTCGCTGCGCCTCGAGAGTATGTGCCGAATCCCAACGTTCGCATTACGCAGATTACGGGGGGCGAACCGGTGGAGCAGCCCGTTGAGGTGACCACGCCCGACGGGACGGGGGCTCAGCCTGTGTCGCTTGATGACGGTTCGGCCGTTGTCGGGACCGAGGCCAATTCCAATGCAACTTCCGCCAAAGCTGTTGAACCGCCGGTTAAAACTGCCGTTGAATCCGTTACTCATAAACCCGCTCCGCAGGTTCTTCCCGGTGCTCGTATGATCTGGCCCCTTCAGGGTAAGATCCTCGCCAACTTCGGCGGTAACTCGAAGGGCATTGATATTGCCGGTGTGATGGGCGATGTCGTGGTTGCTTCGATGCCGGGTGAAGTTTTCTATGTCGGCAACGGTATTGCCGAATACGGGTACCTCGTCATCATCAAGCATTCGCCGACGTTGGTGAGTGCTTATGCTCACAATAGCAAGATTGTCGTGAAGCAGGGCCAGCGTGTGAAGTCGGGCGAAAAGATCGCTGAAGTCGGTCAGTCCGGTACGGATCGTCCGAAGCTTCACTTTGAAGTGCGTGAAAAGGGCACGCCGGTGGATCCGATGAAGTATCTGCCGCGTCGTTAAGCGCAGATCAAAAAAAGTAGAGAAAAGACGCCGCATCTACACGATGTCGGCGTCTTTTTTTGTTAAAGTGTGCACCTCTCGCGCGCGAGCCCGTCCCGACCCCAATTGCGGACGTTGAGATCGCCCTTTTTGGCGCGGGAACTTTTGGTTTTGGCGACCGGTAAAAATGCGGTGGCCCGGAAAAAATACATTGGAGAACATCAATGGCACGACGTAAGGAAAAGACGCCGGAATATTTTACGGTGGAAGTCGAACGTCTCGATCAGGAAGGTCGCGGCGTTGCTCATCATGACGGTAAGGTCGTCTTCATTCAGGGGGCTCTCCCTGGCGAACTCTGCACCTACGAGCGCATTCGCAACAAGACGAGTTTTGAAATCGGTCGCGTGACGAAGGTCCATCGCGAAGCCGGTATCCGCACGAAGCCGGCTTGCCCCTATTTCGGCCACGGACCGGGCAGTTGCGGCGGCTGTGCCATGCAGCATTTGGAACCGCGTGCTCAGGTGGCTTTCAAGGAACGCGTCATGCTCGACACCTTGTGGCATATCGGCAAGGTTCGTCCCGAAAATGTCATCCCGCCGATCTACGGTCCGACGTGGAACTATCGTCACCGTGCCCGTCTGACGGTTCGCGACGTAGCGAAGAAGGGCGGCGTTTTGGTGGGCTTCCATGAAAAGTCCTCCTCTTACGTCGCCGACATGCAGTGCTGCAAGATCCTGACGAAGAACGTTTCCGACATGCTGATGCCGATGCGAGAATTGGTCTCGAAGCTTTCCATCCGCCAGCGTATGCCGCAGATTGAAGTTGCCGTTGGCGGCGACGGCCGTACGGCTCTTGTCTTCCGCGTTCTCGAAACGCCGAGCGCCGAAGATATGGAACTCCTGCTCGCTTTCGGTCGCGAACACAATGCCGACATCTGGCTTCAGCCGAAGGGGCCTGAAACGGCTCACGCCGTGCTCCCTAAAAACGAACACGCGTTGGGGCTCGCTTTGCCCGAATTCGGCGTTCGAATCAACTTTAAGCCGACGGACTTCACGCAGGTTAATCATGCGCTGAACGAAACGATGGTGGGCCGTGCTATTCGTCTCTTGGGGCTCGAACCCGAGCATAATGTGGCCGACTTCTTCTGCGGTCTCGGCAACTTCACTTTGCCTCTGGCTACGAAGTCTAAGCGTGTCATCGGTATCGAAGGCTCCGAAGGTCTTGTGGCTCGTGCCCGTCAGGGTGCCATCGACAACGGTTTGGCCGAGAAGACCGACTTCGTTGCCCGTAACCTCTTTACGTGGTGTGACGAAGACTGGGAAGCTCTTTGGAAGCGTATGGGCGGTATCGACCGTGTCCTGATTGATCCGCCGCGCGAAGGTGCGTTGGCGCTTTCTCGCGTGCTCGCTCAGACTGATAAGCGCCCTGCCCGTGTGGTTTATGTTTCTTGCAATCCCGCTACGCTCGCTCGCGACTGCGCGATCCTGCACCATGAAGGCGGTTGGCATATCCGTGCTGCTGGCATCATGAACATGTTCCCGCACACCGGTCACGTCGAATCGATCGCCGTACTCGAACCGGGTCCCAAGCCTGAAAAGAAGACGGATGAAGCCGAAGCCATCGAACGCCGTATTGCCGCTCAGGGCGACGACGATGTGAAGATGAACCTTCCGCAGTAAGCGAACAGGTGTTACGGTCGACCGTTTGTCTTTGCTCGGTCGACCGAGAATCAAGAAATCCCGACTTTTCTTCATTGAAAGGTCGGGATTTTTATTTTCCCGCCTGTCATAAGGTGACGAGGGGCAGTTTCGATCTAGGATGAAAGAAGACGTTCTTTGCTTTTGACAAAGGAACGCCCGACCAACGATACAAAGGATTCATTATGACCAGAGCTGAAACTCGCGCACGAGTGGCCGAACGCCGTGCGGCCGACGAGAAATTCTTCAGCGAGTTCGAAAAATACATGCTCGACTGTCTGCAGGAGCCGGGCTTCAAACTTGAAAGCGAACAGCAGCTCGCCGAACGGTTCGGTGTGACCCGATACAAAATCCGCAAGGGCATCTCGCGCCTCAATACGGCGGGGATTTTGTCGAGAAAGAAACACGGCGGTTCGACCGTTGGGGCCGTTGACGAAGGAACACTGACGGGGGGAATCGACTTTCAGTTTCGATTGGCAGGCTACTCGGATCCGGAATATGCTGAGACGGCCGCTTGGCTCTTGTGCGGCCTCGTGCCGGCCTTGTGCGAACGCATGACGCCCAAGGCTATGAGCGATTTGTTGGCGATTGCCGATGAGATCGAAAATTCCACGGGAGAATATTCGACAACGCAGGAGGCCGTTCTTCGTTTCTTCCACGAACTCGTGGCGGTGACGGGGAACCGTATCGTGACGGTCTTTACGATGGTTCTCGAGCGTCGCGCACTTCGTGAAGATTTTGCCGTCACTAGCGAAAAGTGGTGCCGCGTCTTGGCGGATACGCTCCGAGATTTCCTTAAGGCCTTAAAAAAGGAAAAGGTGAAGAAAGCGCAGACGCACTTGAAAGAAGCAGTTGTCCTTCTTTACAAGGGGGCATAAAGGACGAAGGCTTCTCTCCGTGGCCAAGAAAAACGACCGGCGGTAACGTTCGGTCGTTTTTTTATGACATTCCTCTAATCATTCGGTTTGTTGTGTTTGACAGAAATTTATGTATCGCAAGGTATACCGTTATTAATAGATGTAACAAAAGATATTTCAGCTTGCTCAAACATCTGTCTGCCGTTTAAATACAGCGTATTCAAGTGATTTCGGTCACTGAATTAAATGATGTTTTGTCCTTCCTCAAACAAAAAAACATGGAGACCCCTCATGGAAGAACAGCAGATGTTTTGTTTCCAATGCGAACAAACCAAGGCCTGCACGGGCTGTGTCGGCAAGCTCGGTACTTGCGGCAAAACGGCCGTAACGGCCAAACTTCAGGATCGCCTGACGGGCGCTTTGATCGGGCTTGCTCGTGCGGTGAAGGCCGACGAACGTCGTGCCGATGTGGATGCTCTGATCCTTAAGTCGCTTTTCGCCACCGTGACGAATGTCAACTTCGACGATGACGACCTTGTGGAAATGATCGACGAAGTGACGGCGCTCAAGATCGCCGTTGCTACGGGCGAGGTTCCGGCCGACTACGATATGCAGACGCTATGGACGGCTGATGAAGACAATCGTTCCCTGAAGTCTCTCATCCTTTTCGGTATTCGCGGTACGGCCGCATATGCTTACCACGCCAAAATTTTGGGCCGTGAAGATGCTGCTCTCTCGGCGTTCCTCATTCGAGCGCTTGTCACGGTAGGTGAAGACCTCGGTATGGACGAACTTCTTCCCGTCGTTCTCGAAGTCGGTAAGCACAACCTCACCGCGATGGAAATGCTTGATGCGGGCAATACGTCTCACTTCGGTACGCCGGAACCCACGACGGTGACGATGAAGGTCGAAAAAGGCCCCTTCATCGTGATCACGGGGCATGACCTCTATGACCTTGAAGAACTTCTGAAGCAGACGGAAGGTAAGGGCATCAACATTTACACGCACGGTGAAATGCTCCCGGCTCACGCTTATCCGGCTTTGAAGAAGTATTCCCATCTTAAGGGCAATTTCGGTACCGCCTGGCAGCGTCAGCAGAAGGAGTTTGCCAATATTCCTGCTCCGATCGTTTACACGACGAACTGCATTATGCCGACGAAGACGAGCTACGCCGATCGAATCTTCACGATGGAAACCGTGGCTTATCCGGGGACGAAGAAGGTTGTCGATCGTGATTTCACGCCGGTGATCGAAAAAGCTCTCGAATTGGGCGGTTACGAAGAAGACCGTGAATTTACGGGTATCAATGGCGGTTCTTCGATGATGACGGGCTTCGGCCACGGTGCTGTTTTGGGTGTCGCCGACAAGGTTGTCGAGGCTGTGAAGGCCGGTGCTATCAAGCATTTCTTCCTGGTAGGCGGTTGCGACGGTGCAAAGTCGGGCCGCAGTTACTACACGGATTTTGTGAAGATGACTCCGCCAGATACGGTTGTTCTGACGCTCGCCTGCGGCAAGTTCCGCTTCAATGACCTTGACCTCGGGACGATCGGCGGTCTGCCGCGTCTGATGGACATGGGGCAGTGTAACGACGCGTACAGCGCTATCAAGGTTGCTGTCGCTTTGTCCGAAGTCTTCGGTTGCAGTGTCAATGAGCTTCCGCTCTCGCTGACGCTCTCTTGGTACGAACAGAAGGCCGTCTGTATTCTTTTGACGCTTCTTCACCTCGGCATCAAGAATATCCGCCTTGGCCCGTCTCTTCCGGCCTTCGTTTCGCCCAACGTGTTGAATTTCCTTGTTGAAAACTTCAACATCGCGCCGATTACGACGCCGGAGGAAGATATCAAGGCTATCTTGGGTGCCTAATATCGTCGTTTAAGACAAAAAGCCACTTTCTCAATGTTGGGAAAGTGGCTTTTTCTTTGTTTGGTCGCTGAAGATCAGGAATTCTGTGCCTGCGCGTTCGGAATGCGATGGTAGGAGTTCGGGGACTTCACGGTAATGTCGATGAGCTTTGCCGAAAGTTGGCAGGCCATGTCGAAGTGGTAAGCCATGGCGGTAATGAGCGAATCAGGGACATCGGCGGGTTTGAAGCCTCGGATGTCGGCGACGAAAGCACGGGCAAAGTCTTCTTTTGTTGTCAGGGATTTGGTGCCCAAGTCATTCATACGGCGACGAAGTGCGTTGTAATGATCCAGGTCTTCCTGCGTCAGCTTCGGAAAGAGTTTATCCAAAATCGCCGTGTCGACGATCTGCTGCATCTGATAGACGGCCTTGCGGAGGAGCTTTTCGTCTTCCAAGACTTCGGGTACGTTCTTTGTGATGGCCCAGACGGAGGCACCTTGAAGAGCGGCAGCCCACATCACGCGAAAGCGCGCTTTTTCAACGCCGCCCACGAAAGGCAGAGGGTTAAGTTTGACCCCGGCAGCCTTGGGCACTTCTCTGTTGAAAAGACTGGTGACCTGTTCGCGGACAGAACCGCCGAGGGTCAGGCCCAGATTCTCAGCAAAGGCTCGATTGATGTGTAACTGTGCCATGGAAAAAAGGAACTCCCGGTCGAGTTAAAACAAGCAAAGGTTCAAGGAAACGTCTGGTTCATCGCTCAGACAGGGTGCAATTGTGGCACAACCGACGGCAGTCTGTTCTGAAAAGACATGAAAAGGCGTGTAATCCACTAGAGAAAACGTATCAGAAGTTACGGATAGGATAGTCGTCATGGTAAAATCCATAGTTTGAATACAGGGCGAGTTTTAAGAATTCCTCTGTGTGATCTATCCCGGAAAAGCGGGTGTGCGAGCATGACACTTTCCGCGCATCCGACATTCCCTTCATTACTATTTTCATTGAGAGAAAAAAATGGCTATTGAGCGCACCCTCTCCATCATCAAGCCCGATGCTGTTGCCAAGAACGTGATCGGCAAGATCTATTCCCGTTTTGAAGACAACGGTCTCAAGATCGTTGCCGCCCAGATGCGTCAGCTTTCCAAGGCCGAAGCCGAAGGCTTCTATGCCGTTCACAAGGAACGCCCCTTCTTCGGCGCTCTCGTTGAATTCATGACCTCCGGTCCCGTCATGATTCAGGTTCTCGAAGGCGAAGGTGCCATTCTCAAGAATCGTGAACTCATGGGTGCTACCGACCCGAAGAAGGCTGCTGCCGGTACGATCCGCGCTGACTTCGCTGAAAGCATCGATGCCAACGCCGTTCACGGTTCCGACGCTCCGGAAACGGCCGCCGTTGAAATCGCTTACTTCTTCCCGACGCTCGCTGTTCACAGCCGCTAATCGGTAAGAAAGAGGACAAACAAAGTGACCGACATCGTCAAAGATTCCGCTGCCGCCGTCCAGAAGATCAACCTGCTCGATCTTGATCGAGACAGCCTGATTGAATGGTGCGCCGGTATCGGCGAAAAGCCCTTCCGTGCCACGCAGCTTTGCCGCTGGCTGCATCGTCATGTCGAAAGCGATTTCGACAATATGACGAATCTTGCCAAGGCATTCCGTGCAAAATTGAAGGATCTCGCCGAAGTTCGTCCTCCCGAACCGTTGACTGAAAAGAAGTCTGCGGACGGTACTCGCAAATGGCTCTTTGATGTCGGTAACGGTAACGCGGTCGAAACGGTATTCATTCCCGAAGACGACCGCGGTACCCTCTGTATTTCCACGCAGGCCGGTTGCGCCATGGGTTGCCTTTTCTGTTCGACGGGCAAGCAGGGCTTTAACCGCAATCTGTCTACGTCGGAAATCGTGGGGCAGCTCTGGTGGGCCGAACGCGAACTTCGCAAAGCTCACGGTGTGACAGACCCCAACGACCGGATTATTTCGAACGTTGTTCTGATGGGCATGGGCGAACCGCTCCAGAATCTAGACAACGTGATTAAAGCAATTAAGCTTTTCTTGGACGATAACGGCTACGGTCTTTCCCGCCGCCGTGTGACGGTGTCCACCTCGGGGCTTACGCGCCAGATGGACAAACTCGCTGCCGAAACGCCGGTGGCGTTGGCCGTCAGTCTCCATGCAGGGAACGACTCCTTGCGCGACAAGCTCATGCCTGTGAATCGCAAGCACGACTTGGCAGACCTGATGGCTGCCTGCCGTCGCTACTTGAAGGTCGCGCCGCGCGACTTCATCACATTCGAATATGTGATGCTGGGTGGCATCAACGACAGCCTTAAAGAGGCCGACGAGTTGATCGATCTTGTCAAGAGCGAAAATGTTCCTTGCAAATTTAACCTGATTCCTTTTAACCCCTTCGAGCAGTCGGATCTTCAGAAGCCGTCTCGCGACCGAGTCCTTGCCTTTTGCCGTCGATTGAACGACGCGGGCATCGTTACGACGGTTCGCAAAACTCGCGGGGACGATATTGACGCCGCCTGCGGTCAGTTGGCCGGAGAAATCCGCGACCGTACTCGCCGCGCCGAACGTCTAGCTCAGCAAAAGGCCGAGGCTGCCGATTTGTTGAAAATTCATCCGATCAACAAGTAACCAACCGATATCTCTGAGAGTGAGGAGTGAGTATGACCGAAGCATCGAGTGATACTGTTCAGCCCGATACCGTAAACGCCACGCACGAGGGATTCGGCGCCGTTCTCAAACGCGAGCGCGAAGCCCAGGGCATTTCCCTTGGCGATATGGCTACTCTTTCCAGACTCTCCGTCGATCAGGTTCGAGCACTTGAAAGCGAAGATATTGAAAAGCTGCCGTTGCCCGTCTACACCCGCGCTTTTATCCGTGATGTAGCCAAGCAGCTCAACATTGATTACACGCCGCTCGTTGCAGACTATGTCGCTCGATTCGGTGAGGCCGATGAAGGTCAGATTCCGCCTGAAGATCCGTCGGCCGAAGTGGTCATCAACCACCGTAATGAAAACCGCGGGATCAAAATATCCGGGATCGCTCTGATCGTGGCTTTGATCGCTATCGGCGGCTGGGGAGTTTATACGGAACTCCTTGCGCCGGAAAAGAATGAAACGCTAAAAACAGAAGCTGTTTTGACGGCTCCGGTTGATACGCAAACAAATGCCGTTGAGGCACTTCCGAAGACGGTTGAGGCAGACGCCGGAGTGCTGTCGCCTCTTCCTTCGACTGGTGAGCAGACTCAAACGAAACCCGAGAAAGTACTGTCGGCTTCCGATGCAACGACTGAAAAGTCTGTAGAGAAAGTTCAACAGCCTGAAAAGGCGATCGATGAAACCCCGAAGGCTGAAGAGCCGGTGAAGAAAGTCGAAAACAAAGTGGCTGAAGTCGCCGAACCTGCGAAAGCACTTTCCGATGAGCAGCATCTCGTCATGAAGGTCAAGAGCGATGTGTGGATTCACATTCGCTCGATTCACGGCAAGAACATCGTCGCTCGTACAGTGAAGGCAGGGACAACGATTGACATGCTGATTCCGCGCGGCAGCCACTTTACGATCGGCAAAACGTCGGCCGTTGAAATGTCTGTGGACGGCGAACCTTATACCTTTGAAACGAAGGGTAAGCGCGGTATCGCCAAATTCATTCTGAAGTAATTCAATTACGTTGAAGGACGGCCCAAGAGGCCGTCTTTCGTTCCCGAGGTTTCGGGAAATCGAATATTCCAAACTCTTTTTTTTCGGAGAAATCTGTGTCTGAGAACAGCATTGCCTTCCGTCGTAAGACTCATGCCGTTAAGGTGAGCTGGGGCGGCAAGGACGTCGTTATCGGCGGTTTGAATCCGATTGTCGTTCAGTCGATGACGAATACGCCGACTACCGACATTGAAGGAAGCGTGGCGCAGATTCTGGCCTTGGCCCGTGCCGGCAGCGAACTCGTTCGCCTCACGGTCAATACTCCCGATGCCGCCCGTGCAGTAGCGCGCATCCGCGAAGCGCTTGACAAGGCCGGTTGCTATGTGCCGCTCGTCGGCGACTTCCACTACAACGGTCACAAGCTTTTGAGCGAAGTACCCGAATGTGCCGAATCTCTCTCTAAGTACCGAATCAATCCGGGCAACGTCGGCAAAGGAACTCGCGGCGAGGAAAATTTCGCCAAGATGATCGAAATTGCGAAGGCCCACAATGCGGCCGTTCGTATCGGCGTTAACTGGGGGTCGCTTGATCAGGAACTCCTCACGCGGATGATGGATGAAAATCGCGCATTGCCCAATCCGCTTGATCCGTCGATCGTGCTTCGCAACGCTTTGGTTGAAAGTGCCGTTTCGAGTGCCGATGATGCTGTCAAGTTGGGGCTTCCTGCTGACCGCATTGTCTTGTCCGCCAAAGTTTCGGCCGTTCAGGAGTTGATTGCTGTTTACCGCCTTTTGGCTCAGCGCTCCGACTATGCTCTTCATTTGGGGCTTACCGAAGCCGGTATCGGTTCGAAGGGGATTGTTGCGTCGTCGGCCGCTTTGTCGGTTCTTCTTCAGCAAGGGATCGGTGACACAATCCGCGTGTCGTTAACGCCGAGCCCCGGTGCTGCGCGTACCGAAGAAGTGATCGTTGCTCAGGAAATTCTTCAGTGTATGGGCTTTAGAAAGTTCATGCCGCTTGTTACGAGCTGTCCTGGCTGCGGTCGAACGTCCTCGGACTTCTTCCAGCGTTTGGCTGCCGACACGCAGCAGTTCCTGCGCGATCGCATGCCCGAATGGCGCGAATCTTCTCCGGGCGTTGAAAATATGTCCGTCGCCGTGATGGGCTGTGTAGTGAATGGTCCCGGTGAAAGCCGTCAGGCAGATATCGGCATCAGCCTTCCTGGTGCCGGCGAAAGTCCGGTCGCCCCCGTCTATATTCGCGGTGAGAAAGTCGCCAGCTTAAAGGGCGAGGACATGGGTACGCGCTTTCACGCTATGATTGAAGAATTCGTCCGCAAGACCTACGGCACCAAGTAGTCGTAGTTATCAAACATAAAATACGTAAAGAAGACATGAGCAAAGAAAAATTTTCCGGTGTGAAGGGCATGAACGACATGCTGCCGCAGGATGCTGCGATTTGGCAGACTGTTCAGCAGACCGCTGTGAACGTGCTTGAACGTTACGGCTATCAGGAAATCCGCACGCCGATTTTGGAAAACACCAAGGTCTTTACGCGCGGTGTCGGTGAAGTTACCGACATCGTCGAAAAGGAAATGTATTCCTTTACCGATAGCATGAACGGCGACCAGCTGACGCTTCGTCCTGAAGGGACATCCGCCGTTGTTCGCTGTGTGAACGAAAACAATTTGCTTTACGGTGCTACGCAACGCCTCTGGTATTGCGGTCCGATGTTCCGCCACGAACGTCCGCAGCGTGGCCGTTATCGTCAGTTCCATCAGTTCGGTGCCGAAGCTCTCGGTATGGCCGGCCCGGACATTGACGCCGAAATGATCGTAATGCTCAACCGTATTTGGAAGGAATTGGGTGTCGGTCATGTGCGCCTTGAACTCAACACGCTCGGGGCCTTGCCGGAACGCCAGGCTCACCGCGACGCTTTGATCAAGTACTTCGAAGCCAATCGCGATGTGTTGGACGAAGAAGCTCAGCGCCGTCTCTATACGAATCCTTTGCGCATTCTCGACACGAAGAATCCTGACATGCAGGATCTTGTCAATGCCGCTCCTCGACTCCTGGACTACCTCGGTGAAGAAAGCCGCGGCTTCTTGGCTCGTATGGAAGAAATGGTCAGTGCTGCTGGCATCGACTATACGATTAATCCGCGTCTTGTTCGCGGTCTGGACTACTACAATCACACCGTCTTCGAATGGATCACGGAAAAGTTGGGTGCTCAGGGCACGATCTGCGGCGGCGGTCGCTATGACCCGTTGATCGAAATGCTTGGCGGTCGTCCGGCTCCCGGCGTCGGTTTCGCTATGGGTATGGAACGCGTGATTGAACTGATGCGCGAATGCGGCAACGTGCCGACTCGCACCCAGACGGACGTCTATGTGATTCACCACGACGGCGATGCTCACGTGAAAGCTATGTTGCTCGCAGAGCAGCTTCGCGACCGCGGTATCCGCGTGATCGTTCATCCGGGTACTGCCGGCATGAAGAACCAGATGAAGAAGGCGGACGCGAGCGGCGCTCGTTTCGCCGTCTTTGCGACCGAAGATGAATTGGCCGGTGGAAACGTCAGCGTCAAGTCCTTACGCGAAGGCGAAACTTCGTTTGCTGAACAGACGACCGTATCGCTTGAGTCTGCTGCAGAAGCCGTTGCCAACGCTTTCGCCAAGTAATTCTTAACCAAAGTGAATAGGAGCCTTGAGCCATGGCTTATGACTTAGAGGAACAAGAGAGTATTGACCAAATGAAGGCTTGGTGGGAAAAATGGGGTACTCCCATTACTGCCGCCGTCTGTGTGGTCTGCTTGGGTTTTGCCGCTTGGAACGGCTGGAACTGGTATCAGCGCAATATGGCTGCCGAAGCGGCCGGTGCTTACGTTCAGCTCCAGAATGCTGTGTATCAAGACGACGTCAAAAACGTCGAATCTATTTCCAACGGCCTCATGGAAGAATATGGTTCGACCGTTTACGCTCCCATGGCTGCTCTCACGTCTGCGGCCGCTCAGGCCAAGGCCGGTAACCTCGCGGGTGCCGAAAAGCGTCTTCGTTGGGTAATCGATGAAAGTCGTTTCACGGAATACAACACGGTGGCTCGCATTCGCCTTGCCGGTCTTCTTCTGAATGAAGGTAAGCTCGATGAAGCCATGCAGATGCTCGATGGCGCTCAGCCGACGGACATGCAGATTGCCATGCTTGAAGACCGCCGCGGCGATATCTTCTTTGCGAAGAAGGATTACGCTCAGGCTCGTACCGCATGGGAAAAGGCTCTCAAAGCCGGTACGACGGGCACCACCATTGGCGCGGTCGTGACGATGAAGATCGGCGCACTCCCGGCAGCCGAATAAACGACACGATTCCTCGAAAGGGGAGAAGAACTGGGTAAAAGCGACAGTAAGGGAAGAAAAAAAGCTTCGGCATCTCCCCTCTGTCGCTAATTTTGCCTATAGAATCAACGGTATTGCGATACACATTCAGCGAGACTGATCAACATGTTTTCTAAGAAAGTCTTGACCGGCATGGTCGCCGCCATCATGGCGCTTCCTTTGACCGGTTGCGGATTCTTTGCCCCGCAGGGGCCTCATGCTCCGACGGAATTGCAGGAGTTCGAACCTTTGGTCAAAGCCAAGGTGTCCTGGAGTCGCGACGTCGGTGAAAACAGCGGCTACCTCGTCCCTGCCGTGACGGATAACGCCGTTTATGCTGCCGGTGAAAACAAGATTTACCGTCTCGATCGAAATACCGGCGACGAAGTTTGGTCCGTCGAAACGGGCGCTAACGTGACGGCCGGTGTCGGTACCGACGGCAATTACCTCGCTGTTGTTACTGAACTCGGCGAAGTCGAAGTCTATGATGCCGAAGGTTCGCTCGCCTGGAAGGCCCGTCTCTCTGCCGAAACGCAGATCGCTCCGTTGGTTGGTCAGGGACTCGTCGTGGTGAGTACGGCCGATACGCGAGTGACGGCCTTTGATCTCATTACGGGCCAACGCGCTTGGCATTATCAGGGGCAGACGGCTGCCTTGACGGTCGACACTTTCAAGCAGATGGCTTGGGCTCCGGCCGGTATCTTGATCGGTCAGGCCAACGGTCGACTTCTCGCTTTGGGCGTTGACGGCCGTGTCGTTTTCGATGCGGTGATCGGTCAGGCTCACGGGATTACCGAAGTCGAACGTTTGATTGACGTTGTCGGTCGCCCTTGGGTTGATCAGCAGTTGATGTGTGCTTCCGCTTATCAGGGCGGTGTTGTCTGTATGGGGGCCATGAACGGCCGTCCGGTGTGGGAGGCCAAGGTGAGTGCCGTGACGGGCCCGGTCTCCGACGCACAGATGATGTACGTTGTGGACGAAGAAGGTTATGTCCATGCTTACAACCGCTACAACGGCCGCGAAGCTTGGGTCAATACCGACTTCAAGTACCGTGAAGTCAGCCAGCCGATCCGCATTGGCGGTACGGTGGCGGTGGCCGACCTTGAGGGCGTTGTATCGCTTCTGAACCCTTCTAACGGTCTCGTCGTAGGCCGCACGGAATTGAGCGGTGCCGTTCGTGCTCCGGCCGCACAGTTCGGCTACGGTGCCATCTTCCAGACGGTGGAAGGTGAAGTCGCCTACGTTTTGCAAGAGTCGCTTGAAGACTGATCATTATTAATGCCGCAAGCCGCTGTCAATGCTGACGGCGGTGCGACAACTGAATACTAAACAACATGCTTCCTGTTATTGCCCTCGTGGGCCGTCCGAATGTCGGCAAGTCCACGCTTTTCAATCGTCTGACCCGCAGCCGCGACGCCATCGTCGCCGACTTTCCCGGTCTGACTCGCGACCGTCAGTACGGTCAGGGTCGCGTCGGACGTATGCCCTACATCGTTGTGGATACGGGTGGTTTTGAACCTGTTAAGTCCGAAGGTATCGTCAAGGAGATGGCCAACCAGGCTGAACTCGCTATTGATGAAGCCGACGTTGTCATTTTCGTGACTGACGCTCGTGCAGGTCTGACGCCGCATGACCAGCGAATTGCCGTTCGTTTGCGTCAGTCGGGCCGTAAGGTTCTTCTTGCGGTCAATAAATCCGAAGGCCTCTCCACGATTCATGCCGCCGAATTCTACGAATTGGGGTTTGGCGAACCCTTGATGATTTCGGGTGCTCACGGTCAGGGTATCAATGCCCTGATGGAACTCGCTCTCGAAGGCTTTGAAGAAGATACGGAAGATGAGGAACCGGAAGATCCGGATGCTCCGAAGCGCCTCAAGGTGACGCTCGCCGGTCGTCCGAACGCCGGGAAGTCCACGCTCATCAATGCCCTGATCGGCGAAGAACGTCTCATCGCCTATGACATGGCCGGTACGACGCGCGATGCCATTAAGGTCGATTTCGAATATGACGGCCGTCCTTATGAACTTGTTGATACCGCAGGTCTTCGTAAGAAGGGCAAGGTCTTCGAAGCCGTTGAAAAGTTCTCCGTTGTGAAGACCCTTCAAGCCATTGAAGACGCCAACGTTGTGATTCTCGTGGTGGACGCCAAGAACGGCATCGCCGACCATGACGCCCATATTGCAGGTTACGTTCTTGAATCGGGGCGTGCCTTGGTTGTTGCCATCAACAAGTGGGACATCCTCGATAACTACGAACGTGAAATGTTCAACCTGCAGCTGGAACGCAAACTCCACTTCCTGCGTTGGGCTCGCATGATTCGTATTTCCGCTTTGAAGCGTAACGGTTTGAACCACCTGATGCGTGCCGTGACGGAAGCTCATGCCGCTGCGTACCGCAAGCTTCCGACGCCGAAGCTTACGCGTGCTTTGTTCGAAGCTGTTGAACGTCAGCAGCCTCCGCGTGCACGCGGTGGTCGTCCGAAGATGCGCTTTGCTCATCAGGGCGGATCGAATCCGCCGGTGATCGTGATTCACGGCAACGCTCTCGAAGACGTAGGCGACAGCTACCGCCGTTACCTCGAAACTTTCTTCCGTGAGAAGTTCGATTTGGCAGGTACTCCGCTTCGCATTGAATTGCGTACGAAAGACAATCCCTATGTCAACGGTGAAAAACGCTAATCGTCGTTTCTGAAAAAAAAACGAAAAAAGATGCAAATCTTTGAGTAAAAACGCCCTTTTATGGGCGTTTTTACTTATTTACGTCGAGAAGATCGGCTTTTCAGTGATAAAATCGAATGCGAATGGCTGTTTTTAGGGGGAATGAGAACTTCCTTTAAGCGGTCAGCTTTATAACAAAACAACGTATAAGACCGTCGGCAGGCCTTTGGCGACGGACGGTCGGAGAAAATAATTATGGCTATGAAAGGTCAACTGCTTCAGGATCCGTTCCTTAACATCCTTCGTAAGGATCACGTTCCTGTTTCCATCTATCTCGTCAACGGTATCAAGCTCCAGGGTCAGATCGAATCCTTCGACCAGTATGTCGTTCTTCTTCAGAACACGGTGACCCAGATGGTTTATAAGCACGCCATCAGCACGGTTGTTCCGGCTCGCGCCGTCAACATGCCTTCCGTTCCGGAGAACTGAGATCAGCAATTTCCAGATTGACCAGACGCGCGAAGTGAAAACTTCGCGCGCTTTCTTGGTGTCCGTTATTGTCGGTCGCGTGATCTATAACGATTCGGCCGACGAACTCGCGCTTCTTGTCAAATCCGACAACTACGAACCCGTCGGTTTGATGCAGGCTAAACGCGATAAGCCCGATCCTGCTTTCTTTATCGGCTCGGGCAAAGTAGAAGAATTGGGTGAAATGGCACGCGCAAGCGATGCCCAAATCGTGGTCTTCGACGTTGCGCTTTCTGCCGCACAACAACGAAATATCGAACGCGCGATTGATTTACCCGTTCTCGACCGTACCCAGCTTATTCTCGATATCTTCCGTGCGCGTGCCAAAAGTCGCGAAGGGCGCCTTCAGGTTGAATTGGCTCAGCTCGAACACTTGTCAACCCGACTTGTGCGCGGTTGGACTCACTTGGAGCGTCAGCGCGGCGGTTTGTCGAAAACCGGCGGCCCGGGGGAAAAGCAGATCGAACTTGACCGCCGAATGATCGGTGTGCGTATGAAGCAGTTGCGCGATCAGTTGAAGAAACTCAAGCGCCAGCGTGATACGCAACGTCGTTCTCGCATGCGTTCCGATACGCTGAGCATTTCGCTCGTAGGCTATACGAACGCCGGAAAATCGACGCTTTTCAATAAACTCACGCGTGCGCAGTCCTACGCGGCTGACCAGCTCTTTGCAACGCTTGATACGACGGCTCGCCGTTGCTGGATCAGCGACGAAGAAACGGTGGTTGCGAGCGATACTGTCGGCTTCATCCGCGGTCTGCCGCATCAGTTGGTCGAAGCCTTTAAGTCAACCTTGGACGAAACTGTTCATGCGGATTTGCTTCTTCACGTCGTTGATGCTTCGTCCCCCGTTCGTGAAGATCAGATTCGAGAAGTCAACCTCGTTTTGAACGAGATCGAAGCCGACAATGTTCCCGTTGTGCTTGTTTACAACAAGATCGACAATACGACGCTCGAGCCTGAAATCGTTCGCGATACGGACGGCAAACCCAAGGCCGTGTTTGTCTCTGCTTTGACGGGAGCGGGGCTTGACGAACTGCGTCAGGCCATCGGAGAGTTTGCTCATAACTGGCGCATTGAGAATCCCAATGAGCCTCGAGAACTCGAAGACTGGGAAGAAGACCTTGCTAATGAAAACCGAGAATTGTTGGAAGACAATATCGAGGATTTCATGACGCGCAGAAAACGTAACAAATAAGTTTTCGATTCAAGAATGGAAAAGCCGACGTGGAAAGAATTCCGCGTCGGCTTTTCACGCTTCGGAGACCAACAATTACGTCGGATCTGCGGCCAATTGCTTGCGTATTTCTCCGAGCATGATGTCGGTCATATCGTCAAGCGTATAACGCGAATGCCAATCCCATTCTTCCGTCGCAACACTGTCATCCAGGGCATCGGGCCAGCTGTCGGCAATGGATTGAAGCATTGGGTTAATGGCATAACCGAGTTCGAAATTCGGAATATGGCGGCGAATGCTCGCTGCCACTTCCTCCGGCGCAAAACTCATGGCGCTCACGTTAAAACCGTTGAAGTGCTTCAATCGTGCGGGATCGGCTTCCATTAATTCCACGGCAGCTCGAAGGGCATCTTCCATGAACATCATGGGCAAATATGTGCCGCGGGCAAGCGGAGAAATGTAGCTTCCGGTCTTTACGGCTTGCCAATAGATATCCACGGCATAGTCCGTTGTGCCGCCGCCCGGCGGCGTCACGTAACTGATGAGACCTGGATAGCGAACGCTTCTTGCATCAACGCCGTATTTTTTCCGGTAATAGTCGCCTAAGAGTTCATCGGTGACTTTGGTAATCCCGTAGACGGTCTGCGGTCGGCAGACGGTGTCTTGCGGAGTGAATTTCAAAGGCGTTGAGGGACCGAAAACGCCGATCGAACTCGGCGTAAAGACGGAAAGTTTTTTGTCGCGCGCTAATTCAAGCAAACCGATTACACCATCCACACCGACACGCCAAGCTTTGAGAGGATCGCGTTCGGCCGTGGCGGACAAAATGGCGGCAAGATTCATTACCGTATCTATTTGGAAATAATCAACGGTTTGTCGCAGTACGTCCGTATCCATCAGATTGACGACGGCCGAAGGGCCTTCGGCCAAATGAGCGGGCAAAGGCGTACGGCCGCTTGTGCCGGCGACGGTCATGTAGCCCAGCTTTCTGAGATAAGGAACGAGTTCGCTACCGATCTGTCCGGCGGCACCAATTACGAGAATGTTTTTCATCGCATGCTATTAGAAAGAGTCGATTTTTCTATCATCTATCTTTCACTTCTTGTCGTCAATGCGCACAAATCCTGATTTCCTTGAGAAAAAAGGCGACCGAATGTTAAGGAAAAGAAACGATGGGTGAGAACATCCGAAAAACCAAGTAAAATTTGGGGTCATTATTCTTTGTCCTTACGAGTCCGCGTTTTGTTGAGAGAAGCAGATCTTCTCGGCGCGTTGACCGAGATGAAAAAGGACATTTCATTTATCTGGAGGTCGACTTATGTCGCTCAATGACCCCCGGTGGGGCCGCGGTTCGGATGATGAACCCAAGAAGGACGAACGTCCCGCACAAGAAGAGCCGCCTCATCGCGAAGACAACGATGATCGTCGTGATTTCGGCGATCGTCAGCAGAACCGTGATCGCCGTCCGCAGAATCAGCAGGATGAAGATCTCGAAAAGCTTTGGAAAGATTTCTCCGACATGCTCGGAGGCCTGATGGGCAACAAGGGAGAAGATGACCGTCGCGATTTGCGCTCGAAGTTGAAGAGCCGTGACGATTACTCCCGCGACGACGAACCGCAGGACAACCGTTGGGAGGCTCCGCGCGACGATCGAAATGAAAACGATCGCCGAGACGATGAGCGTCCCTCTGCCGGCAACGGCGGTTTCGGGAGCTCCGGCAACCTCGGTAAATTCGGCGGTCGCCGTCCGCAGCCGCCGAAGCAGTCGGGAGTCGGTGTCGCCTTTTTGGTCGGTTGCGCTGCTTTGGCTTGGGCCGCGACGGGTTTCTATATCGTGCCGGAAGGTCAGGGCGGTATCGTCACGACCTTCGGTCGCTATACCGAAACGACTGCGCCGGGTTTCCGCTGGCATTTGCCGTATCCGATTCAGGAAGCGCAGATCGTTGACGTCAGCAGTGTGCGTACTGCCGAGATCGGTGCGCTCGGTCGTGCCGACCGTCTTCGTGAAGCTCTGATGCTGACTGATGACGAAAACATCGTTGACGTTCAGTTCACGGTTCAGTACCGCATTAAGCCGGGCGACGGTGCACGCGATTACGTTTTTCGTATCCGCAACCCGGAAGTGACCGTGACGCAGGCTGCCGAATCTGCAATGCGTGAAGTTGTGGGGCGCAAGACGATGGACAGTGTGCTCTTTGAAAGCAAGGCTGAAATTGCCGAAGCTGTGAAGATCTCGATGCAGCACATGCTCGATCGTTACTCCTCCGGTATCGAAGTGATGAGCGTTGCCATTCAGAACGCTCAGCCGCCGCAGCCCGTTCAAGCCGCGTTTAACGACGCCGTGAAGGCCGGTCAGGACCGAGAACGTTCCATCAATCTGGGCGAAGCCTATCGCAACACGGTCATTCCGAAGGCCGAAGGTACGGCCGCTCGCTTGAAGGAAGAAGCCATGGGGTACAAGGCCCGCATTATCGAAACTGCCAAGGGTGACGCCGATCGTTTTACGAGCATCGTGAACGAATACAAGAAGGCACCCGAAGTGACGCGTGACCGTCTTTATCTTGATACGGTTCGCGATGTGATGAAGAACGTGACGAAGGTCTATATCGATTCGAAGAACGGTAATAACCTTCTTTACTTGCCGCTCGACAAGATTGTGAATTCGACCCGTGCGGAAGCCGCAACTCAGGCCGAACAGACGCTTTCTCAGATGGAAAGCCAGATCCATCAGCGTGAGCAGGCTCAGCCTGTTGCTCAACCCGCAACGCAGGCTCCGGCCAATTATGAAATCGACCGTCGCCTTCGCATGCGCTGATAGGGGGACTTCCGAATGAAAAAATTAAGCACTTTGATTATTTTTGTTCTCGCTCTCGTGGGACTTGCCCGTATGTGTATCTATACGGTCAACGAAAGGGAATACGCGCTCGTCTTCGCTTTGGGTGAACTGCGTACGGTGGTGTCCGAACCCGGTCTCCACGTGAAGTTGCCGCCTCCTCTGCGTAACGTCGTTTACCTCGACAAGCGCATCCTGAATTTGGATACGGCCGGCGCCGACCTCGTTCAGACGAGTGAAAAGAAGAACCTCTTGATCGACACTTTTGTGAAGTGGCGTATCGAAGATCCGCGTCTTTACTGGGTGTCTTTCCAGGGAAGCGAACCCGCCGCGACGAACCGCGTTTCCGCTTTGCTTCGCGACGTATTGAACATCGTTGTCAATAAGCGAACTGTCAATCAGATCACGAGTAGCGAACGTGAAAAGGCCATGGGCGAAATTGCTACGCTTCTTCAGGAACGCGTGAAGGACGTCGGTATCGGTATTGTTGACGTGCGATTGAAGCGTGTTGACTTTACGCCGGAAATTTCCGAATCTGTCTATCGCCGTATGGAAGCCGAACGTAAGCGTGTGGCGAGTGAAGAACGCTCGAAGGGTAATGCTCAGGCCGAACGCATCCGCGCCTCCGCCGATCGAGAAAGCGAAGTGATTTTGGCCGAAGCCTATCGCGATGCTCAGAAGATCAAGGGTAACGGTGACGCAGAGGCGGCCGATATTTACGCCAAGGCTTTCAATCGCGATCCGGAATTCGCTCGTTTTTATCGTTCGCTTGAAGCCTATCGCGCGAGCTTTGCGAACAAAGACGACGTGATGGTTCTCGACCCGTCCGCCGACTTCTTCCACTACTTCAAGAGTGAGAGTGCCAAATGACCTCTTGGGAAGTCATGCTTCTCGCGCTCGGGTGGGTATGCATCTTTGAGGGCTTTTGCCCGATGGTGATGCCCGCCCGGTGGAAAAAGAGCATCGCCGAGGTAGCCAGAGCACCCGAAAACGCTATTCGCGGTATAGGGTTGATGCTCGTTGTGACAGGCCTCGCGATTGTGTGGTTTACCGGCTCATAGTGCCGTCGAAAAGCACCTAAAAAGTGTTAAGGAGCGACTTGTGTTGATCATGAGTCGCTCTTTTGTCATTTCATACTTCGAATGAGTGCATTTCCTGATATGATGAACCCTGCGCCAATTCGTCCGCCTCTTGATACGTGCGGGTTTAACTCGGGTTGGCTTTGATTTTTTGCTTTGGTTTTTTCGCATGACGAAAAAGCCGCTAGGAATCTCGGACTTACCTGCTTCCGAGGAGAACGCTTGATGGACGGTATGATCGTCCGAAATAAGGGAAAAAAATGGCCAAGAATGTAGTCGTGGTCGGCGCTCAGTGGGGCGACGAAGGCAAAGGCAAGATTGTTGACTGGTTGACCGAAAAGGTTGCCGGTGTCGTTCGCTTCAACGGCGGTCACAATGCCGGTCACACGCTCGTTATTAACGGTAAGAAGACGATTCTTCGTTTGATCCCGTCCGGCATCATGCATGCGACGTCCGTCTGCTATTTGGGCAACGGCGTTGTGGTGTCTCCCGAAGCCTTTTTCCGCGAAGTTGACGAATTGATCGCCGTGGGCGTGCCCAACGTTGAAAAGCGTCTTCGTGTGTCCGGCAACGCCGCTCTTATCATGCCGTACCACGTGGCACTTGACCATGCTCGTGAAGCTGCCGCCGGCGACAAGAAGATCGGTACGACGGGTCGCGGTATTGGTCCGGCCTACGAAGATAAAATCGCTCGTCGCACGGTTCGCGTGGCCGACCTCTTCGATGCCGATCGCTTCGCAGAACGCGTTCGCGAAGTGATGAAGTATCACAACTTTGTCCTTGAAAAGTATCTCGGTGCCGAACCTCTCGATCCTGAAGCCGTTATCACTCAGATGCTTTCCTATGCCGATCGTCTCCGTCCGATGGTTTGTGACGTTTCCGCCGCTCTCCATGCAGAAATGGATGCCGGCAAGCAGTTCCTCTTTGAAGGTGCTCAGGGTTCCATGCTCGACATTGACCACGGTACCTACCCGTACGTGACGAGTTCCAACACGGTGGCCGGTGCCGTCTGCGCAGGTGCCGGTGTTGGCCCGAACAAGATCAACTACGTTCTCGGTATCACGAAGGCTTATTGCACTCGTGTGGGTGAAGGTCCGTTCCCGACCGAACTTTTCGATGCCGACGGTGAATGGCTTGCCAACAAGGGTAACGAATTCGGTGCCGTGACGGGGCGTCCGCGCCGTTGCGGTTGGTTTGACGGTGCTGCGCTTCGTCGTGCCGTCCAGATCAACGGCCTGCAGGGCCTTGCCATTATGAAGCTCGACGTGCTTGACGGCATGAAGACCGTGAAGCTCGGTGTCGGATATACCTACAAGGGCGAAAAGCTTGATTTGATGCCTTGCGGTGCCGATCATCTTGCCGGTTGCGAACCGATCTACGAAGAATTCCCGGGTTGGACGGAAAGCACTTTCGGCGTGACGAAGTGGGAAGATCTCCCCGAATCCGCTCGTGCTTACCTGACGCGTCTTTCCGAAGTCGCCGGTTGCCCGATCGCCGTGGTCTCCACGGGTCCGGACCGCGAACACACCATTCTTCATTTCAATCCTTTCGCCGACTAATCGACCGAAGAGGGTTGTGAAATGATAAAAAAACGGCAGACACGCTTGTGTTCTGCCGTTTTTTCTTTGTGCAACGGGGATTTTTAGACTAAAATCCCCGATAACTTTTTTTGCCGCGGATGACCCTCTCGTTTGCCCGCGTTTTTTTGTCCTTTGATTAAAAAAGACCATGTCTGACGTTAAATATACCTGGAACGAATATATTGAGCTTAACGAAGAGCTTGTTTATAAGGTAGCAAAGAGCGGTTGGGATTTTGACTGCCTGCTCTGCCTTTCTCGCGGCGGCATGCGTCCCGGCGATTTTTTCAGCCGCGTCTACAACCAGCCCCTCGGCATTCTTGCAACGAGCTCCTATCGCGAAGCCAAGGGTACCGTTCAGAGCGAACTGGATATCTCCGACTGCATCACAGGTCTTAACGATTTGAAGGGCCGTGTCCTCCTCGTTGACGATATGGTCGACTCCGGCAAGACGATCTCCGAAGTAATCGCTCATTTGAAGAGCCGTTACCCGGCCATTACTGAAATTCGCGTTGCCGTTCTCTGGTGGAAGGCTCATTCCATCCTGAAGCCCGATTGGCACTGTGTTTTCTTTGATGACAATCCTTGGATTCACCAGCCTTTCGAATGCTACGACGATCTGGGTAAAGATAACCTGATCGCTCAGTTCGAAGCCAAGCACGGTAAAGACGGCGAATAATCGTTGACACTTTTCTTGTGCCAAAGAGGCCGCTTCCACAGGAAGACGGCCTTTTTTCCGTTAATAAGAGGAATAACACTTCATGACGAAAATCGAAGCGCCTTTTGACGCAGGTGCCAATATGCCGAATCCCGCCGATATGGCCGACAACGCCGTGCATGCGGTGATGTCCCTGACCGACCGATTTACTGCCGTGATCGACCACTACGTCACACATCTCTCTCCGGAAAATGTGATGTTGCAGTTGGCCTTGGTTGTTGTATCGCTTGCTTTGGGCTGGTTCGTTTCGAAGCAGATGAACCGGGTGCTCGAAGCTTACGATCATCGCGGTCCGCGCAAGGGGCTCATGTCCCACATAAAGCATTTCGTGTGCGAATTCTTTGAACATATTTCGTTTAGTTTTATCGGTGCGTCGCTTCTCGCTCTGGGGTGCTACGCTATGGTGGTCGGAATGCACTATCCGGCCCCGTCGATGGTGATCGCGCGCATTACCTACAGCCTTCTCTATGCCTATGCACTTCTTGCCTTGATTCTCGCTTTCCTGCAGGGAATTTTGGGAGAGCGCATTATTTCTCCGCAGCTCTGCCGATACGTATCGATCATCTTCTGGGTGATGGCCGTCCTGCAGTTCTTCGGTATTATGACCGACATTGTGAATCTTCTTGACAGTACGACGATTCCGATCGGCGACGGTAAGATGACCGTGTGGATGCTTTTTGTTGCGGTGATGAGCGTTCTCTTGACGCTCGGCATTGCCAATTGGCTCTCTTCTCTGGCACATCGGGCCATTGACGAAATGGATTCTTTGTCGCCCAATATCAAGGTTGTGCTTTCTCGCATCATTCGCGTCACCTTCCTTGTGCTCGCCGTCATTATCGGTCTCGGTACGGTCGGTATGGACCTCACGATCCTCTCCGTATTCGGTGGTGCTGTCGGTGTGGGCTTGGGCTTCGGGTTGCAGAAGATCGCCTCGAACTATATTTCGGGCTTCATCATTTTGCTCGACAAGTCCGTGAAGATCGGTGACCTTGTGACGGTCGGCGGTTTCCAGGGACGAATCACGGCCATTAACACGCGTTACACGGTGGTTCGTGACAACAGCGGTGTCGAAAACGTGGTGCCGAATGAAAACCTTGTGACATCTGCTGTGTTGAATCACTCTTACACGGAAGAATCCACGGTTCAGAAAATTGATATTTCGGTGGCTTACGATGCCGACGTGAAAAGGGCTTTGGGCATCATGCTCGAAGAAGCCAACCGCGCTCGTCCTCGTATTGATACGCGAAAGGCAGGTTGGGCCGGGTTAACGAGCTTCGGTGATTCCGGTATCAATCTTCAGATGGGGTTCTGGGTTTTGGATCCCGCCAACGGTGTCGGTGGGCTCAAGACGGAAATTTCTTTGGCGATTTTGAAGCGCTTTAACGAAGCGGGTATTGAAGTTCCGTACAACATGCTTGAAATCAACTTTAGAAAGAACGATGCGGGGACTTTTCCCGTTAAGCACGTTGCCTAAAGCTTGAGAAAATAAAAACGGCGCATCCGAGGATAGCGCCGTTTTTTTGATCAGTGAATTTCCGGGAGCGGCTTGTCGAGCAGAGTAACCCGGCAGTCAAGCCTGCCGCCGATCGCTTCAATCGCTGCATTGAGCGTATCGATTTTGGTGGGGTGGCTGAATTTCAAGATACGGGTCGCTTCTTGCGGATAACAACCGATGCGCTGTGCGAGTTCGTGAGCGGTCACGTGACGATCGCGTACGGCATAAATGAGCTGAAGCTTTACGCTCAGAGTCGGCGACAGAATCAGATATTCTTCGCCGGGATTAAGTTCGCGAAGACGAATGGCGGGTTTCCCGCTTTTGATATGGTCTTCGATCACCGGAATAATTGCGTCGCGCAGGCTCCCTAAGAGCTTTTCAATTGTTGCCGCTTCGGGTGCAAAGTCCGGAAAATCTGGAAAACGGCAGAGAAAGCCGCCCTGCGGGGCGTTTTCAATCCAATACGGGAAGCGGTCGGCGACGGTCATGATGAACTATTGAAAAAAAGTGTGGTTAACTAAGGATAGCAGACCGACGCACAGGAGGCCGAAACGAAAAAAGGTTCGTACTTTCGTACGAACCTTTCGGAATCTGGTCAGTGGTGCCCGGAAGAGGACTCGAACCTCCACGCCCGTTAAGGCGCCAGCACCTGAAGCTGGTGCGTCTACCAATTTCGCCATCCGGGCACTGCTGAGAAGTCGAATTATGCAGACCTTTCAAGAGAATGTCAAGAGAAGGTGTAAAAAAAAATCGTGTTTCGGCTAAACTCAGTCAGAGAAATCTTTGAGAACACCTTCGCGAAGGTGGTGCGGCATCCGATCCTGAAGTTGAAACCACTGACGCAGACTGAATTTTATGGCTACCAGAAGAAAAGCTAAGTCCCGCAAGCCCGCTCCTGTTGTGGAAATGCCCGATATTTCCCCCGAGCAGATCGAATCCGCCAAGAAGTTGATTCTCGGTCAGGATGCTGACGTTCCCTATCAGGTGGCGAAGCGCTTCCTGACGGAAACTCTCGAGATGACGAAGGCTGAGGCCAACGCGACGGTGGTAAAACTTTACGAAGAAGGATTCCTCGCCGGAGAAAAGAACGTTTTCCGTCTGCCCAATGTCGAATCCCGTTATGGGGTTGTGCGAGGAGCCCGGTTCCGCGACGACTTTACCGTCATGTGCCAGGATGATCCGGATACGATTATTCCGCTCAACCCCGACTGGTCGGTGTTGCCCGGCGACGTGATGGAACTGCGCCCGAGCATGTGCCGTACGCAGCCTCGCATTGCGGGCATGATGCCGCGTATTCAAAAACGTTGGGTTTGCAAGCTTGTTGACGAGGATCAGTGGGATTCCTGGAAGGGGTGGATTGTTCGGCCTCTGAATGCTTTTGCTCCCGTTTTGATGGTGATGGAGCCGCAGGACGGTATACCGGAGTTTTCAGAATTAACTCAGAGCGCCTTTGAAGTGGAACTCGTCGAAGATAGCGAGACGCCCAACGTCAGAGGGGATATCAAGTGCCGCTTCGTGAAAATCGTCGGCAATCGGTTCGATCCCTTAGGGGAAATTGCCATTGCTGCAGCCGAATACGATCTCCCGGTGGAATTCAGTCCTCAGACGCTCGCTGAAGCTGACGCGCTTCCGGATGAAGTTGATCCTGCGGATATTCGCGGCCGTTACGACCTGCGGGACGTTCCTTTTGTGACGATCGACGGCGAAGACGCGCGCGATTTTGACGATGCCGTCTATTGCCAGAAAGAAGCCGAGGGTGAATGGCGTCTGTTGGTTGCTATTGCCGACGTGAGCCATTACGTGCGTCCGAAGTCCGCATTGGATACGGATGCGCAGCGCCGTGGAACGAGTGTGTACTTCCCCTCGTCCGTTGTGCCGATGCTTCCGGAAAAGCTCTCGAACGGTCTTTGCTCCTTGAATCCCAATGTGGATCGTTTGGTCCTCGTTTGTGACGCCGTCATAAACGACAAGGGCGAGACAACCGCCTACCAGTTCTTTGAAGGCGTGATTCGCTCTCATGCTCGACTGACGTATACGGAAGTTTGGGATGCTCTTCAAGGGGGCAATACGGGTAAGGACGCCGTCGGAGCCTTGTTGCCCAATATAGAAACGCTCTACGAACTCTTCAAGGTTTTGCGCAAAGCCCGTAAGGCTCGCCATACGCTTGACTTTGAAACGGTGGAAACTCAGGCGATCTTTGATGAGGACGGTCATATCACGGGGTTTAAGGAACGCGATCACAACGACGCGCATCGTCTGATTGAAGAGTGCATGTTGGTGGCGAATACCTGTGCGGCCGATTTCGTCTCGCTCAATAAGCGCGAAACGCTCTATCGCGTGCACGATAAGCCCGAAGAGGATCGCGTACGCACTTTAAACACTCTTCTTGGAAATTACGGCCTGAAGCTCACGGATCCGTCTGCGGCCGGTTTGTCCGAGTTGGTTGAGAAAACGCGTGATAACCCCGTGCTCCAGACCGCCATTCTTCGTACGATGTCGCGTGCCTGCTACACGCCCGACAATATCGGACACTTCGGTCTGCAGTATGAAAAGTATGCGCATTTCACGTCTCCGATTCGCCGTTATCCGGACTTGCTCTTGCACCGTGTTGTTCGAACGCTCATCACGAATCGTGTCGTCTATTCACCGACAGTTGTGATCGACGATACACAACTCATGGCCGGGCGTCATGCCCGTGCTTTGGGGAGTCGGCCGGAAAACAAGAAGGATGGTCCGAGCCGCCAAACCCGCGAGGGCCGTCATGCCGCTTGGGCGCATCTCGGGATTCTCTGTTCCGCAGCCGAACGCCGTGCGGACGATGCTTCCCGCGACGTGATGAATTACCTCAAGTGTCAGTACATGATCGATCAGCCCAAGAAGCAGTACGAAGCTGTCGTGACGGGGATGATTCCGGCCGGGGTGTTCGTGAGCCTGAAAGATATTGCGATCGAAGGTTTCGTTCACATTTCTCGTCTCGGTTGGGGGTATTGGGAATTTGACGAAAAGCATCTCACGATGGAAAGCGCCGAACAGATGGAGCGTTACCGTATCGGTGACGATCTCACGGTAGCTTTGGAAGAGGTGGACCTTGAAAACCGCCGTATCTCCTTTACCGTCGTGTCGCACGGTAACCGCCCGCGCCGCCGTCGTCGATACTGATTGAAGAATAAGAACGTTGAAGCCTGACGTCGTTCGGGCTCTGCGTTACAATGACGCCGAAAATATTTCAACGCTCGCCCGCTTTTTGAAGCGGGCGAGCCTATTCAAGACTCGACTTTTTCACGTGAAAAATATTGTTTTAGCCGGCTTTCATGCCGTAGGTGCGCGTTTGCGCATGGATCCCGAATCGATTTCCGCTGTTTACGTAGACCCCACCCGTCGCGACCAGCGTATGCGCGATATGCGCGAAAAACTGATCGCCGCCGGCGTTCGCGTCATGACGGCCGATATCAAGCGCCTTGACGGTATGGCTCCCGACGTTCCTCACCAGGGCATCGTTGCCATGGCCGAAGAGAAGCAGGCCGAACTCACGTTCGACGATCTCTTGGACGAAATTACCGACAAGACCCTCATCCTGATTCTTGACGGCGTTACCGATCCGCGCAACTTCGGTGCCTGCCTTCGTGTGGCCGATGCGGCCGGCGTTCAGTGCGTGGTTTGCCCGCGAGACCGTTCCGCTCATATCCCTCCGGCCGCGCTGAAGGCTGCTGCCGGGGCCGCCGAAACGGTGCCTGTCGTCACGGTGACGAACTTGGCTGCTTCCATTGTCGAACTCCGCGAAGCCGGAGTGACGGTGGTCGGAACGGCCGGTGAAGCCACTAAGTCCATCTACGACTTTGATCAGAAGAAGGCTTTTGCTTGGGTCTTGGGTGCCGAAGGTGACGGCCTTCGTCAGCTGACGCGTAAGCGTTGTGACGATCTCGCCTCGATTCCGATGGTTGGGGCCGTTGAAAGCTTGAACGTTTCGGTCGCATCGGGCATCTGCCTTTACGAATCCGTTCGTCAGCGTCTTGCCTAAGCGGCAAAAATCAAATTTTTTCTCGGACGCGAAAAAAATCCTCTCTTTTTCCTGCAAAGCTGGGAGAAATAGGTTAAAATCGCGTCCTTTCTGTCCTTGCTGCACCAGAAAAGACGCTCTGGGCAGCTTTTTCCGCAAGGAGGCTAAATGCGTCACTACGAACTTTGCATTATTGTGCACCCCGATCAGAGCGAACAGGTTCCCGCTATGATCGAACGCTACAAGACCCTCGTCGCCGAACAGGGTGGTCAGATCCATCGCATCGAAGACTGGGGCCGTCGTCAGCTCGCTTACCCGATCCAGAAGCTCGTCAAGGCTCACTACGTTCTTCTCAATATCGAATGCGGTCACGAAACGATCGCCGAAATTGAAAACGGTTTCCGCTTCAACGACGCTGTTCTTCGTCACCTCACGGTTAAGACGAAGCATGCCGAAACGTCTGCTTCCCCGATGATGAAGATCGTCGAAAAGGAAGAAGCCAAGAAGGTGGCTGCTGAAGCTGCCGCTGCTGCTGCCGAATAATTAGGCTCAGACTGAATCAACACATTTGGTACGGTCAAGCGGAGTGAATTTCATTCAGATCAGCGGTACGCTGACAGAACGCGAATCGGTTAGATATACGCCTGCGGGCTTGGAAGTCTTCGAAGGAGTTTTTCACCATCGAAGCGAACTGACCGAAGCTGGAAGAATTCGAACGCTCGAGTATGATTTCCCCGCCATCGCTTTTGATGGTTTAGCGAAAAAGCTCAACACTTTGCCGCTCGGAAAGGAACTCACGATCAAAGGATTCCTCGCTCCGCGCACGATGAGAAGTCACCGATTGATCGTACATATAACGGAATATATTTAAGGAGCTCACCATGGCTTTTGGTGCAAAGGGCAAGGGCAAGCCTCGCCACGGCAACCAGCAAAATTCGCTTTTCAAGCGCAAGAAGTTCTGCCGTTTCACGGTTGAACACGTTGAACAGATCGATTACAAGGACGTTGACACGCTTCGTGACTTCATCCAGGACAACGGCAAGATCATGCCGGCTCGTCTGACGGGTACGAAGGCTCACTATCAGCGCCAGCTCGATACCGCGATCAAGCGTGCTCGCTTCCTCGCCCTCCTGCCCTACACGGACAACCAGTAATCGCTCGGAGTCAATCAAATGCAAATCATTCTGCTTGAAAAGATTCATCATCTCGGCGAACTCGGTGATGTTGTTAAGGTCAAGGACGGTTACGCTCGTAACTACCTGATCCCCCAGGGTCACGCCAAGCGCGCCACCAAGGCCGCTATCGCCGAATTCGAAACCCGTCGCGCTGAACTCGAAAAGGCTCAGGCTGAACGTATCGCTGCCGCTCAGGCCATCGCTGATACGCTCAACGGTGCCGAGATCGAAATCGCTTCCAAGTGCGGTGTTGACGGCCGTCTCTTCGGTTCCGTTACCAACGCCGACATCGCTGAAGCTGTTGATGCCAAGTTCAACCTTCAGATCAAGAAGTCCCAGGTCCGCACCCCGCTCGGTGCCATCAAGGCCATTGGCGACTACGTGATCACGATTGGTCTCGCTGCTGACATCAATGCTGACGTCACGGTCAAGGTCGTTGCCGAAGCCTAATTTTTAGGTCTCGTCACTGACACAAAAAAGGGGTCCTCCTTCGGGTGGGCCTCTTTTTTTGTCTCGATTTGTCTGAAAAATTGTTCGACGTTGAAGAGCCGTCATTGAGACTCTAGAATGAAGGTTCTCACAAATAAAACGACTTTCCCGGGGAAGCCTCGAGTGCTTTCCTGACTTCGTGTTGCCCGGTTGAGGGCGAACGACTCTCGTTCGAGGAAAAAGATTCATGACCGACATTACCGATGACGCTGCGGCTGCCGTCCGCCGCCCGCCGCAGAGTATCAGTAGCGAACAGTCCATCCTGGGCGGCCTGATGATCGATAACAACGCTTTGGACAGCATTGTTGATTTGATTCAGGCCAAGGATTTCTGCCGACGCGATCACCAGCTCATTTTTGAACACATTGTCGAGATGATCCAGAAGGGGCGTCCCGCTGACGTTCTTACCGTAACGGAAAGCCTGCGAGATGCAGGTCTGGAAAACGAAATGGGCGGTTTCGTCTATTTGAACGAATTGGTGAACAACACACCTTCGGCCGCCAATATCCGCCGCTATGCGGAAATCGTGCACGACAAGGCCGTCCTTCGTCAGTTGATTACGGCGGGCGATAGGATGGTGAGCAATGCCTTGGCTCCAGAAGGCCGTGAAACGGCACAGATTCTTGACGAAGCCGAACGTGAAGTTCTGCAGATCAACGAACAGAATTCTCGAGGCAAGCGCGGTTTCCAGGCTATGCAGGTGCTCGTTAAGGATGTCTCGCAGCGCTTGATTGACATCTATCAGAACCAGCGCGACTCCGACGTGACGGGCGTTCCCACCGGCTACCCCAATCTCGACCGAGAATTGGCGGGGTTGCAACGCGGCGACCTGATCATTATCGCGGGCCGTCCGTCAATGGGTAAGACCTCTTTTGCTATCAACATTGCCGAAAACATCGGTGTGAAGCAGGAACTTCCCGTTGCGGTTTTCTCTTTGGAAATGGGGGGCGACCAGCTCGCCCAGCGTCTGATTTCGTCGGTCGCCAATATTGATGCTCAGAAACTCCGTAAGGCGCATTTGGAAGACGAGGAATGGGCTGCTTTTTCGAAGGCCGTTCACCGTCTTGAGAAGAAGCCGATTTACATTGACGACACGCCTGCCCTGATGATTTCCGAATTGTCGAGCCGTGCGCGCCGCCTGATGAACCAGACGGGGCCTCTCGGGCTTATCGTGGTCGACTATATTCAGCTCATGACAGGCCGTGCGGGATCTGACAACCGCTCGACGGAACTCTCGGAAATTTCTCGCGGTCTCAAGGCATTGGCTAAGGAGCTCAACTGTCCAGTAATTGTTCTGTCGCAGTTGAACCGTTCTCTCGAACAGCGAGCCGACCGCCGACCGATCATGTCCGACCTTCGCGAATCCGGCGCTATCGAACAGGACGCGGACGTCATCATGTTCATTTACCGTGACGTCGTCTATAACAAGGACACGCCTGACAAGAACTTGGCCGAAATTATCATTGCCAAGCAGCGTAACGGTCCTATCGGAACCTTGCGCATGGTCTTTAAGGGCGGTAACACGAGATTTGAACCCTGGGCCGGCGATGTCGGGTACTGGGACGGTGCGCAGTAATACAGAAAAGGAGAAACGACATCGTGTTCGACTGGTTAACACAAATCGATTGGTTTGCCATTGCCTGCTGGCTCGGTGCCTTGTCGCTTATTATCGCGGGCTTGGCCGGTACGGTGGTGCCTGCCATTCCCGGTTTGCCTTTGATCGCGGGCGGTGCGCTTCTGATCGGTTGGGCCGACCAGTTTGAAATCATCGGCTGGGGTACGATTGCTGCCTTGACCGTCATGGCAGTGATTGGTGTCGTGATCGATACAGTTGCTCAGACGGCCGGCGCTCAGAAAGCCGGAGCGAGTAAAGAGGGGATCTGGGGATCGGTCATCGGGACAGTTCTCGGCGTCTTTATGGGCGGTTTGATCGGAATTCTCGTGATGCCCTTGATCGGTGCCTTCATCGGAGAATTCTGGGCTAAGCGCGATCTGCTTCATGCAGGCCGTGTTGGTGTGGCCACCTGGACCGGAATGGTGATCGGGACGGCCGTCAAGATTGCTCTTGCGTTTATGATGCTGGGCGTGCTGATCTTCATGTATTTTGTCTGATCGCTTTTATCAATGGCCAAAAAGAGAAAAGCTCGAGATTGCTCTCGAGCTTTTCGTCTTTTTAGGGGGGGCACATTTCGCCCCCTTTGTCAATTTTGGGTCTAAAAAATAAATAAAGT
>JAHHRG010000153.1 GCA_020025965.1 Sutterella sp.
GCCCCGGTCGTGCATCGCCTTGCCCCACGTGTTCACCACGATGAAAGCACCGTGCTGCTCCTTGCCGTTCTGATCGGTGTAGGTCACGAAGCCGGCATAACCGGCTATGGTCAGGGCGTGCGCTCCGTCGTGTCCGAGTCCGGTCATCAGCGAGCGGTAACCTGTAGCCGAAGGGCCTTTGTAGGAATTGACCATCTTCCAGCCCCGGCTCTGGGTGGAGAAAGTCAGGATGCCGCCGCCCTTGTGGCCGTCGCCTTTGTCGTAGAGGTAGTTCTTGATACGGAGCAGCTCCTCGGCGTTGGTACACGGCAATTCGTAGATGCGGCGTCCACGGTAACGCATGGCTTTGAGATATTTGTCAAATCCGCTGCCCCACTTGAACTGTTCCGCCATGGCGTAACCGTAATCGGCGGCAGTCATCACGCCGTATTTCACGGCAATGTTGAGTCCTTCATCGACGAAACCGCCTTCATCACGGCCGCTGTTGAGGAAATTCCAAGTGAAAAGGTAGCTGAAACAGTAATCTTCGTTTTCGGCGGCTTTACGTCCGAGGAAACGGTTCATTTCGTAGGTGAACATATAGCCGATGCCGGACGCCTGCGCACACGAACCGCCTTTCTGGTCAATCACGGGCGGGAAATAATCGGCGAGGCTGTTGTCTACCGAAGCCGGGAGTTCTTTTGCCGATACGGCACGCAAGGGAGTCCATCTCACCTTGTCTACTTGCATCACCGGATGCTCGGGGGCAAAACTCTGTGCACCTTCCGTCGGATAGAGCGCCTGCGCCTGAAGGGCAGACGAAAAGAGGAAGGAAAGGAACAGACACAGAGGCTGTTTGAAATGTCTCATAAAAATATTTTAGTGAAGAAATTCCCTTCAGCCGGACCGTCGGTGCGGATGAAGGGAACAGGTTCTGAACTTTTGTGTTTAACGCAGACGGTTGACCGTCTTGAGGGCTTCCAGACGCACTTCCTCGGAGAGGCGACTGTCACGGCTCATGCGGAGTGCCGTTTCGATGACCTCGCCCTTGTGGCAGGAATTGGTGTGCCAGCCGAGGGCTTCGAGGAGAGAGACCGCCGCGTCGCCTTGCGGATGGGCTTCGAGGTAACGGAGCAGGTCGGGGATGCGGTGGTGCGGACAGTAGTTACGCAAGGTGCGGATTTTACTCATGCGCTTCTTGTCCGTGGTTTCAGGATTGAGAATGGCATCGACTTCATTCAGCCACTTGGCGCTGTTGCGGGAGATCGTCTTGCGGATCATCTGGCGGACTTTGTCTTTGTGGATGTAGTGAACATCGTCGGAGGAGAACTGACGGTCGAACTCTGACAGCAAAGGCTTTTCGGGGAACATCGAAATGGAGTTCATCAGATTGAAGTTGGTGCGCTCCGAGGTGTTGTTGCTGATGGCCAGACGGATGAGGGCGGGAATCAGACGTTCGTCACCGCTCTTGCCGAGGTAACGCACGCCGTAACGCTGTACCAGTT
>JAHHRG010000154.1 GCA_020025965.1 Sutterella sp.
GAAGAACCTTACACCGGAAAGAATGATTATTTCCCTTGCCGTTATCCCCGTGCCACTTATGCGGCGATGATCAGCTATTGGGATGCGCAGATCGGCGGGCTGATGCGTAAGCTCCAAGAGAAAGGCATGTATGAAAATACCTTGATCATCTTCGCCAGCGACAACGGTCCTTCTTTCAACGGCGGTACCGACTCGCCTTATTTCGACAGTGCCCGTCCGTTCAAATGCGAGTTCGGTTGGGGCAAATGCTTCCTGCGAGAAGGCGGCATCCGTGTGCCGATGATTGCGATGTGGGAGAATCACATCCAACCCGGAAGCCAGTCCGACGAGCTTTCTGCGTTCTGGGATATGATGCCGACCTTGTGCGACGTTGCCGGAGTGGAATCACCCCAAACCGACGGCGTCAGCCTGTTGCCGACTTTCTTAGGAAAGGACGAGGTACAGCAACACCACGAATTTCTTATGTGGGAGTTCCCCGAGTTAAGCGGAGAGAAGGCCGTGCATATGGGCAAATGGAAAGGCTATATTGACAGGGTGTGGAAGGGTAACCGTGACTTCCAGCTTTACGACCTTTCAACAGACGAGCGGGAGCAGCACAATGTCGCCGCCGAGCATCCCGAAGTGGTAGAGAAGATGCTCCGCATCCTCCGCGAGCAACATACCGATGCCGAAATCCAGAAATTCAATCTGCCCGTGTGGTAACATCGGAAAGAATCCTCAAAGATTTACAGGAGACCGTTTCCTTTCGTGAACCGTAACGAAGGGAAACGGTCTTTTTTTGTGTCCTTTTGTTTCGCAGTTTTCGTTCATAACGCGCTTGTTTCGCTCTTTGTGGGGTGGCTTGGCGTTTTATCATAAATTGTACTATATTTGCCGTGTATGCTTCCGGTTCAATCTGCCTTCATTTTCTACAGTTTGAACCGATGTCGGAATAATTGCGCATAAGAAGTTATTTCCCTTTCCTTATACTTATGAAATCCGCTGTCAGCTCGCACTGTCAGCTTTTAACTTTAAATGACGCCACTATGAGAATACGTTTATTGTATGGGTCATATTACTTTTCGGTTGGGCAGGCAAGCTGTCCGCACAGGAGCCGGTCACGCTGAATCTGACAGACTGTTATGAAAAGGCGGAGAAGAACTATCCGCTCATCCGTCAATACGGCCTGCTCGAATCCACCCGCGACTACACTCTCAGCAACATCGCCAAAGCGTGGTTGCCGCAGATTTCCCTGAACGCCCGTGCCTCTTATCAGACCGATGTTACCAAACTCCCTTTTGATGCGGAGAAGATTACCGCCTTCGTTCCCGGTTTCAACGTGCCCGAACTGAGCAAAGACCAGTACCGCGTCGTGGCGCAGATCGAACAGCCCATCTGAAATGGCGGAGAGACCCGTGCGGCCAAGGAAGTCACCCGGCTGAAGACCGAGGCAGACCGTGCCCAGCTCGATGCCCAGCTTTATAC
>JAHHRG010000155.1 GCA_020025965.1 Sutterella sp.
GAAGTCTGCAGCCAACTTCTCTTTGTCATAGTGGCGAAGCTCACTCCATAAGCGAGGTGCAAAAATTGAGTTACTCATGAATAGTTTTGTATATAAATTTTAAAAAGAAGTCGCAAAGTTACAACTTTTTTACAAACGTTCGCCTACAATCCTTAATATTGCATTGTTTTTAACATAAACCGACCCAATAGCAGCCCTTACTGTAAGATGTAGTTAGTAGTATTGAAAATCAGAACGAAAAACACGCTTTGTGGGGCGTAAAAAACACAAAACACGTTTGTCAGACCCGATGAAAAGTTTGACAAACGTGTTATTTTATGGAACAGTATAAACTTACTGCGCGTTAAAGTACAAGGCTCAGAACGATAAGTAAGGCGAAAGTGAGCATATTGCGTGAAGTGAAACCGAGGATGCGGTTCAGTTCACGGCCGCGGTTGATCTTCACCATCTTGCGCCAGGTCAGGAAATGAGGCAACAGGTAGAACAAGGGGAAGATGCACGCCCAGATGTGTCCGTAGTAGGCCATGAACGCCACACAGACGTAAGCGGCGACGCCTTGCAGCAGATAGAAGAACGAACCGAACTGTTCACCCCATACGACGATGAGCGTGCGCTTGCCACTGATGGCGTCCTCGGCACGGTCACGGTAATTGTTGAGCACCAGTAAGGTGTCGGAAACCAGACCGCAGCCGGCACCCAACAGCCATACGGAAGGGGTGAGGGTATGCGCCTGTACGAAGTAAGTACCGCAGACGGGCACGAAGCCGAAGAAGACCCAGACCAAAAGGTCACCGCCGCCCATGTACGACAGCAGGGTGGTGTAGAGGAAAGCGAAGATGACGCACGCCACACCGATGAGGATCAGTTCCGGTCCGCCGAAAGGAATGAGTCCGCAACCGGCGATACACGCCAACGCCAACATGACGAAGATGCCGCGTTGCATCGCCTTCGGCGTGATCCAGCCTTGTGCGCAGGCACGTTCCGGTCCCAGCCGGTCTTCACGGTCGGTACCTTTGCGAAAGTCGTAAAGGTCGTTGATCATGTTTGCGGCAATCTGCATCAGTCCGGCAAACAGGGCGCACATGAGAGCGGGAATCCAGCTTAGATGACCTTCGGCGTAAGCCAGGGCGGTGGCGGTCGCTACGGGAATGAGCGCGGCGGTCAGCGTCTTGGGGCGTGAGGCGAGAAACCAGGCCTTCAGGCTGTTGGGACGGACGGGTTGAACGGAGGATGAGGTAGAGGGCTTGGGGGAGGAACTTGCTGTCTGTTTCATAGGTACGGAGGTATTGTCGGAACAATACCGTTGGGAATAGAGATGTGGCGGGGGAACGGACAGAGCGTGCCGTTTATGGAAGACGGCATGAGGCGTTCTGCCCCGTGATTCCCCTTCCGTCGTTTTTTTAAGGGTTATAAATTGAGTTTGGCACGGACGAACTGTTCGATGAACTCCGCAGTCTT
>JAHHRG010000156.1 GCA_020025965.1 Sutterella sp.
CGAACGATAAATCGTTCATCGAAGTTATGATCCCGCGATGGTCCTTGAAGAACTCACCTTGTAAAACTTTTATTTCGCTCATGGTTTTAGAATTTTACCTTCAAGACATTATTTATTTCTTGCAAAAATAGTGTTTCCCCTCTAAAATGAGAAAAGAGGAAGGATGTCTTGGCGAAATTCGGCTAACATTTCATGATTTCGCTCAGATGCGCCATGCAGATGTCCTTGGTGAAGTGCTTTTCGAAATAGGCCTTGCCGTTGCGGCCCAGGGTCTCCAAGTCGTCACGCTTCATGCGGTGCAACGACAATATCGAGCGGGCCAATGCCGCACCGTCACCTGCCGGAGCATACACGCCGCAACCGCTCTCTTCGATCAGATGCTGTGCCTCGCCGTTGATCATCGCCACAACGGGCCGACCGGCCGCCATATAGGCCTGCAATTTGGCCGGGACGGTGAGGTTGAAAATCAGATTGTCGTTCAGTGCCAGCAGCATGGCATCGGCCTGTCGGAAGAAGGCCGGCATCGTCTCCAGCGGATGGCGGCCAAGCAGATGGACGGTCGCCTGCAAGCCGTTGTCGGCAACGAACTTTTCCACCCACTCTTTCTTACGGCCATCGCCGATAATCACGAAGTGGATATCGCGCTCGTCCTTGAGTTGCAGAGCCGCCTCCATGATGTGGTCGAAATCCTGTGCCTCACCAATATTGCCGGCAAACATGACCTTGAAGCCGTCGGGAAGTCGGGGCGTCTCGACCTGCTTGTCGGATTGGGTGAACACGTCCTCCGCCCAGTTGGGGAAATACTCGATTTTGTCGGCAAAATCGCCCTTCTCCAAGATGGAGGAGCGGAAACCTTTGGAACTGATGAGTATCTTCGTGGAGTTGCGGTACATCGAACGGGCAATGGCGGCAAAGAGACCGAGGATATGGCGATTGTGGATTCCCCCTGCGGCCGACAGACTCTCGGGCCACAAATCCAGCACCCAGAAATAGAACGGTATCCGTTGGAGTTTCTTGACGATCAGCGCCGGAATACCGACCGTAATGGGCGATGTCTCATGCACCAGTACGGCATCGAACCTTTGGAACAAGGCCATGAAGAGGGCGTAAATCGAGGCGAAGAAGGCAAAGCTCAGATAATTTAAAATCAATCTGAGTCCCTTACCATTACCTCGCGGAATCACCAATGCACGGACAATTTTCACCCCATTTACGGTTTCAAAGCGTCGTTTAAACACGCCATATCCATCGAAGAAATGCCCCACGGGATAGTTGGGAATATCCGACAGGACAGTCACCTTGTGTCCCTGACGAGCCAACTCAAAGGCTACGTCGTTGCATTTGAAATTCTCGGGATAGAAATGAGGCGATACAAGTAGAATGCGCATCGTTTTAGAATTTTCTCCAAACCATCTTGTTTACCACACCGACGTAGCTCTGGATGAGC
>JAHHRG010000157.1 GCA_020025965.1 Sutterella sp.
ACGATAGATCAAACGTGCACGTTCGGTCGTCAGACGTTTCCGGTAAGCCGGCTCATTCGTTGTATTTCGAGATTTTGAATCCATTTAACCGTACAAATTTACTAAAAAAAACATGTCAAAGCGATATTTCCATCTTCTTAGTTATGAACAGACAAATCTTCCTATCGAAGATGCAAAAAATATTCATAAATTCAGAGTTCACAACGCTGAAAGGTAATCCGCCCGCACACAAAAAATCCTCATCATTCCCATGTGCGGAATGAAGAGGATTCTTTCATTATTCGTTTATATTCGGTAAGAATGAATAGTCACGGCTGTAACGGAGCATCTGGTCATCATAACTTTCCGTATAGTCCAGTGTCACATCGGTAATCTCACCGGCTGCGTTGCAGACTGCGTTATATACCGGATTGATGAATCCCTTATAAGGAGCGATGTGAAGTGAGGCGTAACGCTCACGGACCTCACGGTGCAGTTCGGGATCGATCTTCACGCCGTAGTCCTCAACGAGGCGGCGGGCTGCTTCAAAGTCTCCTTCGCTCTTGATACGTTGGATTTCCGCCAAGAGGTCGCCGAACAAGTGACGCATCGCCTCATAGTCATTGATCTGCACATAAGTCTTACCGTCACGTTTCACCATTTCGACCACCTTGTCAGCCTGTCCCTTCTCGAAGACCCAACGGGCAATGAGGGCACGGTTACGCATGTGCGCTTCCTCAATATTGCAACCCGGCTTGATACGTGCCAACTGCGTCATCAGGCCGTTGACCATATAGGTGTAATACTGGCTCTTGTAAGCCTCCATATCGGGAGTCAGCCCTAATTCATGGAGTTTCGGATCGGCGAGATAGTACAAGCCGAAAAGGTCGGCACGGGCTTCTTCGATGGTTGAACCGTAAGCCTTCAAAGCATCGGAATCCGTTCCCGGCAGAAGTTTACCGCTACCGTGTCCCAGACATTCGTGCAGGTCGGTATGCAGGTCGTCGCAGATGTCGCCGTATTTGCGGACAAGTTCACGGGTGGCGTCGTCCACATAGAATTCCTTGTCAAAGCCTGAACCACGGGCTACCTTGTTGTAAGCGTCCGTCAGGTTGCCGATGGTCACGCTCTTTGAACCGTGTTCATGACGAACCCAGTCGGAATTGGGCAGATTGATGCCGATAGCTGAAGAAGGATAAAGATCACCGGCAAGCATGGCGGCTGTAATGACCTTGGCGGAAACGCCTTTCACCTCTTCTTTCTTGAATTGCGGAGCAACTGGGGAATGATCCTCAAACCATTGGGCGTTGGAACTCAGTTTCTCGGTACGTTCGGTGGCCTTGACATCCTTGAAATTGACAATCGCTTCCCATGAAGCCTTCATGCCTAACGGATCACCGTAAGTTTCAGTGAAGTAGCAGGTAAAGTCTACCAGACTCTGCACATCCTTGAGCCAGTGGATA
>JAHHRG010000158.1 GCA_020025965.1 Sutterella sp.
TTATATGACGCCTGATGGTTGCCTCCGGTCTGTGTGCAACCCCAACTCCAAGTGGTGCAAGAAGGCGGCCGACGGCCTCAGAGACGTTCCTGATGTAGGGAATAGCTCGCCAAAACTTGGGGGCGGTGCGATTTTGTTGTTCAACTCGTCTGCGCAAGCACCGGTTGACAAAATTGCGCGGGTAGCCATTTTCTCTGAACACCCGTCGAAGATATTGTAATTCGGCAACTTTGTCTTCTGGTTCACTGCAGTGCGTCTCAACACGCCGATAGAAAGCCCTTACGCAACTGCGTTTGTGGCACATTGGGTGGTTGCTGTTGTAATTCAGTACTTGCATCGTGTTTGTAGCTTTCCTGAATACTTTGGTCTTTAGGCCACCACCATCTTTGCGACAAACGAGGACATCAAGGAAGGCCAGCTGGTTGTTTTCTTCCTCCTCCATCGTGAATTGTATGTCCGGGAAGACGCTATTGAGACGTTCTTGGAACGTGAGCACCTGATCCCGTTCGATGACGACGAAGGTATCGTCCACATACCGCGCCCAGAATTTCGGTTTGTGGTGTTGGAAGACCAGCGACTCCAACCGCTGTAGGACCGCCTCGGCTATGAGTCCCGAAATCGGTGAACCCATTGGCGTCCCTTTCACCTGCTCGTAGATTGTTCCGTCAAACGTGAAGTACGTCTTGAGGCAGAACTTCAGGAGCTGTAGGATTTGGGCATGCCCGAGGCGATTCTCCGTCTCATCGTATTTGCTTCGTAGAAGTTGTTCGACCGTCTCGACCGCCAGATCCTGCGGGATAGAAGTAAAAAGAGACGTGACATCGAAGGAAACCATGATATCACTTTGCAGGATACTTACCCCTTTACGTTTCTCCAAGAATTGGGTTGATGAGCGGACCGTGGTCTCCGAATCAGCGGTGAGAAATTTGAGACGCCGAAACAGCCACTTTGCAAGTCCGTACGTTGGAGTGCCTTTCAGGGATACGATGAGTCGGAGAGGAGCGCCTTACTTGTGCACCTGGGGAAGCCATATAAGCGGGCCAAGGCCGTGTCCTGTGCTTTCGCCATACGTCGGTTAGACGGCGTTATTGCACCCGAGGTCTCCAATGCCAAGAGGGTCGAATTGATCTCACGTGTCAACTTTTTGATGGGGTTGCTTTCACACGGCACATAAAACTGGCGATCTTCCAGTAAGACTTTTGCCTTTTGAACGTAGTCAGCTCTGTCCAATATGACCGTGGAGCGCCCCTTATCGGCTGGCACGATGACAATGTCCCGGTCGGCCTTGAGTGTTCGTAGTGCAACGCGTTCGACCTTGGGGAGCACTTCCCGCGGTTGGTGAGCCATCAGGAGGGAAGAAATCTGGTGAGGCCTCTACCTATTCGCAGATCCGGTTTCTGCACAGGTGTCTTGACAATAACGTGTTGCCGAAGA
>JAHHRG010000159.1 GCA_020025965.1 Sutterella sp.
GGGTAGTTTTACCGTGGTCAACGTGGCCGATAGTACCGACGTTAACGTGCGGTTTAGAACGTTCAAATTTTTCTTTAGACACGGTTATATTCCTTATCTTGCGCCCTCACCTAAGGAGAGGGCGCGGGATCAATATGTTTAAAGCAGAGGCTTACTTGCCACGTGCTTCAATAACGGCCTGAGCGACGTTAGTCGGTGCTTCAGCATACTTCAGGAACTCCATGGAGTATGAAGCACGGCCCTGGGTCTGAGAACGCAGGTCAGTAGCATAACCAAACATTTCAGACAACGGAACCTGCGCACGAACAGTCTTGCCAGTCGCAGTATCTTCCATACCTTCGATCATGCCGCGACGACGGTTCAAGTCACCGATAACGTCGCCCATGTAATCTTCCGGAGTCTCTACTTCAACCTTCATGATCGGCTCAAGCAGAACCGGCCTAGCGCGTTTGAAGGCTTCTTTAAACGCGATAGAGGCAGCCAGTTTGAACGCCAGTTCAGAGGAGTCAACGTCGTGGTAAGAACCGAAGTGCAGACGCACGCCCAGGTCGACTACCGGATAACCGGCCATCGGACCAGACTTCAGCTGCTCCTGGATACCTTTGTCAACCGCCGGGATGTATTCACCCGGGATTACGCCGCCCTTGATGTCGTTGGTGAAGGTGTAACCTTCGCCACCCGGCTCCAGCGGGAACATGTCGATAACGACATGACCGTACTGACCGCGACCACCAGACTGTTTGGCGTGCTTACCTTCCACATCCTTGACAGTCTCACGGATGGTTTCACGGTAGGCAACCTGCGGTTTACCGACGTTGGCTTCAACGTTGAACTCGCGCTTCATACGGTCAACGATGATTTCCAGGTGCAATTCACCCATACCGGAGATGATGGTCTGGTTGGATTCTTCGTCAGTGCGTACGCGGAAAGACGGGTCTTCCTTAGCCAGACGGCCCAGTGCCAGGCCCATTTTCTCCTGGTCAGCCTTGGTTTTCGGCTCAACAGCGATGGAGATTACCGGCTCAGGGAATTCCATACGCTCCAGGATGATCGGCGCGTTCGGATCACACAGGGTATCACCGGTGGTGACGTCCTTCAGACCGATTGCCGCGGCGATGTCACCCGCGCGAACTTCTTTGATCTCTTCACGCTTGTTGGCGTGCATCTGAACGATACGGCCGAAACGCTCACGTGCAGACTTCACGGAGTTCAGTACGGTATCACCAGAGTTAACCACACCGGAGTATACGCGGAAGAAGGTCAGGTTACCCACGAACGGGTCGGTGGCGATTTTGAACGCCAGCGCCGCGAACGGCTCGTTGTCGTCAGAGTGACGCTCAGCCGGGGTATCTTTACCGTCGTCCAGGATACCTTTGATCGCCGGAACATCAGTCGGTGACGGCAGGTACTCGATGACAG
>JAHHRG010000018.1 GCA_020025965.1 Sutterella sp.
GTACCCTCCTCTCCTTCCGCCTAGAACGTACTACAATGGTCAGATCATCGTTTTATTTTCGATTCTCTTTTCGGGGTATTCATGAAACGCAGACCGATTCACCGCGGCGGCATTCTTTCTGCCGGTTATAACCCTCAAGACCGTTACCTTGACGTCGAATTTGATACCCATCGCATTATGCGAGCCGAAGGCATCGGATTTGAAACGGCAGACCGTTTCTTGAACTCCGGATCACCACTCGGTTATTGGCAAGACGAAATCCTAGAAAACTATACGGTTCGAGAAATTTCGCAAAAGGAAAGTGAAACCGAGACCGCCAGACCTAAAAAAAACATGGACGACTTGAAGCGCCTTTTCGGTGACCTCTGACCCTCGTCTAGCGAAAAAAACGGATGCAAGCGCATCCGTTTTTTTTTTACATTCAACCGAGCTATTAAACCGTCCCCGAGAAAAAGATTGTCGCCAGTCCCAGAAAAATCAGGAAACCGCCCGAATCGGTCGTAAAAGTGAGAAGCACCGATCCGCCCATTGCCGGATCACGATCGAAATAGCGAAGAATCATGGGCACAGCCAAACCGACAACGGCTCCTTGGATGATATTGAGGATCATTGCGAGGAACATCACGAAGCCGAGCATCATACCTTCATCGGAATCCCAATAGAGTCCCCAAGCACAAAGGCCGGCAATGGCTCCCCAGAGAATCCCGTTAATAATCGCAACGATGACTTCTTTTTTTATGAGATCGAGCTTATTGGCTTCCGTCACCTGCCCCATAGCCAGGGAGCGAACCAGCAACGTCAGCGTCTGATTGCCTGAATTGCCGGCCATCCCTGCCACAATCGGCATTAGAGCGGCCAAAGCCACGACTCTTTCAATCGTACCGTCAAAGGCCGAAATGACGCGAGATGCAAAAAAGGCCGTACACAGATTAACACCGAGCCATAACCAACGGCTCTTTGCCGTCTCCCAAACGCTCCCAAAAAGGTCGAGGTCTTCATCCAAACCCACGGCTGCAAAAGCGTCTTCTTCACTTTCTTCACGAATGACGTCCACGATTTCGTTCACGGTCAAACGACCGACCAAACGTCCCGCTTCGTCAACGACAGGCGCGCTTACCAGGTCGTAACGCTCGAAAGCCTGAGCGGCATCACTCGACTCCTCGAGCGGATTAAGCGTCAACATGTCAGTCTGCATCTCATCTTTGACTAGAACCGTGGGATCCGTCGTCAAGATCTGTGCGAGAGAAAGCGTCCCTTTCAAATGCCCCACACGGTCAACCACAAAGACCTGGTCGGTATGATCGGGCAATTCGTCGAATCGACGGAGATAGCGAAGCACAAGATCAATACTTGTTTCTTCACGAATCGACACCACTTCGAAGTCCATGCGCGCACCGACACTATCTTCCGGATAGGACATCGCCGCGCGCAACTGCGCACGTTCCTCGTGTGAAAGTCCTTCCTGAACCTGTGCCATCACGTCCGGCGGCAGGTCGTCCACCAAGTCAGCGATTTCGTCGGTATCAAGGGTTTCAACCGCGTCGACCAATTCGTCGCGATCCATGGCGTTGATCAGAGTTTCACGAACGCCATCGTTAACTTCCATCAAGATGTCGCCGTCGGATTCACTCTGAACGAGATTCCAAACAGCCAGACGTTCGTCAAGCGGCAAGGCCTCAAGGATCCAAGCCACGTCGGCTGGATGCAAAGGAGCCAAAATAGCCTTCAACTCGTCAGCGGCTTCCTGACTGATTGGCTGAGATTCATCGTCTTTGTCGTGCTGGGAACGAAGTTCTTTATTCCCCTTATTGTTGTCCTCATCCTCCTCGAGGATTTGATGGACCCACTCGAGTGCACGGGAAGCTTCTTCTGAATCTCGGACAAGGTGCCCTTGATTCTCGTGCAGTTCGACCTGATCATTCAGACTGTGAGGCATCCTTTTCTCCGATTGCAAAGCGAATTCCGAAAGAGGAATTCAATCCCGTGAAACCCTCGAGTAAAGCCGGCCGCCTGAAACGGCTCTGGGGGGGGGCTGTCAAACAGCCCCCCGATCTCCCGGTACTCTGCCGAGAGACGGCACATCTTTATTGTCGGCCCTCGCGGGCATTCATTCAAGAAGCGTTATTGTCGCCGTCTTTGGCCTCTTCGGCAACATCGGTGGCTTCGGCAATCGCTTCGTCTTCCGTCAATTCTTCTAGTTCCTCACTCTCCTCAAGAGTAGCGGTCTCGTCAAGCACACGAATCAAACGGGAGTCCATTACGAGATCGACTAAGTCGCAACCGAAGATCTGCAAAAGAACCTTCTGGCCGCGCGGCAAATCCTCGGGAAGTCCCGGCACTCGCTGCATGAAGGGAAGACGATCAATACGAACCAAATCCCCCTTGACCACAATGGCTTCGATTTCCTTCATATCTTCCTGGATAATCCAGCGAAGAGACCAGTAGCGTTCCATACGCGTCTGAAAATCTCGATAGAGCGAATAGGTGTTTTCGAATTGGCTCACGATCGCGAAGAGATCAACATCGTTGCCCTGATAAACCGGCGGCTTTCCCATCAGCGCAGAAATCATCTGTCGCTGATTCACCAGGTCGACATAGCGACGAAGCGGCGACGTACTCCATGCATAACGAAGAACGCCCAAACCGTCGTGTGGCCCCGGCGTCGTACTCATGCGCACGCGGCCCATACGCTGCGAACGATAAATTCCCGGCGTTTTGTGTTCTTCAAGCCAGAGCCCCCAAGTGCAATTGGAAAGAATCATCAGCTCAGCCACGATCAAATCAAGCGGGGCACCGCGACGACGCCCCTTCACGCGAATCAGCGCATCCTCCCCCTCACCTTCGAGTGCGAAGAACCAATCAACACGACCTTCGGGCTCCGGGCGACCGCGCACTTCTTCACGGTTGCGCTGAAGGCGCTTGGCAAAATGCCAGAGCCAGACAATCTCATCTGAATATTCAATCGGGAGCGTCCCTTCTTGAATAGCCTCTTCAGTCACCAGATCGTCGATTTCGTCATAGCGAAGATTACGCTTGACCACCACGCGTTCGAGACGCGTTTCAGTCGTTTCAATGCCTAGCGTTTCGTCGTCAACCGTGACATAAAGCGAGAGGCAGGGCACAGGACGACCTTCGTCCAAAGAAAAAGCCTTGATCCAGTTGTCGGGCATCATCGTCGTCTTGAGGCCCGGCGCATAAACCGTACTCATACGAGTACGCGTAACCTTATCGAGCGGATGATCGCGCGTAATACCGAGTGCCGGCGCTGCAATGTGTACGCCCACACGAGTACGTCCGTCCCCCAAATGCTCGACACTCATCGCATCGTCAACTTCCGTAGTTTCGGAATCGTCAATAGAAAACGCGTTGGCAGACGAGATCGGAAACGAATCCCAACCTTCCTCCGTCGGTTCCGGCAAATCGGCCGGAAATTTGCGGCCCTGAGCAAAATTGGTAGCGTAAAAACTGTCAACGTGCCAGCGCCAGGGAGACGAAATCGCCCCAAGCGCAAGAAGAAGACGCAAAGGCGTCTGACGGGTTTCGGCCGCAGCGTCGGAAAGCGCCTTCCATTCGATCCCGTTCTTATCAGGACGAATCAAGAGCGTCAAAGCCTGACGACCGATTTCTTCAGGAAGCTTGCCTGCCACCATCTCCTCGGTCCAAGCCTTGCGCTGTTCTTCGAGACGACGGCGTCGTTCGAGCGCTTCAAGCGCTTGCTTCAGAATATCGGCCGGTGCACGACGATAGTTGCCACGGCCCTTTCGATGAAAATAAACCGGATTGCCGTGAAGTGCCCAGATAAGCGCAGCTTTTTCAACTGGCCCTTCTTCACCACCCCAGTAATCGGCGGCCAAATCAGCGTAGTTAAAATCCGTATCAGGGGCTACTTCCCAGAGGAACCCCGGTTCCAACTCGGGTACCATGGCCTGAGCACGGGTAACCAGATCGGCAGCCGACGGTGATTCAAAGCTGAAAAACGAATGGGACGCCTTGATTTTCGTACGACGTCCAGTAGTCAATTCAACCTGATAGGCGTTACCCGCCTGACTCAGAATCGTGCCTGCCTTGAAAGAACCGTCTTCTTCAAAAAAGAGATACATGCTGATTTGCCCCGCACCGCAGTGCGCCTTTAAGAAATTTTTGTTCGAATGTCGGCTATTTTGCCAAATTGACGACCGGCCTGCTCAGTGTTCTTCATTAAATGCTGCCGTTCGCCTCGCCAAGACAAAAGTCGACAATGCGCGGAACCACTCGGTCGAATCCTGAAATTCGATGATCTTCGCCCGGCAAAACCACCAACCTAGCCCGATCGAAGGCTCTTTCCGCCATTTTCCACGGCAGGACTTCATCGGCCGTCGAGAGTACGACAAGTGTGTCTGGTCTATTGACCGCGAGCGGACTCGTCTTGGCGTTGAGTACGCGAAAATCCTCGGCAAAAGACGGGAAGACGTCGAGCGTACGGTTCGTGCCGTAAATCTTGCGATGACCGACCCAATCGACCACACGCTCCCAAGGATTGAGACAGGGATTGAGCAGAACCGCCCGAAGTTCGTATTCGGCCGCGACACGCGCCGCAAAAAAGCCGCCCAGACTAGATCCGATAACAATCGTTTCCTCTTTACTCTCTTCCATCAACCTCTCGAGCGTATCCCTAATCACCCGATCAGCTTCCATGGGAGAGGTATTGAGATCGGGAGCCGTAACAACAGCACGGCCTTCGAGTCCCTTTCTCAAAAATCCGACTTTAATGGACGCAGGAGACGACAAAAAGCCGTGCAAATAGAGAATCTTTGTCACGCAGAAGCCTTTTCCGCCAGCTTGGCGAGAAGTTTTCCGTGAATGCCGCCAAAAGCACCATTACTCATACAGAGAATTTTGTCTCCGGGGCGAGCCGCAGCGATGACCGTCTCGATCAACTGATCCAGATCGTGCGTCGTAAAGGCCTTCTCACCTAAGGGACGCAATGCATCAGCCGGATCCCAGTCGACTCCCTTGCCTGCATAGCAAAAGACCAAATCCGCGCCAGCCAAAGAACCAGCGAGACGATTCTTCATCGTACCCAACTTCATCGTATTGCTACGGGGTTCCAAAACGGCGAGAAGACGTTCTGATCCAATGCGTTCTCTCAGAGCACCGATTGTTTCTTGAATGGCCGTCGGATGATGTGCAAAGTCGTCAATCACCGTCACACCGTTTGCCGAACCCTTGATTTCCAGACGACGTTTCACACCAGCAAAACGAGCGAGCGCTTCAAGTGCTGCCGAGGGATCGACACCGACATGTCTGGCCGCCGCCATCGCCGCCATCGCATTCAGAGCGTTGTAACGCCCCGGCATCTCCAGATGCATCGGTCCGATTTCCTTTCCCTCAAAAGAAACGACACGATCCTCAGACAGGCTCCAGCCTTCCGTAATATCGAACTTCTCAAGCTTGCTCCAGCACCCCTTGGCGAGCACACGATCCAACGCTTCGGCGCGCGCATTGGCTACTACAAGTCCCTCGCTCGGGATAATGCGAACCAGATGGTGGAATTGCTTTTCGATGGCAGCCAGATTTTCAAAGATATCGGCGTGATCGTATTCGAGATTATTGAGGATCACCGTACGCGGACGGTAATGGACGAATTTGCTGCGCTTATCAAAGAAAGCCGTATCGTATTCGTCGGCTTCGATCACAAAGGGAGCCATCGGTTCGTGACGACCAAGAGCAGCAGAACAGCTTCCCCATTGCGGCACACCGCCGATCAGAAAACCGGGTTCTAGCCCCGCTTCTTTCAAAATCCAGGTGAGCGTTGACGTGGTGGTCGTCTTCCCGTGCGTCCCGGCTACGGCCAGTACGTGACGACCGGCCAGCACGTGTTCCGACAACCAAGCAGGACCCGAGGTATAAGGAAGCCCCTTATTCAGAATCGCTTCCATCAGCGGATTACCACGCGAGACGACATTGCCGATTACGAAAATGTCGGGATGAATGCTGTCGAGCTGATCGGCTTCATAACCTTCGATAATATCGATCCCTGCATTGCGAAGTGCATCGCTCATCGGCGGATAAACGTGAGCGTCGCAACCCGTCACCCGATGGCCCGCCTCTCGGGCCAGTTGAGCGACCCCGCCCATAAACGTGCCGCAAATACCTAATATATGAATATGCATCTTTCACTCCCGCGCCCTGACCGACGTCCGTGGGTCATTAGGGTATTGTTTTTTTCACAGTCCGAACATTGTACCGCGAGGGCGAAATGCACCCATATTCCCCTAACGCTCGCTTGCACTATTGACACGGTCGGATATCTTCATGACTCAGTACTCAAAATCAGAATGCGAAGCTGCCGCAGCCGTTGCCGGCATGACAGCAGGCAAAGCCGTCGAGAAGGGCGAAGCGCTCGAGCTTGTTCGTAGCTCCTTCGGCGTGACACCCGATGCCTCACTCGTTGATAGCGAAATTCGTCGTTGGTTTGCGCTGTTTTCGCCTGAAGCGCATGCCGAAGATCTCGCCCGAAAGCGCCGCGTCGCCCTTTTTGCCATGAAAGCTTTGGCAGATTGGCATCCGGTCCTAATCGGCCCCGTCCTATCCGGTGCCGCTACGACATCGGATATTCCTGAAATTCTGCTTCGGGGTAATGAAAAAGAGGTGGAGCTCTTTTTACTCTCTCGTGAAATCGATTTTGAAGTCCTCTCGTCCGACATGAACGCTCGCCACAATACGGTCACGCTTCTGACTAGCGCCCTGCAAACCGATATTGTCATTACCGTTTCCGATCGCCCCAAATACCCTCGAGCCGCCACACCGGACAGCTACCAGTCTCCTCTCGAAGCAGCCGGGAAAGCCGAAATAAGCGCATTAGAAGCTCTCCTTTTGGAAACAATTAGCGAGGATTAGCCTCTTTTCGGCACGGGTATGACGTTTTAGAGTCGCTATCATTGCCATCAATACCCGACATATCGACAGGAACCAGCCGTTTCAGGCTTGACCGAGACAGTTGCGGTTTTTTACCTTTTCCTATGAAAAAAGTCTTTACTTTCCATAACAAAGTAGCGACAATTGCGAAGAATTAGAGTAAAGTTAGCCTCTTTTCCGAAAAAATAAGTCTGGAAACGCGAATTTTTCGCATTTACAGCGGGAAATAGTCTCCGCCGACAAACGACAAACCTATATACAACAACGATTCGAAAGAAAGACAACTTTTCATTGTGTCGGTTACGAAAAGTTCATGTTTTTCTTCTCAAAAGGCACACCATCATGGATCTGCGCAAATTAAAGACACTGATTGACCTCGTTAGCGAAAGCGGCATTGCCGAACTTGAAATCAACGAAGGCGACGATCGTGTCCGCATCGTCAATCGCTCCGAAGCCTCGGCAGTCGCTGTTCATCAGCCCGTGGTCGTTGCTCCGCAGATTCCCGCCGCGCCGGCTCCCGCCGCCATTGAGGAATCCGCCCCGGCAGCCCCCGAAGTGCCTGCCGGCACGCCGCTCAACAGCCCCATGGTTGGCACCTTCTACCGTGCACCTTCTCCCGGTGCCGAACCTTTCGTCAAAGTCGGTGACTCCGTCAAGAAGGGACAGGTTGTCTGCATCATCGAAGCCATGAAACTTTTGAATGAAGTAGAAGCCGAAGAAGACGGCATCATCAAGGATATTTGCGTTGAAAACGGCCAGCCCGTTGAATTCGGTCAGGCTCTTTTCATCATCGAATAACGTGCGCCTATTATGTTTGGAAAAATTCTGATTGCCAATCGCGGCGAAATTGCGCTTCGAATTCAGCGTGCCTGCCGCGAAATGGGCATCAAAACCGTTGCCGTCCATTCGACGGCCGACGCAGACGCGAAGTACGTGCGTCTCGCCGACGAAAGTGTCTGTATCGGTCCGGCTCAATCACAGCTCTCCTACCTGAATATTCCGGCCATCATTTCCGCTGCGGAAGTGACAGACGCCGAAGCCATCCATCCGGGTTACGGCTTTCTTTCGGAAAATGCTGATTTCGCCGAACGCGTTGAAAAGTCCGGTTTCACCTTTATCGGTCCGCGGGCCGAAAGCATCCGACTCATGGGAGACAAGGTGAGTGCCAAGCAGGCCATGCGCGATGCCGGCGTGCCTTGCGTACCCGGTTCCGACGGCGCTCTGCCCGACAATTCTCAGGACATTCTCCAGATTGCCCGTGAAATCGGTTATCCGGTCATTATTAAGGCGGCCGGCGGTGGCGGCGGCCGCGGTATGCGCGTTGTGCGTACCGAAGCCGCGCTTCTCACCTCCGTGAATATGACGAAGGAAGAAGCTCGAGTCGCCTTCGGCAACCCGACCGTATACATGGAAAAATTTCTGGAGAACCCGCGTCATATTGAAATTCAGGTACTCTCCGATAACTTCCAGAATGCCGTTTACCTCGGCGAACGCGACTGCTCCATGCAGCGTCGTAATCAGAAAGTACTTGAAGAAGCTCCGGCCTTTGGTATTTCCCGCAAGCAGATCGACCGTCTCGGCAGTCGCTGTGTGGAAGCCTGTCGCCGCATCGGTTACCGCGGTGCCGGTACGTTTGAATTCCTCTACGAAAACGGTGAATTCTACTTCATTGAAATGAACACTCGTGTTCAGGTCGAACATCCGGTTACGGAATTGGTAACGGGGGTCGACATCGTGCGCGAACAGATTCGTATTGCTGCCGGCGAACGTCTGACAATCAAGCAACGAGACATCGAAATACGCGGTCACGCAATCGAATGCCGTATCAACGCGGAAGATCCGTTTACCTTCATCCCGAGTCCAGGTCGTGTGACGGCCTGGCATCTTCCGGGCGGTCCCGGCATCCGCATTGACACGCATGTCTTCACGGGTTACAGTGTTCCGCCTTATTATGACAGTATGATTGGTAAGATCATCGCTCACGGCGATACACGCGAACAGGCCATTGCCCGTATGCGCGTTGCTCTTTCCGAGCTTGCTGTTGAGGGTATCAAGACCAATACGAAGCTGCATCGCGAATTGTTGGCCGACGAACGCTTCTTTCAGGGTGGAACCAGCATCCATTATCTGGAAGAAAAATTGCGCCAGCGTGCCGCATCGCAACGCTAAGCATCCTTCATGCAGCGGGGAGTTTTATCAACTCCCCGTTATTATTTTTTAAGCAGTAGAACTATGCGCCAGATTAAGATTCTCGCCGATGAACGTAACGCCGAAGCCCTCTCCGACATGCTGATGGATGCGGGTGCCTATTCCGCCACCATTGAAGATGCCGATGCGGAATCCACGGACGAAAAGCCGCTCTACGGCGAACCCGGCTTTGAACCCGACAATTGTGCCTGGCCGCGTTCGATCATCTCGATTCTCGCCGACGACGATTTCGACATCAACACCTCGCTCGCCATTGCCGTAAAGGCCCTGAAATGCGAACTTCCCGACATTCTCGAATCCGAAACCGTTGAAGACGTTGACTGGGTTCGTGTTACTCAGGCCCAGTTTCAGCCGACTCAAGTATCGGACCGTCTCTGGATTGTTCCGACCTGGCACGATCTTCCCAACCAAAACGCCATTAATGTCCGTCTGGATCCGGGCGTTGCTTTCGGAACGGGCTCGCATCCGACGACACATCTCTGCCTGCAGTGGCTTGACGCTAACGTGAAACCAACCGACAACGTCCTTGACTTCGGTTGCGGTACGGGCATTTTGGCCATTGCAGCGAAGCTCGTAGGAGCCGCCTCTGTGACGGGTACCGACATCGACCCTCAGGCCGTCGAATCTGCTCATGACAATGCCGTTCAAAATCACGTCGAAGCAGAATTCTTCCTCCCGAACGACATGCCTGAAGGTCAGTACGATATCGTCGTCGCGAACATCCTCGCCAACCCGCTCAAAATTCTTGCTCCTGCTCTTTTGGGCCGTGTGAAGCCCGAAGGGGCACTGGTTCTCTCGGGCGTTCTTGCCCATCAGGCCGACGAGGTCATTGCAGCTTATCGCGCGATTGATCCGAAGATGACCTTGTCCGTCTGGAAACAGGAAGACGACTGGGTTTGCATTTCCGGTCGTCGCGCTTAATTGACTGAAGGTTGACGATTATGGTCAAGGTTCTCCGTTGTCCGGCTTGCGGTGCTCTCTGGCGCTTGAGTACCGATCAAAAGCCCCAGTTACTGCGTTGTTCGGAATGCGGTTCGGTCTTTCCCGAAGGAAAGGCCGAGCATGTGGAAGTCGACGAAGCACTTCTAGACGTTCGCCTCGCCAGAGAACATGCGAATGAGGCCGTTCTTCAGCAAAAGTCTGACGAAGCTGATGTAACAATGTCTCGTTTGGCCGAAGAGCTCTCCGACTTCGATGCCGGTCATACCACTGATAAGCCTGAAGAAAAAGAACTCACCCCCGACATTCGTACGTCGCCTCAAACGAAGAAGTCTTCCGCTCTCTGGGGACTTCTTCTCATCCTGGCACTCCTTATTTTGTGCGCTACAGGACTTCTCTTCGGACACAAGTACGTCCTTAAGTCCGTTCCACAGGTTCGCAGTCTTTACGAAAATGTCTGTACGAAAGTCCCCTGTCCGGGCTTTGTTTGGACGAACAGCGATGCCTTTACGGTCACGGCTGAAATTGCCGCACCGGACCTAACCGTTAACGATCTTGAAAGCGAAATGAGCAGCATTATGCCCGTTGTGCTTGCTCAGATCAAAAATCATTCGCTTCATCCGCAGTATCTACCGATTCTTGAACTGAAACTGATCGATGCCGCCGGCGAAACCATTGCCCAGCGCATCCTCGAACCGAGTGAATACGGCTTTGCCAAAGAGTCGATTCTATTACCGAACGACAGTTGCTCGGCTCGGCTGAGCATTCTTACACCGTTGCCCTATCAGGCACATGAAGCTGTCGTTACCCCCGTCAGCGACCTTCGTTAATCGTTTTACAGCCGTCGGTTGCCCGACGGCTGTTTTTCGATGGCTCATCTATGACAGCGATCATTTCCGGCTCCGTTGCCTACGATACGATTTTCACCTTCCCGAAACGGTTTGCCGAGACTCTAAAAAACGAAGACATTGAGCATTTAAACCTAACCTTTGAAGCCGCGTCTGTAAAAAAGGCTTTTGGCGGCTGTGCCGCCAATATTGCTCGCAGCCTCAAGGCGCTCGGTGGCGATCCCTTAATTTGGACTGCGGTCGGCAAAGATATCGATCCTTATTTGAATTTTCTTCGAGAACGGAACATTCGCACGGACGGCATTACCGTTTTTGATGACGAATGGTCAGCTCAATGTTCGATTACCACAGACCTCAACGGCTGTCAGCTCACAACCTTCCACAGCGGTGCAATGGAACATGCCGGGGAAGTACCGTTTTCCGACGATCCGATGATTGACATTGGCATTCTGGCCCCGTCTACCCGAAGGCCGACTCTCATTCACGCCGAAGCTTTTGCCAAGCACTGCATTCCATTTATTCTCGACACGGGTCAAACTACGCCTCAATTCACCGCAAAGGAATATCTTGATCTTCTTGAGATGGCTTTTGCAACGGCCTTTTCCGACTATGAAGCCGACATGATCCAGGCCATGACAGGACTTGATGGCCGTGCACTTTCCCGACGCGGAAAGATTGTTTTCCATACTCACGGTGACAAGGGAAGTACCGTCTGGATTAACGGCGAAGCCGTCCCCATTGAAACGCCAGAGATAACTCAAACCGTCAATCCCGTCGGCGCTGGAGACTTTTACCGTGGCGGTCTTCTCTGGGGGCTCTCAAACGGACTTGATCCGATCATATCCGCCAGACTCGGTTCAGTCATGGGAGCGGCTCGTGCCGCGAATATGCCGATTAATCGAATCGCCGCACGAAACATTTATGAGCAATATTGGAAAAATACGCCCTTCTAAAACGAACAAAGCCTCTTGGCCAAACTGGCTAAGAGGCTTTGTTCTCACAGGATAAACCTGAAAAATCAGAATGTCATAAATCCGTGCGACACGGGCGTAATTAGGATCAACAGCACGTTGGCGACAATGATCACGACCACGGGGGAGAAATCAAAACGGCCGAAACGCGGCAAGACGCGACGGACAGGCCGCACAAACGGATCAAGCAAAGTACTGAGCAAATACATCATCGGACTCTGAGGATTCAGCCACGAGAGCACCACCCAGATCAGGACACCCCAGGAGACCATTTCGAGGCACCAGCGAATCGTCAGTGCCACCGGAGCAAGTGCAATTCCCAACGGTGTCATTGGTAGACCGGCAAACGTACGATCAACGAGCACGGTGAGTGCGGCGATAAGCAAAGCACCGACCAAGCTTGGCCAATCATAGGCACCGTGACGCGGCAAGATCTTCGAGAGCGGTTCGACGAGCCAATCGGTAAATTTGCGCGTCATTTCCACCAGCGGATGGCGAGGCGACAAAGCCCAAACAAAAATCCAGGCTCGTAGTAACAAGACCACGCCGATCACGGAAGTGAATGTCGTCAAAAGAAAATGAAGAATACTGTTAAGCATAAAAGTTAATCGTTAGATAAACGGTTATTTTTCCCGACAGCTTGCCGATTTTTCACAAGATCGTCAAGAGTAGCGTTTTTATTTCAAAAGATCTTTACGAATTTGATAGTCCGCCAATCCTCGCTGGGCTCGCGCTACCGAACCGACGCGCTCAAGTTCCTTCGAACATGGCACTTCAGGAACAAGTTTGTCGCCCGCCCAGCGGTAACAGGCAAAACTCCCCTCTGCGTTAAGAGCAATCGCTCCCCAATTACCTATGGCCATCCCGTTCTTACCCAACCCGAAATAGGTCAAAGCCAAATCGAAGGACGATTCGGCAAACAGATCCCGCCCCTCGTGCAGTGCAGGTTTGCGCCCAAGAGCCAAGTCGTTGAGTGTCGGGAAGATGTCAACGTGACTTACCCAGCGTGACGTATCCACCGACTCTGCGAGCTTTTTCTGGGAATCTGGCAACCAGAAAAGCACGGGCACTCCCAAAGCATGATGCCAATTCCCTTCGGCACGATATTTATAGAATCGTGCATTGTGATCGCCTGTTGCAACCATCAACGTACGCTTCAGAATCCCGCTTTTTCTCAAATCACCAACGAATGCCCCTAAGGCATTGCAGGAATACTGATATGTTTTGAACGGGACAATCGTTGCGTCAGCATCTCGATCAGCGATCACATAATCGGGCAGAAGGTGCGTATCAATCGGCTTAACCTCGTAACTCTTCGGAACGGCAAAAGGCGGATGATTGGTAACGGACAACATAACCATAAACACCTTCTCTCCTCGACGGTCCGCCTCCTTGAGCAGATCAGCACCGTAGCGGAACATCCATTCGTCCGGCACCCCCCAGGTTCCAGCTTCTACCTCAGGATACTTGGCTTGGATTTTACTAGCACCGATAATCTCATCGAATCCCTGTATCGTGAACGTTTCGTCAAGCTGTCGCCATTTCTCAGGCCCCGCCGTCAGAAAGATCGTACGGAATCCGGCCTCACGATAGAGTTTTACGTTCGAAAAGGAAAACTCCTGTCGACCGTATCGCGTTTGTGTAATCGGCGTCAAAGGCGTGTTGAACAGCAATCCCTCCAAAGACGGGAAAGTTCCGGAACCGACTGCAATTCCCTGTCGGAAAAGCACGGCATCCTTCATCTCGTCTTCAAGAGAACCGAGCATGTTATTACCTTCAGCGTGCAAGTCAAACAGCTCTCGTCCCATCGACTCCATTACAGCGAAAACAACATGTTTCGGTGGAGTATTAACGACATTGGAGACCGAAGGACGTGCATCAGAGATGACTTGTTGGGCCACCTGCGCGTCCGTGTAGCCCAATTCATACAGCCCGCCGTTTATTCCCCCTTTGAATTCCAGTTGCTTCTGCCCTTTATAAGCCTCATACATTGCCACAAGTCCGTTTGGGATTGTCGTATTTACAAAAGCAATCGGAGAAACCGTTAGGTTTTGATATCGCAATGGAAACGTACCGAAACTTCCTCGGATGATTATGACCAACAACAGAGTACCCACAAGAGACACACCAGCAAGTCTCAATGAGCTAGACGGGTAGAGACACTTTAAGTGAACCGCTCTCGCTAACACACACGGCGTCATCATTGCCACGAAGGCAACCAAGAGGTACTGGAAAATGGGCCAATCCTCAAGCAGAGTCAATACGATGGCTTTGGTATCGTCTTGGAAGAAGCCGAAAATGACCGAACTGATCGGAGTACCGTAGAAAGTGTAAAAACCAAAATTGATTAATGCGAAGGTGACGGCGATAACGTGTGCCAATACACCAAGAACAACCGTAACGCTCCAAAAACGCTCCCATCGATAGGAACAGAGCAAAGCAACCCAGGCCGGCAAAAAGAGCGTCGCCAACCATTTGGCGTCAATACGAAGCCCCATAACGAGCGCAGGCAAGAAACTCTCAAAAGTGATTTCCGGAGATCGGAAAACGAAGAAAAAGACCACTCTAAAAAGTGACAAGATCAAGAGAGAGCTCAACGAAAACGCCAGCCCCTTGGCAAGGCGCATCATCCAATATTTATTCGACATGAGTAATTTTGTTCTTTTTGAGTATTAGTTTATTGTTTCTCTCCGAACCACCGATCGAGTGAAAACAAAGCGCCTTCACTCTATCACGATCCGTGCAGAAATGAAGGCGCAAAAAACCTCTTCGCATTTACTCTTGGACTTTCGTTACAACTTTGACTGACGAATTGAGACATTTCTCGACAACCCCCCAATCAAAGAAAGGCCCCGGGTCCGATTTCCTTCCCGGCGCAATGAACTCGTGCCCCGTTACGGCTTCGATAGGATAGCGTCGACAGATGGCAGGCAAGAGATGAGAGAGTGCTTCGTACTGCGTTTTTTCAAATGGAACTTTTCCCGTCCCTTCCATCTCGATACCGATCGAGAAGTCGTTGCAACCCTTTCGCCCTTCAAACGAAGAAACACCGGCATGCCAAGCACGTTTTTCGGTACTGACATACTGACGGATTTCTCCCGATCGGCGAATGACGAAATGAGAAGACACGCGAAGTCCTTCGAGTTGCGCGTAGTCCTCGTTTTTGGCGCAATCGAGACGGCCGAGAAAGAGATCGTCAATATCCTCTCCCTCGAAAACCCCCGCTGGCAACGAAATGAAATGCATCACAACGAGCGAAATCTTTTCCCCGTCTGGGCGCTCGTTAAAATGCGGAGACGGACGACAATTGCCGTCCGTCATCCAACCGTTCGAATCAATACGAATCAATTCTTTTACTTCACATTGTCGCGATCTCGACAGGCTTTTGAGCAATAGACTCGCTCACCTCGCAAAACCGCATCTTTTTTCGGGAAATAGACACCACATGCATCGCATTTGACCATCGGCTCGCCCGACGGCTGATTAGCACGTCCCTGACTTTCCCGCTCTTTTTCACGCAACCGCTTCAGCTCGCGACGCTCTTCATTGTCAAGCGCATTGCGCTTTCGCCTCAAGGTCCAAGCAATCCAAACGGCCGCGATTAGGAACAAAAAGAATAAAATCCGTCCCATCAAGCCACCTCATCGGGCCATCAGTTCAATCACGAAGCTATAGCCGAAATAAGCCACGACAAAGGCGGCGCAACCGGCCCAAAACCAATTAAGTGCAGTCTTGGCACGCCAACCGGCGAAGACTCGACCTGCGAGGAGAACGCCGAAAAGGATCCAAGCCACCCAGGTTAAGATGGTCTTATGTTCGAAACTGAAGTAAACGCCGTGCATCTCGTAGGTAGCAAATGCCCCCAAGCATAACGTCAGCGTGATGCAGAGGAATCCGACCGCCACGATACGGAAGAAAATGCGTTCCATCACAACTAGGCCGGGCATCGAATCGATAAATCCTGCCTCTTCCGATTCGGGAGCCGGACGCTTGAGACGGCGGTTCTGAATCGTCATCAGAATGCCGTGCACGAACGCAATTAGCATGAAAGCATAAGCAGCGATCGCAAGGAAGAGATGCCAGCGGAAAATCAGCGTCCATTCGCCGGACTCAATGGTTTGTCCAGGGAAAATAAGGGTTGCGAGTACACCCACAACAGCACCGAGAAGCACGATACCGAACTGTCCGTGAAGACGATGAATCCAAGTTTCAACCAACAGAATCACTACGGCGAAGAAGAACATTTCGGAGAGAGCATAGCCGAAACCGAAGGTCGTCACGCCATCTCGCAACATCCCGTCGTGAAGAGCATAACCGTGAGCAAGGACAGCCAGACCGATCGGCCAGCGAACCCAGACTGGCGCATGTGCATTGCGCCCTTTCATTGATCTGATGATCACGATACCGGCAAAGAGATAAAGGATTGCCGCAACTACTGAGCAAATGGTGAGAGCAGTCATGTTCGTTTGAAACTCTTTTTCTTTTAAGCTTTCGAGGATGGAAGCCACGCATAGCCTAGCGAAGCCCCCGTCGGCGGGTGCAAATCCCATCCGTTACCACTAAAATGAAGTGTTTGCTCTCGAGAGGCATCCGACACGAAAATCGTCGGAACTTCACGAATGAGCAGTCAGCAACGTCTGCGGACAAAAACCCTTTTCTTTTGATTTTAGCCTTATCGGGCTTAGATGTTGCTGAAATACGATTCCGACAACTAATTTTTTCGAACGAGCGCCGTCGGCTTTCTTCGGCGTTCGCTACGGCACTGTTCGTCGAAGACTTCCATTGCGAAGACTCCGAACAGAGCCGCCAACACTAGGAAACTATCATCATGCTCGACTCGTTAAGCCAGCGCCTTTCTAAAATCGTCAAAACGATGCGCGGCCAGGCCCGACTGACAGAAGAAAACACGAAGGAAATGCTCCGTGAAGTTCGCATTGCCCTTCTTGAGGCCGACGTTGCCCTCCCTGTCGTTCGCGAAGTTTTGGCGCGCATTAAAGAAAATGCGATGGGCGAAGAAGTCGTCGGCAACCTCAATCCGGGGCAGGCTTTGGTCGGCGTCGTTCAACGCGAGCTGACGGCCATCATCGGCGGTGACGTTCCTCCGGAAGAACGCGACATCAATCTGCACGTCCAGCCGCCTGCCATCATCCTTCTCGCCGGCCTTCAGGGTGCCGGTAAGACGACAACGGCCGGCAAACTTTCCAAGTACCTCATTGAAGAAAAGAAAAAGAAAGTCCTGACGGTATCTGCTGACGTGTACCGTCCGGCCGCAATCGAACAGTTGAAGACTGTGAGTGCTCAGGCCGGTGCCGAATGGTTCCCGAGCGAAACCGGTGAACTTCCGATCGACATCGCCCGCAAGGCTCTCGATCACGCCAAACGTCGCTTTTTCGACGTTCTTATCGTCGACACGGCCGGTCGCCTCGCCATCGATGAAAAGATGATGACCGAAGTGGCCGATTTGCATACCTTTTTGAAGCCTGCCGAAACGCTTTTCGTCATTGATGCGATGCTCGGTCAGGACGCTGTCAACACGGCGAAGGCCTTTAACGAGCGCCTTCCTCTCACTGGTGTGATTCTCACGAAGATGGATGGCGACAGCCGTGGCGGTGCCGCACTCTCCGTTCGTCACGTTACGGGTAAACCCATCAAGTTTGTCGGTACGGCCGAAAAACTGACGGGGTTTGATGCTTTCGATCCGGAAGCCATGGCCTCTCGAATCCTCGGCATGGGCGACATCGTCGGCCTTGTTAAGGACGTGCAGAAGTCGATCGACATTGCCGAAGCGGAAAAACTTGCCGTCAAACTTTCGAAGGGCGACAAGTTCGATCTGAATGATTTCCGCGCTCAGCTCATGCAGATGAGCAATATGGGAAGCTTCTCCTCCATGCTCGAAAAGTTGCCTTCCCAGTTTCAAGGACTCGCCGACAAGGTCAACGATGAAGACGCGCAGAAAGCCGTGCGTCGTACTGTCGGCATCATCGATTCAATGACGCCCTACGAACGTCGTAAGCCCGAACTCATCAAAGCAAGTCGCAAAAAACGCATTGCTGCCGGATCCGGCGTTCAGGTGCAGGAAGTCAACCGCCTTCTCAAGCAGTTCGAACAATCTCAGGAAATGATGAAGCGCATGAAAAAGGGCGGTCTCGGCAAACTGATGCGTGCTTTAGGCGGCATGGGCGGTCTCGGCAACTTCGGTTCCGGCGGTTTCCCCGGCATGGGCGGCTTCGGCCGATAAACCTTGGTACTGAGAATCATTGGGCTTGACCCAGGGCTCAATCACACTGGCTGGGGAGTTATTGACGTCGCTGGCGGTCGCTACTCTGTGGTCGAAAGCGGGGTGATCCACGTTCCCAAAGGCGAACTTTCGAGCCGCCTCGGGCATATTGTGCGTGAATTGACGAGTGTTATCGAACGTACCTCGCCTACGCTCGCCGCGGCAGAACGAGTCTTCGTTAACGTCAATCCCCAAAGTACGCTCCGCCTCGGCCAAGCTCGTGGAGCGGCCTTGGTGGCTGCTGATCTGGCCGGACTCACTGTTGAAGAATTCACACCCAGCGAAATCAAAGAAGCCGCCACGGGCACCGGCAAAGCCGACAAAGAAATGATCCAACGTATGATGGGCCTGCTTCTCGGCATCGAACGGACTCTACAAGCCGACGAAGCTGACGCACTTGCCTGCGCCGTCTGTTGCGCCAATGCCGTCAAACTTCGTGCCGTCGAACGCACCGGTGGTACAACGCGCCCCTATGCTACTGCCAGACGCGGTCGGAGCGCCTCTGGTGCTCGCTCCGCCTGGACGGCTCTCGTTACTAAAAAAGGTGATCTCCCATGATTGGACGTCTCCACGGCAAACTGCTTGAGAAAGCACCGCCACAAATTCTTATCGACGTTTCGGGTGTCGGCTACGAAGTCGACGTACCGATGTCCACCTTCTGCAATCTTCCTGACATCGGTAACGATGTCACGTTGCTGACGCACTTCGTTGTTCGCGAAGACGCCATGCTACTCTACGGTTTTGCAACTGCTTCGGAACGCCAAACTTTCCGCGCGCTCATCAAGATTTCCGGCATTGGTCCCCGTATCGGCCTTGCCATTCTCTCCGGTATGAGTACCGGCGATTTGGCCAGCGCCATTGAAGAAGGGAACCTCGGCATGCTGACGCGCATTCCCGGCATAGGGAAAAAAACCGCCGAACGTCTCATTCTTGAGTTGAAAGGCAAACTCGTACTGGTTTCGGACGGAGCTTCCACACCGTCCGAAAACGGTGCTACCCGCAACGACATTACAAGCGCATTGGTGGCCCTCGGTTATTCCGAACGCGAAGCACAAAGCGCCGTCAAGAAACTCCCTGCCGATATCGGGGTGAGCGAAGGGATCCGTCAAGCCCTTAAGACTTTGGCCCGCTAAGGAGTCGACATGCAGAACAACGATCGCCTCATCGACGGCAATACCGCGTCACCTAACGAAGAAAATGTCGACCGCGCACTTCGCCCAGAGTCGCTGACAGAATATGTCGGTCAGGAAGCCATTCGTGAGCAACTTCACATTTTTATTGAAGCTGCTCGACGTCGGAACGAACCGCTCGACCATTTGCTCTTATTCGGTCCTCCGGGGCTCGGTAAAACGACGCTCGCTCATATTGTCGCGCACGAAATGGGAGTCAACCTTCGTCAAACGTCCGGTCCTGTTCTTGAACGCCCCGGCGATCTAGCGGCGATTCTGACGAATCTCGAGCCGCACGACATTCTCTTTATTGACGAAATCCACCGTCTTTCACCAGTCGTGGAGGAAATCCTCTATCCGGCACTCGAAGACTATCAGATCGACATTATGATCGGCGAAGGCCCAGCCGCACGCTCCATCAAGCTCGATCTTCCGCCTTTTACGCTCATCGGCGCAACGACGCGCGCTGGATCGCTTACGAATCCTCTGCGTGCCCGATTCGGTATCGTCAATCAGCTTCAGTTTTACACCCCTGAAGAATTGGCGAGAATTGTCCGTCGCTCTGCCGGTCTTTTGAACGTTGCCATTGACGAATCAGGAGCTTTTGAAATCGCTCGCCGCAGCAGAGGAACACCGCGTGTGGCCAACCGTCTCCTTCGACGCGTTCGCGATTATGCGGAAGTCAAACACGACGGCCGTATTACGTCCGAGATTGCCGATCATGCGTTGCAGATGCTGAGTGTCGATCCCGAAGGACTCGATCTCATTGACTGTAAGTTTCTTTTGACTATCATTGAGAAATTTGCCGGCGGCCCCGTCGGCATAGATAACCTTGCTGCGTCAGTCGGCGAGGATCGTGAAACTTTGGAAGACGTTGTCGAACCCTATTTAATTCAGCAGGGGTTCGTTCAACGTACGCCCCGCGGTCGCGTTGCCACGCCGACCGCCTGGCATCATTTCAATATCACTCCTCCCGTTAACAATGCCCCCGTCGTTCGCGACCTCTTCGGTTCTTATTAAGGCCCACCATGACCTTCTCTTTTCCGCTTGCCGCCTTCGTCTGGATCACTTTGATCGCCTTTTTTATCACGTCTCTCGTCGTCGTGATGTCGCCTACCCGACGCCTCGCCGTCGGCCGTTTGTTCGCCCGACCCAGCTACCAGATTCTCGGTACGTTGCTAGCTGCTGGTATTGGCATCACGATGCTCTCTGCTGTTCCGGTCGAACGAAACCAGCAGACCGATACACTTCTTCAAGTCACTATCGAAGCTATCGGAGCAGGCCTTCCTGAAAAAGCCGCGAGCGCCCCTTTTGCCGTCACTGATGTCAACGGCGAAGCGCTTGAACATGTTGCCACTCGCATGAATCCTGAAAGTACGCCGATGCGTCATCTGGCCAAATATTCGCTTGTAGCCATTATTGCCGGCGGTGTCACGTCGGTCACGGCCATTATCTTCACGGGGATGTTGTTGGGTTTTCTCAACAAGATCAGTTACGCAGAAGGCATTCGCCGTTTGGAAAACTTTTACTGGCGTCCTGCCATGCTCACAGGGACCGTCCTTTGGATGACACTCACCTGGCTTCTACTTATTTGGTCTGACTGGCATGTTCTTGGCACAACACTCGAAGGCTTTGACCGACTGGCCTACTGGGTCGGTCTCTCTCCCTGGTTAGGCTGTATCGGTTTCTGGGTACTAATCGTTGCGATTTTCCGAGCCAAATAAACTCGGAAAACCACTGAAAGACGCCTATACTAAGCGCTTACCTTCTTTTTTTATCCGTCGGACTATGCCGATCAATCTATTCCCTGTCCGTGTTTTCTGGGAAGACACGGACGCAGGCGGTATCGTTTATCATGCCAATTACCTGAAATTCATGGAACGGGCGAGAAGCGATCTGCTCTGCCAACTGAACTTCGATCAGAATAGCGAGCGCACTCGTGAAGACGGCGTGCTCTTTGTCGTCGCCTCGCTCGACATTGCCTACAGAACGGCAGCCGTCTTGGGCGACAATCTGACCGTTCATACTCGAGTGGAAAAAATTCGACGCGCTTCAATCATTTTCGAACAGAACGTGATGCGAGGAAATGAACTGATTACGGCCGGTCACGTACGCATCGGAGTTATCAATGCCGTGAGCATGCAGCCGACGGCCATTCCCGACGAGCTTTACAACAAACTTCAAACTCTTTCCCAAGACTGATATCCACCAGCTGCTCCAAAATGACACCTACTGCCGATCTGTCTATTCTGACGCTTATCACCAATGCCAGCCTTGTCGTCAAGGTCGTGTTAGGCATTCTCCTCTTCCTCTCGCTAGCGAGCTGGACGGTAATTTTCCAGAAATTCTTTTCCATCTCCCGCGCCAGCCGCCAGATTGAAGAATTCGAATCCCGCTTCTGGAGCGGTACGGCTCTCAATCAGCTGATGGAAACTGCCAAGCGCAACGAAGCCGCCTCCGGTATTGAAGAACGCGTTTTCTATGCCGGCATGAACGAATTCATGAAGCAGCACCGTGCCGATCCGCAGGCCCTCAACGGCGTTTCTCGTGCCATGCGTGCCGTTTACAACCGTGAGATGGATCATCTCGAAAACGGTCTCCCGATGCTCGCTTCGATCGGTTCCACCTCTCCCTACATCGGTCTTTTCGGTACCGTTTGGGGGATTATGAATGCGTTTACCGGTCTTTCCACACTTGAAAACGTGAGCCTCGCCGTTGTAGCCCCTGGTATTGCGGAAGCCCTAGTGGCAACTGCTATTGGCCTTTTTGCTGCCATTCCCGCCGTTGCCGCTTTTAACTACTTCAGCAACCGCATCAATCGCCTGACGAACCGCCTCGACGGCTTCAGCGAAGAATTCCTTAACATTCTTCAACGTCAGCAACCTCGGAGCTAAATCATGTCTCTGAGCGGTAACAAGAATCGCCGCGGACTGATGTCCGAAATGAACGTCGTCCCGTATATTGACGTCATGCTAGTTCTCGTCGTCATCCTGATGGTCGCAGCTCCTTTCGTCAATCCGAGTGTCATCAATCTGCCATCCGTGAATAAGGCCTCCAAAGCCCCCGAACAGTTGATCGAGGTCATCGTCTATCCAGATGGAAATCTTTCGCTTCGCGAAGGGAAAGAAATGACACCCGTTGATATGCCGGGACTTATCGGTGCCGTCAAAGCGGCTCAGGAGAAAAAACCTGATACGCCTGTCGTCATCGCCGCGGACAAGGACGTTCGCTATGAAGACGTCATCAACGTTCTGAAATTACTGCAGGGAGCCGAAGTTCCCCGCGTCGGTCTCGCTCTGCGCATAGAACGCAGTTCTGAAGGCCGTTAACCGACGAAATTGCCATGAAGGACAAAAAGCTCACAGACCGCTTCAAGCGTGAAGACAGACAGGACATGCTCCCGGCTGTCATCATGTCCGGTGCCGTGCATGCGCTTCTTTTTGTCGGTCTCTTTTCAGTCTTCCAGTGGTCGACCACCTCGGAGGTAGTCTATGCGGAACTCTGGGCTCCGGAAGACATTTCCGCCGGCAACGATCTGACAGGGGTTGCAGAAAAAAAGCCCGACGCTACACCTCCGAGGCCTCATGAAGCCGAAGATCGACGTGAGGAGCAGGAAGCTTTGGAGCGTGAAGCTCGTGAAATGGAAGCCCTTGTTCAAAAGCAGGCCGAGGTTCAGCGCCTCCAGGCCGAAAACGAACGAATAAAGGCTGAAAAGCTCGCTGAAGAAGCTCGACGAGAAGAGGATGCTCGACGCAAAGAAGACGTCCGCCGTGCCCGTGAAAAGGCCGAAGCCGAACGTATTGAAAAGGCCCGACAGGAAGCCATTGAAGCCGAGCGCCGTGCAGAAGAAGAGCGTCTCAAGAAAGAGGCTGAACGTCTTGCTCAGGAAAAACTCGCCGAAGAACGTCGAATAGCCGAGGAAGAACGTAAAGCACTTGAAGCCAGACGCGCTGAAGAAAAACGCATCGCTGAAGAAATGCGCATTGCGGAAGAGAAGCGAATCGCCGAGCAAAAGCGGATTGCTGCTAAGAAAAAGGCCGAAGCCGACCGACTTGAACGCGAACGTATTCGCCGTCTCATGCGTCAGCAGGAATTGGCTCGACTCAATGCCAAGGTTGATCCCGACGGTGCACGTTCCGGAAACACGCGAGGCGACAAGCGCAATACGCGCCAAAACCTCACTGGTGTCGCGCTCGCTCAATATAACGATCGTGTCATTGCCTGCGTTCGTCAGAACATCTCCATTGATGTTCCCCCCTCCACGCAGCGCAACCAATTCCGAGCGGAATATCAGGTCCGACTTCTCCCCACTGGCGAACAGATCGGTTCTCCGCAGAAGCGGAAAGCCTCTGGCTGGGACGCTTATGACCGTGCTGTTGAGATTGCCATTCGTAAGTGCAATCCTTTCCCGAAGCCCGATATCGGCTACAATCCGCCGCGAGAACTTCTCCTGATGTTCGACCCGGTGGATGATCGTCACTAAGAACATAAAAAAGGATTTCCGTCCCAAACGGAAATCCTTTTTTTCATGCGGTGACAGACCACTCCAGTGAGGGTCTGTCAGAATCGCGATCAGCGGTTGATACGGCTCTTCACGAAGTCGAGAGCTTCATCAACCTTAACCATGACCTTTTCGGCCATATTACGACGGTTGACATATTCAACTTCGCCGGTCTTGAGACCTCGGTCACCGATGACGACGCGATGCGGTACACCGATAAGTTCCCAGTCGGCGAACATCACGCCAGGGCGCATGTCGCGGTCGTCAAGAATAACGTCGACACCCTGAGCCTTCAGGTCTTCGTAGAGCTTGTCAGCGGCTTCGCGGACGGCTTCACTCTTGGCATAGTTCATCGGGCAGATGACCACCTCAAAGGGAGCGATGGCATCAGGCCAAATGATGCCCTTGTCGTCGTGGTTTTGTTCAATGGCAGCACCGGCCAAGCGGGTCACGCCAATACCGTAGCAACCCATTTCGAGAACCTGCGGCTTACCGTTTTCGTCGAGATACGTAGCATTCAAGGCTTCGGAATACTTCGTGCCAAGATAGAAAACGTGGCCGACTTCAATACCGCGCTGCAGCTTTAGTTTCCCCTTGCCGTCAGGCGACACGTCGCCTTCGATCACGTTGCGAAGGTCAACGGCCTTGGGTTCGGGAAGATCGCGACCGAAGTTAACACCCGTGTAGTGGTAGCCTTCTTCGTTAGCACCGCAACAGAAGTCGGACATATTGACAACCGTCAGGTCAGCGTAAACTGCAATATCGTCAGAAATACCGACAGGACCGAGATAGCCCGGCTTGGAACCGAAGGCCTGAACGATTTCTTCGTCAGTTGCAAAACGGAAACCTTCCTTCAGTTCGGGCAGGTGCCCCGCCTTCACTTCATTCAATTCATGGTCGGCACGCAAAAGAAGCAACACGATCTTGGCAGGCAACGGATTGCCTTCTTCATCTGTACGATCAGCGGCCAACACGATGCTCTTAACGGAAGCCGTCAGCGGCAAACCGAGATAAGCCGTCACGTCTTCGCACTTTTCCTTTTCGGGCGTGGCGCGCTTCACCATTTCTTCACGAGCTTCTGCACGTTCGGCAATGAGAGAAGAGGCTTCGGCCAATTCAATATTGGCAGCGTATTCGCTCTCGGGACAGTAAGCAATCACGTCTTCACCGGCGTTAGCAATCACCTGGAATTCGTGAGAACGGCTACCCCCGATCGCACCGGTGTCCGCACGCACGGCACGGAACATCAGCCCCATACGGTTAAAAACACGGTGATAGGCATCGAACATGATGTCGTAGGACTTGCCTGCACCTTCAGCGTCGCGGTCGAATGAGTACCCGTCCCACATTGTGAATTCGCGGCCACGCATCACGCCGAAACGAGGACGACGTTCGTCACGGAACTTCGTTTGGATGTGATAGAAGTTGATCGGAAGCTGACGCCAGCTCTTGATTTCCTGACGAGCAATGTCGGTCACGACTTCTTCGGACGTCGGCTGAATCACGAAGTCACGATCATGACGATCCTTAAAGCGAAGCAGTTCGGCGCCATACTTTTCCCAACGCCCCGATTCCTGCCAGAGTTCGGCCGGCTGAACGATCGGCATCAACAATTCGACGGCACCTGCGCGATCCATTTCTTCGCGGATGATCTTTTCGATCTTACGAATAGTACGAAGACCGACCGGCATATAGGTATAGACGCCGGCGGCAAGTTTCTTGATCATGCCGGCACGAATCATGAGCTGTTGGCTAATGACGTCAGCATCGGCGGGCGCTTCTTTCAGCGTCGAAAGGAAATAAGAACGAGCACGCATAATAGTTCGTGAATAGAAAAAGCGGTCCTGAGGACAATTCAATCCTGTTGAGATCCGCATAAAAAAATCGTCCCCGATAAACGGGGATACAGCAGGACGTCGAATCCGAAAGAACGGCGTCAAAAATTGATTAGTTTGAAATTTTAACAAAAAGTGAGGTTCCCTCGTCTGAAGGAACCTCACTTTCTGAGAGGGTGTTATTGAAAGAAAAGGCTTTTCACGTTTTCTTCAGGCCTTTCTGATCATAATCATATTGTCGCGGTGAATGATCTCCGGCTGTTCCATGTAACCGAGACGTTCGAGAATTTCTTCCGTATGCGCTCGACAAAGGCGTTTGGCATCGTCACTCGAATAATTCACCAAACCGCGAGCTATCTCGATGCCGTCCAGCGTTACACAGCTCACCACTTCGCCGCGCACGAAGTTGCCTTTGACATCAACCACGCCGACGGGCAAAAGTGACGTATGATCGTCTCGCAACGCACGCACCGCTCCTTCATCGAGCACAAGTTCACCTGCGGATCGGAGCTGATCGGCAATCCACTGCTGACGGGCATGAAGAACCGTCTCGTGAGCTTCGAGCTGCGTCCCGATCATTTCGCCTGAAGCCAAACGGGAAAGTACGTTTTCTTCACGACCGCTCGCGATAATCGTACTGGCCCCCGATCGCGCGGCACGCTTGGCCGCAAGGATCTTCGTTATCATCCCGCCACGTGAAAGCGAACTGGCAGCTCCCCCAGCCATCTTTTCAAGCTTGGGATCGCCCGCACGAGCCACGGCCACGAATTCGGCATCGGGGTTCGAGCGAGGATCGGCTGTATAAAGACCGCGCTGATCCGTCAAAATCACAAGGACATCGGCTTCAACCAGGTTTGTGACTAAAGCCCCCAGAGTATCGTTGTCGCCCACTTTAATTTCACTGGTCACGACCGTGTCATTTTCATTAATGACCGGAACGATCCCGAGGCGAAGCAATTCGCGAATGGTAGAGCGAGCATTGAGGTACTGCTCGCGGTCTGACAAATTCTGGTGCGTCAAAAGAACCTGTGCCGTCCCGATCCCATGATCGCGAAAATGCGTCTCATATGCCTGCACCAAGCCCATCTGCCCGACGGCAGCCGCTGCCTGCAGTTCGTACACACGACTAGGTCGCGTTTCCCAACCCAAACGAAGCACCCCTTCGGCAACAGCACCGGAACTCACCAGAATGACTTCCTTCCCCACCTTCTGAAGTTCGGCAATCTGACCGGCCCAACGTTCAATAGCCTTGATATCCAAACCGCGACCGTCGTTTGTAACCAATGCACTACCGACTTTGACAACAACGCGACGCGCTAATTTTAAACACGAGTCCATTTCAACAATTCCACTTAAAAATGGTTATTCTCATACTTGATTGGCGTTTTCCAATCCTTGTACTTAATTGTCAGCACTCGATCGACATCATTCGGCACCAAGCAACTAATTCCCTCAAAAGACATTTTCTTTAAAGGGAAAACAGCCTCTGACGGATAAAATTCATCACTAGGGAACTCTCCGCTAAGTGCAATAAATTTTCCTCTTTTAAGTTTCGGAAGGTACCGATAAGCCAATCGAGTCAACAGGTAAAACGAGTAAGGAATCCACACGACTGTCGAATAAAGAGCATACAGCAACTTGTTTTTTGCTTTGATCTCTTTTCTCTTCCAACGCCAGGCAACACATTTATTAGCTAGAGTTCGAACAACCACTGAAGGTTCATTGAAGTAGTCCATACAGAAAATATCAACAAAGACCCCTTCTCCCCCCGTGATGTCCTGGATCTGTTTCGACTTATCTCGTACCTTAGGGACAGGATTCCCTTTAACGGTATAAGCCTTCTCAAAAAAAAGAGGTTTCGGTAATTTTTCTGAAAGCGATAAGAACTTCTCGTAATTTTTCCGATCCATCGCCACATCAAGATCGTCATCCCACGGGATGTACCCCTGATGTCTCGCTGCTCCTAATAGTGTTCCATAAATTAAGAAGAACTCTATTTCATTTTCTTCGCAGAACAATTTAAAGCTCTTGAAGAGTTCTAATGTTTCTGTCTGGATCGTTTTGATATCTGTCATTGCATTCAATTTACATATGAGAAGATATTTTTTCGAGTATCTCACTCTTTTCTTCTAGGCAAGGCAAATAAACTGCGGTAGTCAGTTTATTTGCTCTCTTCTATTGTCAAATCATCGCATCAAGAAGTTCACAATAAAACACGCGGAAATGATGTACATAAAAGGCGTCACTTTATTCCACTTACCGGTCGCCACATGAAGAATCGCGTAGCTCACAAAGCCGAAGCCAAAACCCGTAGCAATATTGAACGTGAAAGGCATCATCACGATCGTCATAAAGGCAGGAATAGCAATCTCAAGTTTTTCGAAGTGAATTCCAACCACTTCCTGCATCATGAGAGCACCCACGATAATCAGAATCGGAGCCGTTGCATAGGCGGGAACGATCGAAACAATGGGAATAAAGAAAATGGCGAAGAGAAAACATAAGGCCGTAGTCACGGCAGTCAGTCCCGTACGCCCACCGGCTGCTACCCCCGTAGCACTTTCCAAATAGGAAGTAGCCGTCGTTGTCCCCATTAAACCCGAAACCATCGTACCGATTGAGTCAGTGATGAAAGCACGGTCAAGATTCTTAATTTCTCCATCGGCTTTCATAAAACCGCATTTTCTGGCCAATCCGATCAAAACCCCCATATTGTCAAACAGATCAACCATCGTCAACGTGAAAATAATACTGATTAAACCATGGGCCATCGCTCCCTTGAGATCGAGCTGACCGATCGTCCCTTCGAGGTTAGGCAATTCAAAGCTCACCCAAGCACCTTCCGGCAAAGCGGTGACACCGCAGACCACGCCCAGAGCAGTTGTCGCCAAAATACCGATGATCATCCCCGCACGCACGCGTAGGATCATGAGAATAGCTGTAAGGAAAAATCCGAAGAGTGTCAGCATAACTTCGGGTTTTGTGATATCCCCCAAAGCAACGAATGTTGCCGGATCAGAAACAATCACACCACCGTTTTTCAATCCGATCAAGGCGATAAAAGCGCCTATGCCGACAACAATTGAAAGCTTCAGATCCATCGGTACGGCATTAACAATCAGTTGACGAATTTTCGTCACCGTCAATAAAAAGAAGACCACGCCGGAAATAAAAACCGCTCCCAAACCTTCTTGCCAAGTAAACCCTGCAGGACCACAAACGTAATAAGCAAAAAAAGCGGTAATACCGAGGCCCGGTGCCACTCCAACCGGATATTTGGCCCAAACCCCCATCAGCATAGTGATAAGGAAAGTAATAATGATCACGACACCGACGACATCTTCACGTGGCATCCCCGCATCAGCCAGCATCGCCGGAATAACGAAGATGAGATAACACATCGACATGAAGGTTGTTACACCGGCTGTAATTTCGCGACTTACCGTTGAGTTGTTTTCACTAACTTGAAAAAAACGGTCTAAAAGGTTGGCAATACTCATAAAAGGATTTCTGTTTTTTTGAATTAAAAAAGCTCCGTCCTTACCAAAAAGGGCGGAGCTTCGGATTGTTTTATTTATTCTTCGGTCGGATCGAAGCGATTGTCATCGATAAAAGCGATACTTTCGCGACGTTCTTCGTCGATCTTCTGAGCCAAGGCCTTCACCAAGGCTTCACAACCTTCACGAGTAGCTGCGGAGATCACAAAAACAGGTTCGCCGTTCATGGCGAGTTCCTTACGGTAACGTTCGACCAAAGCTTCTCGATCGGCTTCCTCTAGAAGGTCAACCTTATTGATCACGATCCAACGTGGCTTGGCTGCCAAGGCCGGATCGTACTTTTCGAGTTCACGAACAAGTGCGCGAGCTTCCTGAATCGGATCGGTTTCTTCGTCAAAGGGCGCAGCATCAATCATGTGAAGAAGGATCTTCGTGCGAGAAAGATGACGAAGGAAGAGATGACCGAGACCGGCCCCTTCAGCTGCGCCTTCAATCAACCCCGGGACATCGGCCAAAACAAAACTCTGTTCGGGACCGACACGCACCACACCGAGATGCGGATGGAGCGTCGTGAAGGGATAACCGGCGATCTTCGGACGAGCATTCGACACAGCCGTAATAAACGTGGATTTACCGGCATTTGGCATGCCGAGAAGCCCCACGTCGGCCAAAACCTGAAGTTCCAATTCGAGCTGGCGATACTGGCCTGGTTCGCCCGGTGTCGCCTGGCGCGGAGCGCGGTTAACGGAACTCTTGAAATGCAAATTGCCCAAGCCCCCCTTTCCACCCGCTGCGAGGAGCTGACGAGCACCGTGTACGTTCAAATCGGCGATGACTTCGCCCGTATCAACGTCGCGAACCAAGGTACCAACAGGCATGCGGAGTTCGATATCGGAACCGCCCGCGCCGTAGCAATCGGCACCGCGACCGTGTTCGCCGTTGGGAGCGAAGAATTTGCGTGTATAGCGATAGTCAACCAAGGTATTGATGTTACGGTCGGCTACGGCATAAACGCTACCACCGCGACCGCCGTCACCACCGTCGGGACCACCCTTCGGGATGAACTTTTCGCGGCGGAAGCTTGCCGCACCGTTGCCGCCCTTGCCGCCTTGGACTTCAATTTTTGCTTCGTCAACAAACTTCACTTTTTCACCTTTACTAGTTGACCGAGTTTGTCTCCTGAGAAGGGAAACAAACGAAACTCAATGATTGTAGGGACTCTAACAGAGTCTTGTCCGCCGCTCAAGAGAAAAGCGGAGGAATCTCTACGAAAAAAGCCCAGAACGGAGAATCCCGCGCTGGGCTTTTGAATTGTCTCGTCAGAGCTGACGCGTTGCCCAATTAGGCAACGATCGGATCAACCTTCACATAATGACGGTTGAAAGCACCCTTAACTTCGAACTTGACGACGCCGTCAACGAGAGCGAAGAGCGTGTGGTCCTTGCCCATACCGACGTTGTCACCAGCGTGGAACTTCGTACCACGCTGACGAACGATGATGCCACCAGCGTTGACAGCAGCGTCACCGAAAACCTTCACACCAAGACGCTTGGCCTTGGAATCACGACCGTTGCGGGTAGAACCGCCACCTTTCTTATGTGCCATTTTAGTACTTCTCTATAAAAAGTCGGTTAACGAATTAAGCTTCGATCGTTTCGATCTTGAGCTCGGTGAAGTTCTGGCGATGACCGGCAGACTTCATGGAGTGCTTACGACGACGGAACTTGAAGATGCGAACCTTGTCGTGACGGCCATGGGAAAGAACCGTAGCCGTAACCTTGGCGCCTTCGACCATCGGGTTACCAACCTTGAGACCCTGTTCGCCGCTAACAGCGAGAACTTCGGTGAGGGTCACCTGAGCGCCGGCTTCGACGTCAAGGGTTTCGACCTTGAGCTTGTCGCCGACAGAAACGCGGTACTGCTTACCGCCAGTCTTGATAATAGCGTACATGTATATAAACCTCGCCCGTTCTGCTTTCGTTCCCGAAGGAACTAGACAAAACCTTTTTGTAATAAGCGTGTGCGCGCCGGGAGGATTCCCGAGGACGCGTTTGCACGTTCGAGTGCGTGGAAAGGTTCGGATTATTTCACGATTACCGGCATCAGTCAAGTGAAATCCGCCTTTTTTGCATTATTTTTGCAACCTACCTCAAAGGAGCGTTTCTCCCTCTCTGAGACGATTGGCTATACTTTGACGCATCAATAATTTTCTACGGCAACGATCATGTCTGAAACCGCCTCCTCTCAGGATCCTAAAGCGCTGGTCAAGCAGCTTCTTCTCCCCATTGCCGCCGATATGCAGGCTGTGGATGAGATCATTCGTAACGAGCTATCGAGCGACGTTTCGCGAATGCACGAAATCAGCGAATATATCACCAGCGCAGGTGGCAAGCGCATGCGCCCCGCTCTGTTGATGCTGATCTGTCGCGCGCTCGGTTACGAAGGTACGCTACATCAGTATCTCGGTGCTACGATCGAACTTCTTCACACGGCTACGCTCATGCATGACGACGTAGTTGATGAGAGCGATCTGCGCCGCGGTCGTCCAACGGCCAACAGCCGTTGGGGCAACGGTGCTGCCGTACTCGTCGGAGATTTTCTCTACACTCGCTCCTTCCAGATGATGGTTCGTGCAGGGAACCTTCGAGTAATGCAGGCTCTTTCCGATGCCGCCAATCGTTTGAGCGAAGGCGAAGTAATCCAGATGGTCAACGCGCATGACCCGAGCGTAGATGAAGAACGCTACTTTAAGGTCATCGAACGTAAGACCGCCTGCCTCTTTGAAGCAGGCGCTCGCATGGCCGCTGCCATTGCCGAATGCGACGAAGCCCGAGAAGAAGCGGTAGCCCGTTACGCCCTTTGTCTCGGCAACGCTTTCCAGATTGCTGACGACATTCTTGACTACAGGGGCAATGTGGCCGACACAGGCAAAAATTTGGGTGACGACCTCCGTGAAGGCAAAGTGACGCTTCCAATTATTTATGCTCGTCGCCTTTGTACTGACACCGAACGCGAAACGATCGACGAAGCTATCCGTCTCGGAGACGGCGACTTCGAAACCATCGCGTCTATCGTTCTTCGTACGAACGCGCTTGAGGAATGTGCAAAACGTGCAGAAGAAGAGCTTATTCGTGGCAAAGAAGCACTCGATATTCTTCCGCCTTCCCTTTTCCGCGATTCTCTGATACAATTGCTCGCCTTCACGGTTAAACGTAATCGTTGATCGGTGAAATCGGGGTGTAGCTCAGCCTGGTAGAGTACTACGTTCGGGACGTAGGAGTCGGAGGTTCGAATCCTCTCACCCCGACCAGGATTTCAAAAAAAGGCACTGTCGCAAGACGGTGCCTTTTTTCTTATCTGCGATCTGCGTAAAAGACCGCAAGGAGCTTCTTATGACATGCATCATTGGACTCACCGGCGGGATCGGCTCCGGGAAGAGCACTGCCTCGGCCGCTTTTCTCGGTGCAGGTATCCCTGTGATCGATGCCGACCGGCTTTCCCGTGAACTCACAGGACCGAAAGGTGAAGGCTCCGAAGCCGTCGCACTCGTCTTTGGCGAAGAGTATCTCACCGCCGATCGAGCCATGGACCGGGCCCGTATGCGCGATCTCGTCTTTAAAAATCCTACGGCACTCAAAAAACTCGAGGGGGTTCTTCACCCTCTTATTGCCAAACGCGTCGAAGAAGAAGCCCGCAAATATGCGGAAAGCCCACTCGTCATCTACGACTGTCCTCTGCTTTATCGCTCCACACTTCGTCCGCTTTCCCTGTCACGCATTCTCGTGATTGACGCGCCAGATGCCATGCGTCTTTCACGCATCATGACCCGTCCCGGCATTACTGAAGAAACAGCTCGTCGAATGATGCGTGCACAACCCTCTCGCACAACCTTCCTCAGCCTCGCTGATGACATCATTCTAAACGCCGACACACCCGAAGCTCTTGAGCTGGCAGTACGTCGCTATCTCGATCGTCTATCCTTCCCAGCGTACACAGATTAGGCAAACAGCTCTCACTGTGTTATGTTTATCGAAGTTCTCCCGTTCTCTCTTCCTCTAATGTGAGCAAAATGTCCGGTGCTGATTATCTTTTGTACGAATTTCCCTGCAATGAGAAGATTCGTACTTACCTTCGTCTTGAAGCTCTTTTTCGTCGATACGATTGGTTCTGCAATCAGTCCGATCCTATTCCTCATCAAGCTGCAATTTCCGCACTCTTCGACCTTCTCGACGCAACGGCTCGTTCGGACTTGAGAAATGAACTGATTCAGACGCTCGACAAACAACGTCAGCATATCGTGACCGCCGGTTCGGGGAGTGAAAACCGCATTCAGGAAATCGAAAAGGTGACGGCTCACGTCGCTTCAAGCGTCGGCAAGACCGGTCAAAGCGTTCGCGCCAATCAGTGGCTTCAACTGATTCGCACACGTCAGACGATTGTGGGAGGTACCTGCGAATTTGATCTGCCGCAGCTTCATCGCTGGCTCAACATTCCGGCTGAAGAACGTCGTTCTGAATTGATAGCCTACGGTGAAACACTCTCCCCCATCCGTCACGGTGTGACTCTCCTGCTTGACCTTCTTCGCGAGCATTCCGTTGAAAAGAGTCTCGTGGCAGAAAAAGGGATTTATCAGTATTCCACTCGCGATTTCCAAAATTGTGCTTTGGCTCGGATCCGCTTGCCGATCGATTGTCCTTATATTCCGGAAGTCAGTGCCAACAAATACATGATCTGGATTCGCTTCTCGAAGCCAGATGAAGAACACAAACTTCATCCGATTCGACATACCGACATTCCCTTTGATCTTGAACTCTGCACTCTTTATTAATCGAACACATTCAAAATGAAAGTCAAATGTCCTACCTGTGGGAAAGAGATTGAATACTCCCCGAAGAACCCTTGGCGTCCCTTTTGCTCCGAACGCTGTAAGTTAATTGATCTCGGCGCTTGGGCAAGCGACGAATACGTTATTGAAGGCGACCCAGGCTCCGCTGCCCGCATGACTCCTGAAGAACTCGAATCGGCTACCAAGCATGCCATGGAGCGCGCAGAACGACTTGCCCGTAGCATCAAGTAAATAAATACCCCACGAATTAAGGGGATGTGAATCAGATAGTTTCACATCCCCTTTACTTTATTTACTCAAAAAGTTGATCTATCCAAGTCGCATGTTTTTCGACATAGGACGAGCGAAGGTGATCGTCATCCTTGTAATTTATCAAATTACATTGACGATTCGGACATACCAAAGAGGCCGTCTCAATAAAGCGAACTTGTCCTTTCAACATAGCTTGCATTACCTCATTTCCTTCTTCCCAGTAGGTCAATTCGGGATAATCAACAAGGATTTCCTCTGTCTGACCATTGACCCAACGACTGCTACTTAAAGCAGGGTTGTAACTTCCTTGTGCCCAGACATGTTTATTTCTGTCGTACTTACCTTCATTCCACGGGTAATCGAGCAATACAAAGAACTCTTTGTCGGGATGCGCCTTAATCACCGCTGAAAGCTTTGCGATAGCGCTCTCAAAGCCACCGTTATCTAAGTTCTGAATCTCGCCGTTCTCTTTTTCAAATACCAACCCTGTCGGCTGATGTTTGTAATTTCCCCAGATACCCCCGATCACTACTCGCTTGATTCGTTCATCATTCAGGGCTCGTTCGATCATGGCGATAGTCTTTGAACACCCCTCAAAGGCACCGTTGGCGCCGCGAATACCTGGGACAGTCAGACAGCCGCCGCTCGTAATAAAGGCTGCATTTTTTCCCGTCGCCAAACTCAGGCTTTTTACACGGGAACTATATTGTTCAACATGCGAGTCTCCAACAAAAAGAATGTCGATCGGCCTTGTCGAATCTACAATCGGTGTCTTTTTAAAATCCTCCTCGTGGAGCTGAACAGCATTGTTACGCGACAGATTAATATCCCACTAAACGACAGGATTTGACCCGCCTCT